>CBHTUB010000515.1:0-3718 GCA_966095595.1 uncultured Chryseosolibacter sp. | reverse complement strand
ATCCCGTTTTTTATATATTGCTAGTGATTTTTTGTTATAACTTTATTGTAAACTTTTTTAAGCGATGTCCAGTATCCGTAGTGTACTGATTTTTTGCGCTTTACTTTTTATCGTTGTCCTTCCAGCTTACAGTCAAGTGGACCGGGCGCTTGCCGAGGAATACCTTGGACAGGCTCAGGAAATTCTTGCCGCAACCAAAGCCTATGATCTGGCCCGCGACCTCTATGTAACCGCAGCAGATACCGACACCACTTTTGCCAAGGCAAACTTTGAAGCCGGCCATCTCTATCTGATCACATTCAACCGTCACCTTGCTATAAAATACCTGTTGCGCGTTTATCGCGAAGATCCCGAGTATCGTTTCGACCTCGAGTACATGATAGGAAGAAGCTATCAGTATGGCATGGAATGGGATAAGGCAGTGGAATTTTATAACAAGTACAAGGCGAAGCTTGCCAAAAAGTCCAATTACCAAGGCAAAGACAAAGTGCCCCTGTCAGTAGTAGAGAGAAACATTTATGAGTGCGGGAATGGCAAGAGGTTCGTTGACAACCCTCAAAATTATTCAATCGTCAATATTGGCCGTGAGATCAATTCCGAATACGACGACTATGGACCCGTGCTGAACGAAGCAGGTGATGAGATCGTGTTTACCACGCGCAGGAAAGAAGACAACCTTAACCAGGACGTGTTCGACGATAACAAACCATGGGAAGATGTTTTCTGGTCAAAGAAAGAAAATGGCAAATGGGCATACGCAAAAAACATCGGCCCTCCCATCAATACGCTGACACACAACTCCAACACTGCGCTCTCTGCGGATGGTAAGACACTTTTCCTCTATACTGACGATGGAGCGGGCGATATCCTCCAGTCAAGACTTCAGTCTGATGGAACATGGAGTGACCCGGAACCACTTCCCGGAATCATTAATTCGAGTTATTCGGAAAAGTCAGTTTCTATTTCCAAGGACGAGACTGTGCTTTACTTTACCAGTAACAGACCCGGAGGTTTTGGAGGTCTCGACTTATACAAGGCGACGAAGAATAAAAACAACGAGTGGACTTACGTAAAGAATCTTGGCCCCACGATCAACACTGAATATGACGAAGAAGGACCGTTTATCGACTATGATGGCGTTACGCTTTACTTCTCCAGTCACGGACACGAAGGCATGGGTGGCCATGATATTTTTAAAGCCATATACGATCCTGCGACAAACAGATGGAGCGATCCGGTGAACCTGGGTTACCCCATCAATACGCCTGATGAAGACGTGTTTTTCATCTCTTCTCACGACGGAAAAACAGCATATTATTCATCCCTCAAGGAAGAAGGTATGGGTTACCAGGACATCTACGTGATTACGATCCCGGAAGGACTGAAAAATATTCCACAGCCCGAAGGTGCAAGACCTATCGTGAAGAAAGACAGTGTTGTGCAAGTGGCCACTGTTGAGCCGAAGAAGGACACCGTTGTAACGCGTCCGGTAGAACCGGTAGTGGAACCAAAGAAGACCGTTCCACTCAAATATCTCGTCACCGTTCAGAACGAAGATGGCAGTCCGATGAATGCAAAAGTAAAGCTGGTGGGCGCGAAGGATAATGTGATCGTGAAATCGTCGAAGACCGGAGACGGCACCTATGAGTTCACGATAACCAGCACCAATCCGAAGGACTATCGCCTCTCGGTTGAGGCCGATGGATTCGTTTTTGTAAATGAAACTGTTAAGATCCAGGGTGCTACTACGGAGCCCAGCACCGTGAACCGTACGGTCTACATGAGAAAGATCGCCGAGGGTGTAGTAAAGGTACTTCGCAACATCTACTTTGATTTTGACAAGGCCACCTTCAAGACCGAATCATATACCGAGCTTAACAAACTGGAGTCGATGCTAAGGCAGAATTCAACTGTCAAGGTTGAGATCGGCGGACACACCGATGGCGTCGGCTCATGGGCTTATAATAAATTCCTTTCCACAAAGCGTGCGGAGGCCGTAAAGGATTATCTCACGAAAAAAGGCATCGATCCGAGGCGTGTCAAGGCTGTCGGTTATGGAAAGACGAAACCATTGGCCAGCAATGACGACGAAGATGACGGCCGTGAGCTGAACCGACGGGTGGAATTCAAGGTTCTGTCTAAATAATCTCCAAATCAAACGTTTTACCTAACTTCGGGCCCGTTATACGTTATCAGGGCATCATGACAGTTTTACCATATAAGGACGATCAGGCAGGTAAAAAGCAGCAGGTAGCGCGGATGTTCGATAACATCAGCGGGAACTACGATTTTTTGAATCATTTCCTGAGCCTCGGTATCGACAAGGGCTGGCGGCGCAAGGCCATTCGTATTCTGAGTACCATTAAACCTATGGTATTGCTTGACGTGGCTACCGGCACGGGTGATTTCGCCATTCAGGCGATGGACCTCAAACCCGAAAAGATCATCGGTGTAGACATCTCTGAAGGCATGCTGGAGGTCGGCCGGAAAAAAATAAAAAAACTGAACCTGGAGCAGACTATCGAACTAAAAAGCGGAGACTCGGAAAATCTGGGCTTCGGGGAAAATAAGTTCGATGCCGTTACCGTTGCTTTTGGTGTGCGCAACTTTGAAAATCTTGAAAAAGGCCTTTCGGAGATCCTTCGGGTTCTGCGACCGGGCGGAATGCTGGTGGTGCTGGAATTTTCCCGCCCCCGGAGGTTCCCTTTCAAGCAACTCTATAATTTTTATTTCAAAGCCATTTTACCTAAAATTGGCCGTCTGATCAGCAAGGATTCTTCCGCGTACACGTACCTTCCTGAATCAGTCGAAGCCTTTCCTGACGGTGAAGCATTTGAGAATGTTCTCAAGAAAGTAGGATTTAAAGACACTGCATGCAGACCACTCACATTTGGAATAAGCTCAATCTACACTGCAAGAAAATAATTGCCTTTCTCTTCCTGATTACATGTTTCGGCATGGCAGAAGGACAACATTTCAAGTGGGCGAGAAAGAACAATCCAAATTACGATGATCGCAAGCTCACGTACGGCTTTCTTATCGGGATCCACACTTCGGCATATCGGGTTAACTACAGCGACAAATTCGTAACACCTGAATTCGATACCCTTTACGCGGTGCAACCCTCGTGGTCGCCGGGTTTTTCGCTTGGATTTATCGTCAATTATAAGCTCGCCGACTTTTTCGATTTGCGCCTGACACCGAAAGTGGCGTTTTACGAACATCGGCTCCGTTATCTGTATACCGACGGCTCTGCCCGTGCCCAGGAAACACATGAAGAACTTGTGGAGACCACTATGGTGGAGTTCCCTATTCTCCTCAAATATAAATCCGAACGCAGAGGCAACATCAGGATGTACATGATCGGTGGCATCAAGCCGGGGATCGAGGCATCAGGAAAGAAGAAACTTGAAAATGTAACTTCTGTTCTGGAGGTGAAAGGCACCAACATCAGCGCAGACTTCGGATTTGGCTTCGACTTATATTATCCTCTTTTCAAATTTTCGCCCGAGATACGTTTCTCCAAGGGGCTCATGGATATCCTCGACAATAAGCGGAACCAGTTTGGTCAGCCGCTCGATCGTGTGAGCACCAACATGATCACGGTGTATTTGCTCTTCCAGTAATGAATAAAAAAATTGCATTGATAACCGGGGCAACGTCAGGCATTGGCGAAGCCACCGCCCGGCTGCTGGCCGCGAACGGCGCCCGAGTGGTT
>CBHTUB010000514.1:0-3761 GCA_966095595.1 uncultured Chryseosolibacter sp. | reverse complement strand
ACAAGCATGGCCCGGCTCCAGGTAATAAAGAAAGAAATCCTCCCCATCCTGTCCCTGGCGGTATACCTTTACCCTCCCTTCCGTTATCAAAAGTGATTGCTTGAAATACTGCCCCGGCTTCATCAGCATCTCGCCTTCTGCAAATTCGACAATCTGCCCGACGCTCAGCAGGTGAGAAATTAATTCCGGATCGAACCCCGGATAAATTGACTTAATGTTATCCATGTAATGCCATTATTGAACAAAGGAACAAGACCCGATCAGGACGTCTTGTGACTAAAGTTACACAACACAAAGACTTTGGCCAGCATGGAATTCATCCAATGGTCGCAATACAAAGATAAGTCGCTCACTGTCAGCATGCCAAACCGAGGGCCGAACATGACCACGTTACCTTTTCCACTAATGGCTTCGGTAATGCAAGAGGTACTCGCTTTTACTGTCAGCATCTTAACAACGCAAATTCCATGACGCCCCTCGTTTATGCTCAGTGATCGTAGTCACAAACATGAGCGATAATATCCCATCTTTTCTATCGATTGGGATCCCGTGTGTGATGGCGGTCACTGAAAAGGCCGGGGTGCAATACAGATCTTTGTAATGTGATTCAGGCCCGACAGATATCAAAGAAATAACAACAAAAAATATGTTCAATTTATTTTCAACCCGTGAAAACGCATTCGAAAATCTCAATGGAAAGGAATTCAGGGATGCTCAATTGAAATCAGACTCCGTTTTAATCGACGTTCGCACTGCCGGAGAATTTGCATCAGGAACGATCAGGGCGTGAATACCCCGGGTGAGAGTCAACCGGCGGGCTTCGTCTTCTGCCGAAGCGGAACCCGAAGTGCTCAGGCGTGCAGTATCATGGCCAGGCAGGGACTGAAAGTCAGTAACCTGAATGGAGGTATCGGAGCATATCCCCTCCCGACGACGTAACCGAAGTCACACATTTTTAAAGGAACATCCGAGCGAATTTTATCTAACTAAAAATCACAACGAACTATGTATTTCCAACATGTATACGATAAAAGTCTGGCACAGGCCAGCTACTTTATCGGTTGCCAGAAAGCTGGTGTTGCCCTGGTCATCGATCCCAAAAGAGACGTTGATACCTATATTGAAATTGCCAGGCAAAACAATATGAAGATCACTCATATTGCAGAAACACACATTCACGCCGATTTTCTCACCGGTTCCCGTGAGCTCGCGGAGTTAACAGGGGCCGAACTTTATTTATCGGATGAAGGTGGCCCGGACTGGCAGTATCAATTCCCACACATAGGACTGAGGGACGGTTATGAATTCAGGGTTGGCAATCTGAAAGTCGAGGTTCTGCACACCCCGGGACATACACCTGAAAGTATCAGCTTCCTTCTGACCGATCTCCCGGCTTCCGACAAACCCATAATGCTTTTCACCGGCGATTTTGTTTTTGTAGGCGACATCGGACGACCAGACCTTCTCGAAAAAGCTGCGGGTCTTAAGGGAACACAGGACATTGGTGCAAGACAAATGTATAAGTCGATCAGGAGGTTTGCTGAACTGCCGGATTATGTTCAGGTCTGGCCAGGGCATGGTGCGGGTTCGGCATGCGGAAAAGCGCTCGGAGCCGTGCCCAGCTCCACTGTGGGCTATGAAAAGATTCGTAACTGGGCATTGCAATATGGTGATGATGAAAAGGGGTTCATGAAGTATCTGCTGGAAGGACAACCGGAACCACCAAAATACTTTGCCATGATGAAGAAGCTTAATAAGATCGATCGTCCCTTGCTTACGGAAGTGCCAAAACCTAAAAAGCTATCGGCAGATGATCTGCAGAAGGCGATCAGTAAAGGCGTGAAAGTAATCGACACAAGGTCGAAAACCGCATTCGCGGAAGGTTTTATTCCGGGAACGATCAACATTCAGGGCAACAACGCTTTTGCAACATGGATGGGCTGGTTTGTTTCTTATGACGAACCTTTCATCCTCATAGCAGAAGATTCCAGGCTCGATGACCTTACGCGCAAGCTGATGCGTATCGGGCTCGATAACATCTATGGATATGTGGAGGACGTAAGCGGTTGGAAAAAAACAGGAGGACATCTTGCTACGAGCCATATCCTTTCCACTGATCAGTTCAAGGAAGCGCTGAACACCGACGCTCAAATCATCGACCTTCGCGGAGCAACAGAATTTTCTGCCGGACACGTTCCTGGCGCTGAAAATATTTTTATCGGTACGCTGGAAGAAAATCTCGACAAGATCAGCAAAGACAGGGACATCGTTATATACTGTCAGGGCGGCGATCGCGCAGCCATCGGTTATTCGCTTTTGCTCAGGCACGGATATACGAGGATCAGGAATTATTCAGGTGGAATTAACGATTGGCTTGCTGCAGGCAACACCATAGTATCAAAAGATCTCATAGCTGCCTGATATGATATAGGTACCGTAGTTATTGAAGAACAGGTTGCTCTCCGCAGCCTGTTTTCTTTAACTGAGTTCGGGTGTCCCGGGTAAGTGAACACGCAACATCTTCGAACGCAATCAAATCGCACGGATGGCAATAAGCCTGCGACATGAACCTGTTCAGCGGAATGTGTGTGCGGCACACACACAACAAATCACCGTGAACAAAAAAAAATCCACCGACAATGACTGCCGCTCCGCGGGAGAACTGTCATCTCATCTGCTTCCATAGGAAGGATGGAAAAAATTACCCCATATTGCGAGCGCTTATTTGTAGTGGAATTGCGTAAGCCTCCGATTTTCTCTCGATCCCGGCACCTCTCCTTTTCGCAATCTCTTTTCCGACCTTAATGGTTTAACGGCTTTTACATACTAAAAGCCACGATAATGAATTGTCGTAACAAAACGTGTGCTATGAAAATGTGTAGTCAGACCTGACAAAATCCTTCCGTAAAAAATTGCTATAGTTTGGCGGATGTGATATTTCAATGCTAACCTAAAACACACCACCAAATGATTCATAATAAAGTGCTCATCAATCTGAGCAAGGTCTTTGCTTTTGCCTGTTTGTTATCATGCTCGGAAGACCCGGTAGATCCGGCATCATCATCCGGAGAACTACAAGGGGATCAAGCCGCGACAACCCTGACGACAGAGTCGGCATCCATTTCTTCCAATGTGATCTATGAAGAAACCGTGGAAGGTGCAACGCCGTTCTCCACCGCCCACGACTGGGATGTCGGGACGTGGGACTACGCACTGCAATTTCTGTCCTCGCCCGTAGCCTATGCAGGAAGCCGGTCGGCCCGATTCGAGATCCGCATCGATCAGCCACTGGTAGCCAGTGGCAAAAGATCTGAGATCACCATCGTCAAGGGAAAAGACGGCGACATTGGAAAAGAAACATGGTACAGTTTCGCGGTTTACTTTCCAACGGTCGGCTATGAGTATGATGACACGCGGGAGATCATTAATCAGTGGTATCAGGATGGATCTCCGGCAACTTCGCTTCGCACCCAACGGGACCGGATACTGCTCGAGAGCGGTTACAGCTCGGGTTCGCGCAAGAAATATGACATCGCGCCACTCGAGAAGAACAAATGGCATACCGTCGTGATGCACTTTATACATTCCTATGGCAGTGACGGATTGATTGAGCTCTGGTATGATGGCGTAAAGAAACTGACCATCCGGGGCGGTAACATGTACAACATGTATCTGCCAAAATGGAAGATCGGCTTATACAAGTCATCGTTCAAGGACGGAACCTCCGACGTTACCAGAAGGGTCATTTACTTCGATAATGT
>CBHTUB010000513.1:0-3770 GCA_966095595.1 uncultured Chryseosolibacter sp. | reverse complement strand
GCACATCCAACTATGCCGTGATGGCTATAGAGAACTCTATAGCAGGAAGTATCCTTCAAAACTATTTTCTGTTGCAGAGCTATCACTTTAGTATCGTCGGCGAATTATATCTCCCTATTCATATGCATTTGCTGGCGTTGCCCGGAGTGAAGCTTGAAGACATCAAAGTCATCGAGTCACATCCCATGGCTATACGTCAGTGCACGGAGTATATCCACGCGCTTAATGGTGTGGAAGTTCGTGAGAGTGATGACACAGCCTTATCCGCTAAACGCGTGCAGGAGCTGAAACTTAAGAACACGGCCGCGATCGCGAATGAGTACGCAGCGAAGAAATATGGCTTGAACATTCTTGAAAAAAGGATCGAAACACATAAAAAGAACTTCACGAGGTTCCTGGTGCTGACAAAACGCAGCAATGGTAAGATTGAAAGCAACAAGGCGTCATTGAGTTTCGAAGTGGCAAATGAAGTAGGTAGCCTCGCAGATGCATTGATGACGTTCAAGGAAAACAACATCAACCTGACGAAGATCCAGTCCATCCCGATCATCGGCAAGCCGAGTGAATATTCGATTCACATCGATGTGGAATGGAAGCGACGGAGGAACTATGAGGATGCTATGCACCAGGTGTTGCGTCAGGTGAAAAACCTGAACGTGCTGGGTGAATACAAGAAAGCAAAGATCGAATACAAATAGAACCATGATCAAAACAGCAAACAGAATAGCAAACGTCGAGGAATACTACTTCAGCAGAAAGCTGGCGGAAGTACGCTCACTTGATACGCCCGAGCTTCGGGTGATCAACCTCGGCATTGGCAGCCCCGATCAGGCGCCATCGCCCAATGCTGTAGAAGCGTTGACTGAGTCGGCAAAGAATCCGGCTAACCATGGTTATCAGAATTACAAAGGCATTCCGGCATTCCGCAAGGCTATCGCCGATTTTTATAAGAACGCTTACGGTGCGGTCGTAGATCCCGAAACCGGGATACTCCCGCTGATGGGCTCCAAGGAAGGGATCATGCACATTTCGATGGCTTTTGTCAACGAAGGAGAAGAAGTGTTGATACCTGATCCCGGATATCCCACCTATTCCTCCGTTGCCAATCTTGTTGGCGCAAAGCTTCGCCCCTATACGCTCAGGGAAGATCTTGATTGGGGGATCGACATTGAGGCGTTGAAAAAAAGCGATTTGTCCCGAGTGAAGCTGATGTGGATCAACTTTCCGCATATGCCGACTGGCAGGACTGCGACCCGCGACGAATTGAAAGCGTTGGTTGATCTCGCAAGGGAACATCAGTTCCTGCTGGTGAATGATAATCCCTACAGCATGATCCTCAACGACGAGCCGACGAGCTTGCTGTCGATCGAAGGCGCAGAAGAAGTAGCCCTTGAATTGAACTCGCTATCCAAATCCCACAACATGGCAGGTTGGCGCCTGGGATGGGTTGCAGGAAAGAAGGAATTTATAGACGCCGTTTTGAAAGTGAAGAGCAATATGGACTCGGGCATGTTTCTCGGTCTTCAGCATGCTGCCGTGGAGGCACTGAAAAATGGAAATGAGTGGTTCAGCTCGCTGAACAGGATGTATGGAGAGCGAAAGGCGGTGGCAAAACAGATCCTCGATGAGCTCGGCGCCTCCTATTCCCAAAAACAGTCAGGACTTTTTGTCTGGGCAAAGGCACCACAACACGTCGCCGATGTCGAGAAATGGATCGATGAAATTCTTTACGGAACGAAGGTGTTTAT
Organism: uncultured Chryseosolibacter sp.; assembly: GCA_966095595.1. Classification (GTDB taxonomy): domain Bacteria; phylum Bacteroidota; class Bacteroidia; order Cytophagales; family Cyclobacteriaceae; genus Chryseosolibacter. Next base: position 2,022 of record CBHTUB010000513.1, on the reverse strand, counting down.
TACGCCGGGGTTCATCTTCGGCGATGCCGGTAAACGTTACATCAGGATCTCACTTTGCTGTACGGTACCGATGTTGAATGAAGCCTTGTCACGGATACGAAAGTTCAAAACTGAAAAAGGCCTCGTAGATAAACAGGCTGTTAACGCATGAAGACAACAATTCTAGGTGTCGGGCTGATTGGCGGCAGTATCGCGATGGATCTTCGCGCCGGCGGAATTTCGTCGTCGTTGATCGGTGTCGATCACGATGAAAAGAATGCGGCCCGGGCACTGGAACTCGGTATCGTGGACGAGATCAGGTCACTGGAAGAGGCGGTAAAAATATCGAACGTCATTATTATCACCATACCGGTCAATGCCATCCGATCCGTGACCTTAAAAGTTCTGGATCTGATCGACGACGATAGCAAAGTCGTGATCGATGGGGGTTCTACGAAATCGCAGATCTGCAAGGCGGTCGAAAAGCATCCGCGTCGTTCGCAGTTCGTTGCGGCGCATCCGATCGCAGGTACCGAAAATTCAGGACCTGATGCGGCGCTTCGCGGTTTGTTCCAACAGAAGACCAATATCATCTGTGAACGCGAAAAGTCATCGGAAGCCGCATTGGCAATCGCCAATAATGTTTTTGATGCGCTTGGCTTGCGCACGATATACATGGATCCGGTTGAGCACGACAAACATGTTGCCTACGTTTCACATTTATCGCACGTCAGCTCGTTCCTGCTTGGGCAGACCGTTCTGGATATTGAAGCAGACGAGAAGAATATTTTCAATCTTGCGGGGAGTGGTTTTGCTTCAACCGTGAGGCTTGCCAAGAGCTCGCCCGAAATGTGGGCTCCGATATTCGAACAAAACGCTGAGTACCTGAGTCAGGCATTGCTCGAGTACATCATGCATCTCCAGAAGTTTCAGTACTACCTGATGAAGCGCGATGTTAAAGAACTGCATCGGATCATGAGTGATGCGAACCGTATCAGAAAAGTCCTCGAGGGCATTGAACATAAACAGAAACCAAAACAGCTAATAGAAAAATAAATCCTGGCCAAATATGAAAAAGGCATTGCAACTCCAATCAATCTCAACCTGGCTTCCGACTGCCAGCAAACCAATCATCATCAGCGGTCCGTGCAGCGCGGAGACGGAAGAACAAATGATCGCTACCGCGAAGCAGATCGCAGCCACCGGAAAGGCGCATGCCCTTCGTGCAGGTATATGGAAGCCACGCACCCGGCCCGGACAGTATGAGGGCGCGGGCGAAGAAGGGTTGAAGTGGTTGATCGCGGCGAAGAAAGAAACAAAGCTTCCCGTGACCACCGAAGTTGCGAATGCCGCTCACGTTGAGGCGTGTCTCAAGGCAGGCGTCGACATTTTGTGGGTGGGCGCCAGAACAACCGTGAATCCTTTTTCGGTACAGGAGATCGCCGATGCGTTAAAGGGCGTCGACATTCCGGTGATGGTAAAAAACCCGGTGAACCCTGATCTCGAGCTTTGGATCGGCGCGCTCGAGCGATTGAACAAAGCCGGCATAACGAAGCTGGCGGCTATCCACAGGGGATTTTCTTCTTTTGAAAAAGGACCTTTCAGAAATGCGCCGATGTGGGATATGTCCATCGAGCTGAAGACGCGTATTCCCGAGCTCGATATCATCTGTGATCCGAGCCACATCGCCGGAAACCGCGACCTGATCGCGATGATCTCGCAGAAAGCGTTGGATCTCGACATGGCAGGTCTTATGATCGAAAGTCACATCAATCCGGATGCTGCGTGGAGCGATGCCAAACAACAGGTGACGCCTGCTGCCCTCGGAAAGATCGTGGACGGCCTTGTGGTGCGTACTGTATCATCCGACAATAAAACTTTCAAGGACACACTGAGTATTTTGCGTGAGCAGATCGACCAGCTCGATGATGAGATCATGCAGAAGCTTGCACAGCGTATGAAGATCTCCGAGAAGATCGGACAGTACAAGAAGGAGAACAATGTAACCATCCTTCAGGTGAACCGTTGGGAAGAGATCATTCA
>CBHTUB010000512.1:0-3774 GCA_966095595.1 uncultured Chryseosolibacter sp. | reverse complement strand
CTCCTTTAGAATTGAATCAAGGATAAGAACGATGGCCGACTTCATGCCAGGAAGGTCAACCTTCCCTCGTGGTATCTTGATCAGCGTTGTCATCAGAAACTGATTTCTGATCTTTGAGATCATAGGCTCTCCCGGGCCGAGGATCCTTACATCCCGTAGTTTTTCCTTAAGCGCCTCCGTAAGACGATGCGCAGCGTCGCGGCAGATTTTTTTGTCCGTGTGCTTGACGGTAAGCTCGATCAGTCTTGTGAACGGGGGATAGCCGTGGTCATAACGGTCTTTGATCTCCTTTTTGTAAAAATCTTCATAGCTGTTGTTGAGGATGAAGTTCAACAGGGGATGATCTGCACTTGACGTTTGGATGATCACCTTTCCTTTCTTTTCACGTCTCCCGGCGCGCCCGCTCACCTGGGTGATCAGCTGATAAGCCCTTTCGTGCGAGCGGAAATCAGGGAAGTGCATCATTCGGTCAGCGTTGAACACCCCGACAAGACTTACGTTATTAAAGTCTAGCCCCTTGGTGACCATTTGTGTTCCCACCAGGATGTTTGTCTCGCCTCTTTCGAACTGGTCGATGATCGATTCGTAACCGCTTTTTGAACGGGTGGTGTCGAGGTCCATTCGCTGAACAATGGCAGCGGGAAAATGAAGGTTCAGCTCTTCTTCCAGTTTTTCCGTTCCATACCCCAATGTCTGGATCCTGCGTGAAGTACACACCGGGCATTCAAGCGGGAGGGATTCTCTATAGCCACAGTAGTGACAAACGATAGCATGTTTATACTGGTGATAGGTGAGGCTTACCGCGCAGTTCACGCATTTGGGAACCCATCCGCAATCTTCGCATGTGATCATGGGGGAATAACCTCTCCTGTTTTGAAAGATGATCACCTGATCGTTTTGTTCCAGGGTTTGATCGATCTGCTTCAGAAGCAGAGAAGAGAATTCTCCCTTAACCGTTTTTCGGGCGCGTTCCATCCTCATATCGGCTAACAGAATATCCGGCAGCTGTGCATCACCGAATCGTTTTGAGAGAGACACAAGACCGTAGCGACCCTGAAGCGCATGATGGTAGCTGTCGATGGAGGGTGTGGCTGACCCCAGCAGCACCTTGGCATGTTGAAACTGTCCCATCATGATCGCCACGTCGCGTGCGTGATAGCGCGGAGCGGGCTCCTGTTGTTTATAGGAAGCGTCGTGTTCTTCGTCAACAATGATCAGCCCGAGGTTGTCGAACGGAAGGAAGATCGACGAGCGAACGCCGATAATGAACTTGAATTTTCCGGAGAGAACACCGTTCCAGACTTCGACGCGTTCATTGTCCGAAAACTTGGAATGATACACGCCCATCGACGTGCCGAAGATCTTTTTCAACCGCTGGACGATCTGCGTCGTAAGCGCGATCTCGGGAAGCAGATACAAGACCTGACTGCCGCCTTCCAGCGCTTTCCTGATCAGGTTGATGTAAATCTCTGTTTTTCCACTACCTGTTATGCCGTGAAGCAAGCAGACGCTGTGTTTATCGAAGCTACGGATGATCTCCGACATTGCGCGTTGCTGTTCTTCACTTAACAAAGGTGGTACAATTGCCTCGCCGGAGTCAAAACCAAACCTCGGCACCACGATATCGAATTCCTCAAGGACTTTATTCTTGATCAGCGTTTGCACCGATGACTCTGAAATATCCGTGCTCAGGAGTTCTTTTTTCGAGGCACCATGACGGTTCGCAGATTCATCCTTGAGAACCGGCACCAGCTGAAGATATTTCAGAATGACTTCTTCCTGTTTGGGTTTGGATTCAAGGTTGCGAAACAATTCTTCAAGTGCGTCGTTGTTGGCAAGCTCCTGCACCAAACGAATACGCTTCTCGGTTTTCGGCTTGTATTTTTCCCTGACCTCTTCAAAAAGGATGATCGCCTCTTTGCGGGCGAGCGACTTCAATATGGCATGGATGTGCTTCACGCCAAGGACTTTCGAGATCTCCGAGTAGGTCAGTGTTTCATTTTGAAGTCGTTTCAGCAACATCACCTCCTTTTCAGAGAAGTTCAGCGGCGACTCTTCGAGGTCGAAGGCAGGATTCAATTGCACCATCGATTCACTCGAAAGCTTTAGGCCCGCCGGCAACGCAGCATTCAGGACCTCGCCAACGGTACACATATAATAGCCTGCGATCCATTCAAGTAGCCTGAGCTGATGCTCGTTCACGGAGGGAGCAAAATCGAGAATCTCGAATATGTATTTGGCTTCGTAGTCTTTCGGAGGTTTATCATGAACCTTCATGACCAGTCCGGTGAGAATTTTACGATCGCCGAAGGGAACGATGGCGCGCTGGCCCATCTGCACCTGATCGTTCAGCTCGAATGGAATTCTGTACGTGAAAAGCCTGGGTATGGGAACAGGCAGCAACAAGTCTGCGAAATAAGTCTTCCTTGATTGGTCCTGCTCAAAAATATCCACTTCGGTACGGGTTCCCCAAAAATAGCTTCAGCTTATGTGGGATGCAAAATATTTATATGTCGGCCACCGCTGAATTTCTTTCGATCTGTGCAATGGCTTCTTCTTCGGAATGAACGGGCTGCAGACATGTTTTGTCGAAGCACACGTAGATCGTCGTTCGATCGCTGATACGTTTTTTGCCTTCGGTCAAAGGTAACCTCGAGCCCTGCTTTGCGCTCATCCACACCGTGAGCGGTTGGTAGCTCCGATAAAGATCGGGGCTTCGCTCACCCGCGATCACCACCTCCGTCAGCCTTTTTTTGATCTCCGTATAGGCTATCGCCCAGTTCGACATGTAATTGGGCTCTTCAACGATCAGGTGTGTTATCGGTGTAACGATGGACTCCGCGAGCTGCTTCCAGTCATCCCGATCGAGTATCGTGCCGAGCTGGAAAAGGTTTTGAACCATCACGGAATTCGATGCAGGGATCACGTTGTCGAACAGCTCCTTTTTTCGGGCGATCAGAGACTCACTTTCGGCGCTTGTGTAAAAGAAGAAACCGTCTTCCCTGTCATGGAAATTATCGATCACATGGGTTGTGAATGCTGCTGCGCGCGACGTCCAGTATTCGTCGGATGTGGCCTGATACATTTTGATACAGGCCTGGATCACATAGGCATAATCGTCAAGAAATCCCTTTGTATTCGAGCGTTTGTCCTTGTATGACCGAAAGAGCGTTGTGCCCTCCATGAGATTGTTCTCCAGGAATCTCATGTTCCTGAGCGCTGCGTCGAGGTATCTTTCTTCACCGATGTACCGGTAGGCGTCGAGGAGGCCGCACACCATCATGGCATTCCAGGAAGTAATGACCTTGTCATCCAGCCCGGGAGGTATTCGCTTGTCGCGGATTTCGAGTAATTTGTCTTTTAATGTTCTCAGTTTGTTTTGCCATTCCCTGTGCGACAGCTTGTGAGCTTTCAGGAACACCTCGTCCGGCTGAGTGCGTATCAATATGTTGTTGCCATGTTCCCAGTTTCCTTCTTCCTTTACGTTGAACAGATCGATGAGCTCTTTTGCGTCGCTCCCGAGTATTTCTTCGATCTCCGACTTTTTCCAGACATAAAACTTTCCCTCGACCCCTTCGCTGTCTGCGTCAAGGGCGGAATAGAATCCACCTTCGGGATGCATCATTTCCCCCTGAAGCCAATCGAATGTTTCCGATACGATGGTCCTGTATGATTCGTCCTTTGTTACGGCATACGCTTCTGCATAGAGACTGACCAACTGGGCATTGTCGTAAAGCATTTTTTCAAAATGCGGAGCAAGCCATTCCGCATCCG
>CBHTUB010000511.1:0-3806 GCA_966095595.1 uncultured Chryseosolibacter sp. | reverse complement strand
AAAGGTACCATGAACCTGGCAAAGCTCACACCACTGCTTAGAATAGCAATGATCTCTGTTCGCCCGGCCATCCTTGCGCATACATATACCGTTGCAATGAAGATCGTGATCGGTGTGATCAGGCTGCCGATCCAATATACGTAGTCGACATAGTAGCCCGCGATTTGCATTCCTGTTACGCCGGCCTTTGCAAACTTGTCCATTTTGTCGGTAAGGTCGATCACGGTGATGACCGACAGGAGGATAAGCACTACAAAGAAAAAAGTGCTGAGAAATTGTTTTAATATGTACCGGTCAAGCAATTTCATGCCTCGCAAGTTCTGGAATTAAAGACGCTGGGAAACGATTTTCACCATTTTATTTTTCCACACTCCGAACGTCCCCTGCATGATCTGTTGCCTCGCTTCCCTGACAAGCCACAGGTAGAACGTAAGGTTCTGAAGTGTAGCAATTTGTGCGCCCAAAATTTCCTTGCTCATGATCAGGTGCCTGAGATAGGCCTTCGTATGGAAAGTACTTGCATAACCGCCGAGGGTCTCGTCTATCGGACTAAAGTCGTCTTTCCACTTTTCATTCCGGATATTGATGATTCCCTGCGTAGTGAATAGCATGCCGTTCCTTGCGTTTCTCGTGGGCATGACGCAATCGAACATGTCGATCCCGAGTGCGATGCATTCGAGGATGTTCTCAGGTGTGCCCACACCCATCAGGTATCGCGGTTTGTTTGGGGGAAGGATGTTGCAGACCAGGGAAGTCATTTCGTACATGTCTTCATGCGGTTCGCCAACCGACAGCCCGCCGATGGCATTTCCCCATTGCTCCTGAGATGCGATAAACTCCGCCGATTGCTGGCGCAAGTCTTTGTATACGCTCCCCTGAACAATTGGAAAGAGCGCCTGGTCGTATCCGTATTTCGGAGCTGTCTCGTTCATTCGCCGCACGCATCGCTTCAACCATTGGTGTGTAAGATCCATCGATTTTTTTGCATAGCCGTACTCGCACGGGTAAGGCGTACACTCATCAAATGCCATGATGATATCCGCGCCTATCGTACGCTGAATATCCATCACCGCTTCCGGTGTAAAGTAATGTTTTGATCCGTCGATGTGGGACTTGAAGTTGACGCCGTCTTCGGTGATCTTTCTGTTCTCCGCGAGTGAATAGACCTGATAGCCTCCGCTGTCGGTCAGGATGGGGCGGCTCCAACCATTGAACTTATGGAGACCACCGGCCTTTTCCAGGATGTCGGTGCCTGGTTTGAGGTACAGGTGATAGGTATTGCCAAGGATGATCTGAGCCTGGATGTCGCTCGCGAGCTCGCGCTGATGAACAGCCTTTACAGATCCTGCGGTGCCAACAGGCATGAAGATCGGTGTTTCGATGGGTCCATGAGCGGTTTGCAGAACGCCGGCGCGGGCGGCCGTGTCAGTATCCGTTTTTAACAGTTCGAATTTCATAAAGAGGGCAAAAATACCGCCTTGCTGTCATAAATCCTTGCTATAGATCAGTGGATCTCGGCATGCAGGTACGAATCGAGGTTTTCCCTCGAGATGATTTCGAGCGGCAAAAGTTGTTGTGCGGGCGGATTTCTCTTCAATACAAGGCTTCCAACCAGATGGCTGATACCGACCTGCATCTGCTGCCGGGGGTTTTGATGGATAAGGAACTTGATTGTGCCTTTTGCAAGGTACCTGATGTTCTCCTGGAGCAAGTCATACCCGATCAGCCTGATCGCCTGCATGTTCATCTTTTCCAGAAATTCTGCGACCTGATAAGTTCCCTTTGAAGTGGTGACAAAAATGCCGCGGACATCCGCGCTTAGTAGTGACCTGAGTTGCTGCTCGTCTACCGTATGCGATGGGTTGGCAACGTTCAGCGTCTTGATCTCATAACCGCTTGCCTTGCCGAAGTATTCGCGAAAGCCACGTTCTTTTTCGGCCAGGTGAATGGCGTTGGCCATGTCTTCGTTGACATGCAGGATCGCGAGAGTGCCTCCTGCTTCACGGGTTGCCAGCTGCATGAGCTCGGCGCCGATCCTTCCGCTTTGATAAAGGTTTTGTCCGATAAAGCTCAGGGCATGTGCTTCATGGATGTTGCTGTTAACAAGTACAAATGGGATCCCGGCGTGATGGATCCGCTCAAAAAACGGGAGTGCCTCCTGATAGAAGATGGGCGCAATCAGCACACCGTCGGGTTTCGAGCTGACAACGGATTCTGCGCTCGACTTGAACGAAACGTTGTCGTAGAGGTCGAAGAAATGCGGCTCGATCTTTACTCCGTAGCGCAGCCATTCGATCTCGGCGTGGTGGATCCCGGATCTTGACAGGGACCAGAACGGATCCTGCTCGGGGTTGGGCATAAGCGTTGCAATGCGCCAGGTCTTGTTCGATCCAAGTGTTCTTGCGATCAGATTGGGTTTGTAGTCGATCTGCTCGAGCACGGTCATCACTTTGGAGAGTGCTTCTTCCGACACCCGGCCCCGGTTATGCAACACGCGATCCACGGTCCCGACAGAGACGCCTGCCAGTTGGGCAATGTCTTTTATCCTCACATTCTTGGAGTTCATCAGAGCTTGCGCGCCAGGTCGGGGAAACCACGGGAGAGGTAGGAGTGGGGGCCGTGTGCGCACACAATTTTATATTTTTCCGGCGATTTTTCCTCGAAATCCAACGTCTATTTGCCGGTTGGCGGTCAAAATTCGGCGGCCCGGATGGACATTTCCGGTTATCGGCCTCGGGTTGCGCGTTCCTGGTTGGGCGTTTCGGGTTTTGCGTTTCGCGTTGGCGTTTGTGGGAATTGAACGCGGAACGCTCAATGCCGAACGCTCACCGTTAACCTGCCACCCACCGGCTGGGCGGAAAAGGCTAGATATGCCGATACCTTTTAGATGTACTTTTTGGCGCCCAACGCCCGAAAAATCTTCTTTAATCATTCGATCCAAAACTTATCTTTGTGACCTCTTAATTTCCGATGCCCTTGCTGATAAGTCTGATCGTTGCCTTTGTTGTCGTTGTTGTCATTCAGCTGATCTATTGGACACTTTTTTTAGTCGCGGTTAACAGGAAGCAACCTGTCGGCGAATCGACCGGTGAAGGTGTTTCCGTTGTGGTTTGCGCTCACGATGAAGAAGAAAACCTTCGTCAGCTTGTTCCTGCGTTATTGCAGCAGAAGTATCCCGTGTTCGAGGTGATTGTGGTGAATGACCGCTCGAACGATGGAACGTATGATTACCTGCTGGAGGCCACCAGGCTGTATCCGAACCTGAAAATGGTGAACGTGAAGGACACTCCGGCGCACGTGAACAGCAAGAAATACGCCCTAACGCTCGGGATACGGGCAGCAGCTCACGACTGGGTATTGCTGACCGACGCCGACTGCCGGCCACGCTCTGATGAGTGGATCCATTCCATGAGCAGGGGCTTCGGAGAAAAAACGCAGTTCGTTCTCGGATTTTCTCCCTATGACACTACTCCGGGATTTCTGAACCACTTTATCAGATTCGAATCGCTGGTCACTGCTTTGCAGTATTTTACTTTTGCGGTATTCAGGAACCCCTATATGGGCGTGGGTCGAAACCTGGCTTACCGGAAGTCTTTGTTCCTGGAGAAAAAGGGCTTCAATAATTTCCTGCATGTTACAGGAGGAGATGACGATCTCTTTGTCAATCAGCATGCGAACGGCAACAATACACGCGTTCAATTCGATGCCGTGTCACTGGTCACATCCGTACCTGAAAAAACTGTCCGCGACTTTTTCAATCAAAAGATCCGCCACCTTTCGGTTGGCAAGCGTTATCGTTTTGGACA
>CBHTUB010000510.1:0-3829 GCA_966095595.1 uncultured Chryseosolibacter sp. | reverse complement strand
AACAGCTGACGGCTGGCGTCGATAGAGTCCATCAATGTACCGACTTCAGTCAGGGTTTCTGCCATCTCCTGGCTCGTCTCCAATTCACGTTTCAGGGAATCAACCTGGGAACGGAGCTGCTCCTTTTCTTTATTATCACAGCTGGCAAGGAAAACGACGGTCAAAAGTGCGGTGAAAGATGTCTTCAACATAGTTATAAGTAGTTTCGAAGCTTAAAGGCAACAAAAATACGCGGTTTTTGCTGTTCTGAATGGGTATGGCACAAAATATTTAAACCGCCTGAAAATCCTAAATATCTGATTTTGAACGATTTTGGCACATTCTTTTTTGTATTGCGGAAACGCATTTAAATTTGCCACCGTTTTATCAAAAGAGTAGCAGCCAGATGCCCAATTTAATTACTACGCGTATCGCAGACCTGGGCAAACCTCGGGTGATCATCGTCGGAGGAGGATTCGGGGGACTCGAAGTGGCCAAAGCACTTTCCCGCGGAAAAACACAGACCGTTCTCTTCGATAAATACAACCACCACACATTCCAACCACTCCTGTATCAGGTAGCAACCTCAGGAATAGAAACAAGCTCGATCGTCTTCCCCTTCAGAAGAAGGTTTGCAAATGCAAAGGACTTTTACTTTCGCCTTGGCGAAGTCAATAAAATTATCCCGGAAGAAAATTGCATAGAAACATCCATCGGCAGTGTGAAGTACGACTACCTCGTCCTCGCCACGGGAGCTGAAACAAATTTTTATGGTCTGAAGGATGTTGAAAAGAACTCCCATCCGATGAAGACGATCATTGATTCGATCAAGCTCAGGAATATCATCATCCGCAACATTGAAACTGCCCTTCTCATTGAGGACAAGGAGTTGATGAACAGCTACATGGACATCGTTATCGTAGGTGGCGGGCCTACCGGTGTTGAACTGGCAGGTGCTGTTGCCGAACTCAAGAAATACGTCTTCCCGAAAGATTATCCGGAACTGGAATTGACCCAGATGGACATTCACCTGATCGAAGCAACGCCGAGGCTACTGAACGGCATGTCCGACATTGCGGGTCAGAAAGCCCTCGAATATCTGCAGGAAATGGGCGTGAAGGTCCACCTGAACTGCGCGGTAAAATCGTACGACGGCCACGAGGTCGTTTTTAATACCGGCGAAAAACTGATCAGCAAAACACTGATCTGGGCGGCCGGCGTAAAAGGCAATCCTGTTGCCGGATTAAGTGCCGATTCGCTCGGAAAGGCTACAAGGATAAGAGTTGATGAGTTCAACCGCGTAAAGGGATATAACAACATCTTTGCAATCGGCGATGTGGCGCTAATGGACGGCGATCCCGGTTTTCCGAATGGACACCCCATGATGGCTCCTCCGGCACAGCAACAGGGACGACTCGTAGCAGAGAACATCCTCAGGATAATCAAAGGGCAGCCCCTCAAACCTTTTCGTTACAACGACAAAGGCTCAATGGCAACCATTGGACGAAACAAAGCAGTCGTCGATCTGAAGCGCGTGAAATTTCAGGGATTTTTTGCGTGGCTGGTGTGGATGTTCGTTCACCTCATTTCGCTCATTGGTTTCAAAAACAAATTTTTTGTCTTCATGAATTGGCTGATCAGCTATTTCTCGTACGACAAAAGTAACAGACTCATCATTGCTCGTCCGAAAGACGGTGTACAATAAATGGCCGATTCGTATAACAGACACATTACCCCTCTTTCAGTTGGTGGCGTGCTGATCTCACTGGGGATCATCTATGGAGATATTGGGACCTCTCCTATCTATACATTCCGATTCATTGTCGGGAACAATATCATCACGGAAGACCTGATCTATGGCGGCCTGTCATGCGTATTCTGGACACTGACGCTGATCACCACGATCAAATATGTTTACCTCGCGCTCAGTGCGGATAACAAGGGTGAAGGTGGAATTTTCGCGCTCTACGCCCTGGTTAGAAGGTACAAGGCAAAGTGGGTGATCTTTCCTGCCATCATCGGATGTGCTACGCTGATCTCCGACGGTTTCATCACACCCGCCATCAGCGTGACCTCTGCCATTGAAGGTCTGCGCGTGCTGTATCCCGATATCACAACGGAAACGATCATCACAATCGTGATCATTATCCTGGTCATGCTTTTCGTCTTTCAGCAATTCGGGTCCGGTGTCGTTGGACGTACCTTCGGTCCGATCATGCTCGTGTGGTTTTCATTTATCGCAGTTGTCGGAGCATCTCACCTGATCCATGAACCCCAGATATTGAAAGCGTTGAATCCGGTTTACGCGTTTGATCTTCTGGTCAAATATCCGAGAGGTTTCTGGATACTTGGCGCAGTCTTCCTATGCACAACCGGTGCCGAAGCCATGTATTCCGATCTGGGACATGTAGGGAAATCGAACATTCGCGTAAGCTGGACCTTTGTAAAAATTGCATTGCTGCTGAGCTACTTCGGCCAGGGTGCATGGCTTCTGGAACACCAGGGAAAACTCCTTGGCGATGCGATTCCTTTTTTCCAGATACTACCCCAAAACCAATTCTTCCTCGTCTTCGGTGTGGTGCTTGCCACATTGGCGACCATCATTGCAAGCCAGGCGTTGATCTCGGGAACATTCACGCTCGTCAACGAAGCCATGAAACTGAAGCTCTGGCCTTCGACCCGTGTTCGTTATCCAAGCCAGGTCAAGGGTCAGATCTATATTCCAGCGATCAACTGGATCCTCATGTTAGGGTGTATACTCGTGGTGCTCATTTTCCAGGAAACGATAAAAATGGAAGGTGCCTACGGCCTGGCGATCACCTTCGACATGCTGATGACAACGTCACTGCTGATGTACTACTTCTCTATTTCGAGAAAGTCTACATTCAGGGCACTCGTCCTCACTGTTGTCTTCTTTACCGTTGAAGGAGCTTTCCTGGTTTCCAACCTGAACAAGTTTGCCCATGGCGGCTGGTTCTCCTTTACCATCGCTACGTTGTTCTTTATGATGATGTACATTCTGGTAAGGGCGCGAAGGCTGCGCGACCGCCATACGGAATTCGTCGATCTGAAGCACTACGTCGGAATGATCCAGGACCTTCAGGCAGATCCATCCGTGCAGAAAGAAGCGACCAACCTGGTATACCTAGCAATGGCCGACACCAAACGTTACATCGACTCGAACATCATTTATTCGATCTTCAAGAAAAGACCGAAGCGTGCGGATGTATACTGGTTCGTTCACGTCGACACGGTCGACAGTCCGTTCACCAGCAAGTATGTTGTGGACACGATCATTCCCAAAAAATGCTTCTTCGTCCGCATTAAACTGGGTTTTAAAACAGATCATCGCGTCAATCTGATCTTCAACAAGATCATCCATGAAATGGCCGACTCCGGCGAGATCGACCTTACCAGCCCATATCCTTCACTTCACAAATACAGCATGATGGCAGATTTCAAATTCATCATCCTGCATTCATGGGCGTCAAGCGATAGCGAGATCTCCAATTTCGATCGCCTGATCATACAGGGCTACCGCCTGCTCAAACGATACAGCCTTTCGACCGAAGAAATGTATGGTATCGAAGCCGCAAACCTCGAGGTCGAAAAAGTTCCTATTCAAGTCGGACCACAGGCCAAGGTTAAGATCAAACGTGAAAGGGAAGATTGAGCATTTCAAGATTTCAAATCTCAGGATTTCAGATTCAGATTCACATCCATGCGTCAAGCGCTTGCAGCGTTTCCTGCGCCGTGTCGGTTTGAGCTATGCCAATAAAGTGCCGCATCCGGGAACAGACGAATCATAGTCTCGTACATCCATACTCCCTCGTGAAGCAGTATTACAACC
>CBHTUB010000509.1:0-3832 GCA_966095595.1 uncultured Chryseosolibacter sp. | reverse complement strand
ATTGTCAAGCAGGGTTGGATCGGCTGCCAGTGAGACGGAAGTTCTTTTATAGTTGTATGTCTTGAGAATGCCATCGGTATTGTTGTGACCTACGGCAACCCGAAACGGCGTGTTGAATTTGGTAGCAGACACGGTGACGTTGTGGTCATGCCCGAAAGCCGTGCGGTAAATTTCATTCTGCCAGTCAGTATTCGCCTCGCCGAGCAATGCCAGCACCGAGGCCTGCCCCGCATAACGTTCCTGGATCAACGCGCGGAATTCATCGCCATCCAGCACATCGACTTTCTTCGGCGCATTATAAGCGGTCGCAGTTCCCGTATAGGTGATCTTGAGATCCCGCTGGCCTCGTTTCGTTGTGATGATGATGACACCGTTTGCCGCGCGCAATCCGTAGATCGCGGCTGCCGAAGCATCCTTCAACACCGAAACCGTCTCGATGTCATTGGGGTTGATGAATGACAGCACATTGGGCGATCCGCCGAGGTTTGTATTGCTGACGGGAACGCCATCGACGACGATCAGGGGATCGTTGCTCGCGTTGAGCGACGATCCTCCGCGTATACGTATCGTCGACGCGTTTCCGGGAGCACCGCTATTCGAAGTGATCACCACGCCTGCAGCTTTACCGCTCAGCAATTCCTGCGGCGAGTTCACCACTCCCTTGTTGAAAGACTTCTGGCCGATAACAGCTACCGAGCCGGTCGCATCCGACTTTTTAACTTCATTATATCCGACGACAACAACTTCCTGCAAGGTTGAAATATCGGGCTGAAGAACTGCATTCACGGTTTGGGTGGCCCCCACCTCTAACTCTGAAGTTTGGTAGCCGACAAATGAAAAGGTCAGTACTGCTGAGCTGCCGTGAAGCTGGATCGTGTAAAAGCCATTGGCATCGGAAACTGTACCATTGGTGGTCCCCTTTTCGAGAACGTTAACGCCAGGCAGACCGACATCTTCGTCGGCGGACTTGACTTGTCCGGAAATCGTGCGGTTCTGTGCCTGGCCATTGAATGCCGCGAGCCATATCAGCAGCGTCAGCATGGTGGCTAGTTGATTAGATCTGATCATAAGGTTTGGGTTTAGTTCGGACCATCGACGACCTTTGCCCGGGGGAGCGGTCAATCGTTTGCGGTCAGAACAAAACAAGCCTGATCAAAAGGCGCCGCCAATTGGTGAGTTCATAATCTAGAAAAATCTCGAGCGTTTAAAATGCTAACGTATTGACAGCCTGATTCTTCTTCAGCAATAGCGGAAAGGAAAATCATAATGGATTCTAATCGCCAGACATCGTCAGATGGCCCGGATGCCCATGATTCGCCGGTCAAATTCATCGCTGTCGACGATTGCCTTGCTTCGGATGCGGGTTTTGTAGGTATAAATAGTGGTCACGGAATAGTCGAGGATCTTCGCAATTTTTTCGTGGTCATGAACCCCCATGCGGATCAGGGCAAAAATGCGCAGCTCCGTATTCATCAACTGTCCGTCCTTGAGATGAATGCGATCCTCCTCTTTGAAGAGGGAATTGAACACCGACACAAAATCCGGGAACAGCTTGAGAAAAGTCTTGTCAAAGTTGTGATACAGTTCTTCCCGTTCGCGCCGTATATTAATAGAGTCGACGGTGAACTTGATGTCGTCGAGTTTTTTGGTAGTGACCTTCAGCTCCAGCGTTCGCTTGAGCGCATCGAGCTTCGTAATGTAATCGGCGGTCGTGTTGAAATAATACCAGATGTACTCTTCCTTGATCTTGTTGGCATCCTGCAGCTGATGGTTTGCATCGGTAAGCGATGCGTTCGCCTGTGAGATGATGTGTCGCGCCTTCTGAAGCTTCTTGTTCTGTTTGTATATCACGACAAGGAACCCGATAACGCTCAAGGTCAGGGCTGTGATCAGCGACGAATAGATCAACAGCGACTTCCGCTTGGCCTCGACGTTGTTCAATTGCCTGGCCTCGATGAGCGGGTGGATCGTAGCTACCTGTACCTTTCGCTGACGTGCGCCATAGAATTCCGCATCTTCGGCAGCGATCTTGATGTAGCGGTAAGCGCTTTCGACATCACCTTCATTGAAAAGCATTTCCGCCAGCTTGGTCGTCGCGATGGTTTCCTTTGTGCACGTGCGCATGTCGGCGATGGCCGCCCTGATGAGCATCTCCCTCGAACGCTCTTCCTCGTCGGAATGGAAGTAGATAAAGCTCAATGTGCTCGCTACCACCGCATATTGCCGTTCCGTAAGCTTGAACTTCTGCAACACCGTCTCGAACAAAAAGCGCGATGTCTTCATATCCCTCAGGTGCAGGGATTTCAAGCCCTTGAGCAAATAGAACTGAATGTCATCCTCATCGAGATATTGAAGTGCAGAATCGAGGTAATCATTTGCCCGTTGACCATACTGCTTACCGTAGAAATTGTCGCGTGTAAAGTCCGCGAGATCGACACAGGCCCGCGCGATCACATCGTAGTATTGCACTTTGGCTGAATCATCGAGCTCACGCGTTTTTATCTTTGCCAGGGTATCAAGGGCCTCCTTGAACAGCCCGGAAGAAATGAGGACAAAAGTTGTTTTTATCCGCGCGTCGCTGATCAGACGCTGGTCACCCAGCCGTTCGGCGAGCTCGCGCATTCTGCGGGCATATAGAAAGGCAGAGTCATATTTGAACGTTTTGTATTCGTCGTATATGGCAGAAAGCAGCTGGAATTTTTCGCGACCCCGCTGAACGGCAGCCATGGCTTTCAGAGACTCAAGACGCTTGATCTTTTTCGCTTCGTAATCGGACCGCAGCGAGATCTCGACATCGAGTTGGCGAAGCAGACTATCGTTCAATGACTGACCGCTCGCCCCGGCCGCGACCACGCCAAATAACATTAGAAAAAGTACCTTCACGTTGACAAGAAATCTTTAAAAGGTACAAAAAAGAAGCACTAAGGCAAATCGCAAACACCGAAGTCCGTGCAATAAAATTAAGCCATGGTGTCGATTGGGGGGAACAGCTAATCGTTGATCTTCCTGATGAGGCTTTTAAGTATTATCACTAGCCCTGACTCATACTCCTTCAGGTTTTCCACACTGGAAATTGTCATGATACGCCTGCCATCAGGATAGTTCCCCTTTAGCAAACCGTCCCTGTCGTCAGCCATCACTCCCCGTAGAAAAACAAGCCGTATAGCGTCCTGTTTATAAAAGTTGAAGCCGACAATGTATCGTTTATAGGTCCGGGGATCAAACGGCTTCATCTTGCCCAGATAAAAAAAGGTGGGAGCATTCCAATATATTCCTTCGCCTATAGATGTGTCGGCACGAAGGATGATCGCGCGCAAATTGGTTGCAACATCTGTCAATGGATGCTTAAGCTTTTCCATGTAGGCGTCTACTAGTCCCGGCTCGGAGATCCCGGCGTTAAGATTGGATGCTTTTTTCATGGCCGCAGGGCTTTTACTTCTATTTTATAACAACTGGCTCAAACGGGTTAGCGGCAAATTAAGCGCTACGGACTTTTGCCTGACCGATATAGCTTTCCTCCCATGTAGGCTGCAGGGAGTGCGATTACAACGATCACAACGTTGTACCATGGAGCGGCTTGCTCCCACATTCCGACAGCTCCGAACACACTTAATATGAATCCAATGCATCCTCCAATCATTACCAATCTGAGCGGTTTTGATGGTGCAAGCCGCGCGGTAACGTATGAGCCGGCTGTGTTGAATACAAATCGGTAAATCACTACGATGATCACTACCCATGTCGGCGAACTTTTGAAATCTTTCATATCCATGAGACCAATCAGCATCATTGCAAAATCTCCTGCGACAGAAGCGAAGGCTGCAAGGATAAA
>CBHTUB010000508.1:0-3879 GCA_966095595.1 uncultured Chryseosolibacter sp. | reverse complement strand
AGGCAAACTGGTTGCGAAATGCGCTGGTTACATTTCAGTTCTGGATCTCCATCGGCCTGGCCATCTGTCTGCTTGTAATGATAAGGCAGATCCGCTACATCGAGACAAAAAACCTCGGCTTCGATAAGGAAAACTTGCTTATGGTACGCGGCGACTTTTTCCGCGATCCGGCGATCACAGGCGTGTTGCTGGAAGAGTTGGAGAAAGAGTCATCTATCATAGCCACTTCCGGAAGCCTGTCAATGCCGACACTAAAGGGCATTTACGACCGGACTTTCAAAACGGACGAAAGCGCGGACGTCAAGACCTTGTCCGTGATGTATGTGGCGGACCGATATGATAAGGTAATGGACCTCGATCTGCTCGACGGCCAATTTTTTTCGTCACAGGCGAATGATTCCAATAACGTAGTTTTGAACCAGACCGCTGTCAGGGCATTGGGACTAAAAGATCCGGTTGGGAAGACGGTGACTTTCATTGAGCAGACGTATGGCACAGGCGAAGAGACAAAGTTCACCATTATCGGCGTAGTGCAGGATTTCAACTTTCAGACCCTTCACAACGAGGTTAGGCCACTCGTGTTACACAGCACCGAGATGAATTACAACAGGATGAGCTATATTCTCTGTCGGATCAGCCCCAGCGACCATCGTAATGCCATTGCTGCTATTGAGACTAAATGGAAACAACACCAGCCCGATAAATGGTTTCAATACCGATTCCTTGACGAAGCCCTCGACAGTCATTACAGGAAGGAGCAGAGTCAGGTGAAGATCATTTTGCTGTTTTCTGCATTGAGCGTATTCATATCGTGTGTGGGCTTATTCGGCCTGTCAGCGTTTATCGCCAGTGTGCGTATGCGTGAGATCGCGATCCGCAAAGTAACAGGCGCGAGATCACGCGACATCATGAAGATGCTTTTATCCGGTATCACGAAAACTGTCGTCATCAGTTTTGTTGCAGCCGTTCCTGCGGCAATCTACGTGGTCGATAATTACTGGCTGCAGAATTTTGCATTCAAGGTCGGCCTGGACATCGTATTACTCGGCGCAGTAGGCATCGGCGCATTGGCGATCGCATGGTCAACCGTTGCCTACCAGACTTTCAGGGCCTCTATGCAAAACCCGGTTGAAGTCTTACGCAGCGAATAGTTGCCTTTCTAAAACGCGGTATTGCCGAAATCCACGAAACCTCTTCCTATTTTAGGGAGATTAGGATGAATGTTGCCATTCGGTTGTTGTACGATCGTGTTGAAGACCTCAAACCATTTCAGAAGACATTGCCTTAAATAACTCCACTTCTCGGGAGAAAGGTCAACGGAGGAATAGATCTCCGATCGTAAAAATTCGACTCTTGCAAACCCCGCTTCGGTGGCCAGGCGCCGCGTGAGGCTTTTTTCACCGCGGATATCCCACGCCATGGCAGAAGCAATTTCATTGCTTTCCGCAAAATAATAGTTGAATATTTTAGTGATAAGATTTTTACGGAGCTCAAGCAGTCGACCATAATACTGTTCCTGGCTTTGCTGAATGTTACACATAAAACAAAATTCCTGGAGCTTGACCATCAGGAAGTCACGCCAGAAGTCATTCAATAGCAACGGAAATCGCACTGACTCCCGTTGACTGATCCCATATACCCCAATGGGTACCTGAGTCACAGTTCCATCGGCACGCTCGTATTGAATGGAAAAATAAGTGAATGTGCCGGCAGCATCATCCAGTATGAGTGAATACGTGGCCGGGTCCTTGAAGCAAGCAAGCAATCGCTCACAATCTACACCGGGGCCCGGGGCGGTTGTGACGATATCATAATTTCCCGTACGAAAGCTTTTGCAAAAATGATCGAGCTCGTAGCCAGTTAGTTGGGTCGGACTCTGGAGCAATGAAAGTGAGGGTGTCATGTTTTTTTGCGGACAAAATCAGGAATTGCGTCATCATTCCCAAATATTCTGTCTTTACGGAAAAATTTATATTTCAAACTGGTCATTAATGATTTGAAATTTCCCGTGCTAAAAATACCGTAACAGATAGCCAGATCGTTATTTCCCCAACGATAAGTTGGATAGCGCGGGCGTTGATTAGATGTTTGAACCTGTAGTTTATATGTTGCACCGAAGATTCTACATTTTTGTATTTTAACTTTTTTCATATTTTGCAGCCCTTAACAGTAATGTTAAACTTGCACGCTAACCTAACTTATCAACGAGTTAACCTACGTTAAGTGGGTGAATTTACTCGAGTAAGGCAAGTTTAATTCTACCAGGTGACCCGGCTGTGGGTCACTTTAGCGATAGCTTTCCTTCAATGCTTATGTTGTCAAAAGACCCATTTCTCAACTGGCATGTAGTATATACTATGCCCAATGCCGAAAAAAAAATCAACCTCGAACTTCAGAAACGCGGCGTGGAGACTTTTCTGCCTCTGGTAAGCAAAGTCGTTCAGTGGAGTGATCGCAAAAAGAAGTTGGAAACTCCGTTGTTTCCGGGCTACCTGTTTGTTAAACCCTTTGATATGGGTCAGACGCGAGAGGTGGTACGTGTAAATGGTGTGATCAAGTTTCTTACCTCAGAGGGCAAACTTGACGTTGTTCCTGATAGCGAGATCGACATTATAAGGCGTCTGCTTGTGGGATCGCCGGAGGTCACCGCCAGAGACTTTGAAGTTGGTCAGGAAGTAGAGATCACTTCAGGTCATTTCAAAGGCCTCATGGGTAGACTGATCCGCAAGAACGGCCAGCACAAACTTGCCATCTTCATTTCGTCTATTCAGCAGAACGTAGTTATTGAAGTGAGTGCAACTGACGTTGCAAGGAGAGAGACGGCCAGTGTTTGTTTCTCCGATCAGTGAATAAAGATTGCTAAATCCGTAACAAGCAAAATATCATAAGCCACCACATACTGCATCAACCCTCAGATGTCGTTAACGCCATTGTCGCTCTTTCAGCGGGACATTTACTTCGATCAGCTGCTTTATCCTGGGGAGCCCATCTACAATATCGGCGCTAAAGTCGTTATCGATGGACCGATCTCCGTTCCAAAGTTCGAACGGGCCTATCAGGAATTTGTCGACCAGCATGATGTCCTCAGGTACAGGCTTTGCACTGTAAATGGGCAGCCTTATTTCACAAAATCGGAACCTGAAACCCTCTCCCTACCGCTGATCGATTTTTCGTCCGAAAATAATGCGTCCGAAAAAATCTCGGCATTCATAGCACGAGACTTTGCCATGCCTTTTTCATTCGACGGATCGAAGCCGTTGTTCTGCTTTATCCTCTTAAAAGAGCGTGCAGATAGGTTCGTACTGTATTCCAGATATCACCACATTCTCGTTGACGGCTGGGCTACGTCGCTGCTTTTTCAGAGGCTGGTAAAATACTACAACGACCTGGTTCGGTACGATGAGATCCGCACTCATGAAGTCTTTTCGTTTGAAAGGTATCTCGAATCCGATGCCGCGTATAGCCAGTCACAGGAGTACATTGACGATCGAAATTATTGGTCCAAGAAATTTGCAGGCGCTCCCGAGCCATTGCTTCGACCTGTGGAAACCAAACCGGTGATAGCCAGCGGTCGCCGGGTGCTGAAAGTTCAACGGAGTAAGTTTGATGCTTTGTCGCGTGTGGCAGGCGTCTGCGGAGTGACAGAATTCCACATGATCCTCGGCACGCTTGCTTTCGTGTTGCTAAAGATGCAGCGGACAAGCGAATGTGTGGCTAGTCTTCCGGTCCTGAACAGGACCACTGCCTATTTCAAAAAGACTGTTGGGCTTTTTATGGGCGTATCCCCGCTTCGTATCCCGGCAGATTTTAATGTCTCATTTGCAGAATATGTCAGGCGAATAAAGGACGACCTGAGAAAGGATTATCGCCATCAGAGAT
>CBHTUB010000507.1:0-3892 GCA_966095595.1 uncultured Chryseosolibacter sp. | reverse complement strand
AGCTCTTTTCGACACCACTCGCCAACGTACCGACCAATATCTACAATGTCAATCCGCAGGGGAGCAAGGTCGCGGGGTTCTTCAATGTGTCGGCGGTTTCGGGTGCGGGAAAAAGGCTGGAGTGACGTTGTGCTGATTTGATCAGTCAGCTACTCTGTTGTCACGTTGTTGCTTCTTCTAAGCGCAAGTCCATTCAGCACCAGGCCCGCAAGCCCGAGCACCAAAGCGACGATCGCTCCGGCTTTTCCTCCACCGGTTCCAAACCCACCCGTGTTTCCCGCCAGATGCACCACACTCAATATGATGGCAACAAACGCAAGCGCCAGTGCAGCCATGGCCCATGATCGTTCGTTGCCTGCCGAACCAGACGCGCGGCGCTTAACACGCCAGCCAATTACCAGACTCACCAACGCCACTACTCCACCAACAAGCGATCTTGCCCGGCCTGAGGTAAGACCTCTGACGTAAGCAGGCTTGTCAGTTGCCGTACTTTCAGGATCCAGCTGTTGGTCTGCCTGTGAAAAGGCGTTTGAAGCCAAAATCGAAAATGTGACCGTTAACCAGATTGTTAGGATGTGCCAAATAGAATTTCTCATTTAGTTTTTTTGTGTTTACCTGTTATTCAACTATCGTCTGAGGTTCAACCCTTAGGCTCCATCAGTTCAATCAGATTTCCGGAAGGATCGAGCAACAAGATCTGCTTTCCGGCATTCGCTGTGACCACTTCGTTTCGAAATCTCGCTTTCTTTTTACGGAGATGCTCGATCGCCGATTCTATGTTTCGGGTTTGAAGCTGGATCCTGTTCCATCCGCCTGGCGCTGGTGCAGTGCCGTCAGGCATCGATTGACCCGCACCACCCGCGCCTGGCTCGTTGAGCAACAGACGTAAGTTGCCTTTGGCAAGCATGGCAAAACCAGCCGGCGGATTCATGAGCACTTCAAACTCGAGTAGCCCGGTATAAAACGCTACTGAAGCGTTGATATCATTAACGATATATCGAACGCTAACCGTTTCTGAATCTAAAAATGGACTTTCCATAACTTGAATATTTTATAACCAATAAGATCTGGCAGCCATCGGCAACCATCAGGGCTCATCGCTCATTGTCTATCCGCAAGCTGCGTCGTGCCACTTCAGATCGGTTAGTTTCGGCAAAGAAGGGAACGGAGGAAGACAGAGTCTTGGAAAATTGCGACATTCTACGGTTTGAAATCGCGCGTAGTCCGCGGGTCGACCGCCTCCGTATGGTTCACGAAGTACTCTTTGGGACTGTAGCCGGAAAGCCTTTTGAATTCGTTGCTAAGGTGCGACTGGTCATAATAACCCGCGTCAACGGCGATCTGTGCGAGCGACTTGCGTCGTTGCTCCATTTCATACAAGACCTTCTTAAAGCGAACGACATCGAAGAAGTCCTTCGGACTAAAGCCGGAAAAGTCCCTGAACTTCCTTTCAAATTGTCTTCGGGACAGGTTACAATCATGCGCAAATGAGGGAATGGAAAGAAGAGTGTTATTGTCGATCACAGACCTGATGTGCCGCACGAAAGCCTTGTCATGGCTCACCCTAAGCTTCCCGAGTAAAAAATCGGACACAAGGCGAACACGCTGCTCATTTGTATTGGCTGATATGACCTTTTCTTCGAGCATCTTTCCTTCAACGCCCCAGAGCGTCTCGCTGTCTACCTTCTCGTTATAAAGGTGATGCGCCGGCAAATTGAAAACCATCCTGAAAGTGTGGGGATACAGGTGAACTCCAAAGAGATGAAAGTTACTTTTCGTTTTAAACTGTCTGAATTTTTGCGCCTGCCCAAACACGCCGGATGTGAATGTATTCCCCTCCTCTCCTTCCGCGGAGCTGATCGATAATTTCCCCTGGCAGTAGAATATCAGTTCGATGCAGTTATCGGGCAACGCGCGGTGAACGAAAGGATCCTTCAGCGACTCAACGCGCGCCTCCAGACTCCAGAAAAACCGTACGTATTCAGCGAGGGCATCCTGCGGCTTGAACATCCGATATTCTATCATCTTGTACTCAGATCACGTTCATTGTGTTCTATAACGTGCGGCCTGGAGGTGGGGTTATGCAAATTTCACGCGTTAAACGGGCACACGCCATACCAACGGCAGGTCTTCTGTCAGGTGTTTTGAAATGTCGGGGATGGTTTGCTTCTTGGTATTTTAAATACCGGCCATTACCCCATCAACGACGATCGCAGACGATGAAGCAGCATCATTTTAATGACAAAGTCTCGGGATTAGGACTTCTTATTGCCCTCGGGATCATTTACGGTGACATCGGTACGTCTCCGCTCTATACGATGAAGGCCATTATCGGCGAGCACATCATTGATGAGCTGCTCGTATACGGAGGCATCTCGTGTGTATTCTGGACACTCACCCTTCAGACAACGTTGAAATACGTGGTGCTTACGTTGCAGGCGGATAACAATGGTGAAGGTGGGATATTCTCCCTGTATACGCTGGTACGGCACAAAGGCCGGCTATTGGCGCTGGTCGCGATTGTGGGCGGAAGCGCCCTGCTTGCGGATGGCATCATAACACCTCCGATCTCGGTATCATCCGCCATTGAAGGCCTGCGACTGATCTACCCCGATATTCCGACGCTTCCGATTGTCGTTGTGATCATCAGCTTGCTTTTCGCGCTGCAGATCCTGGGCACGAGTACGGTCGGAAAGGGCTTCGGGCCGTTGATGTTCCTTTGGTTCTCGATGCTCGGCGTATTGGGGATTGCTGGAATAGCAAGTAATCCGAAGGTGCTGGCCGCGCTCAATCCATACTACGCCTATAACCTGCTGACCAGTCATCCCACAGGCTTCTGGATCCTTGGTGCCGTATTCCTGTGCACTACCGGTGCGGAAGCATTGTATTCGGATATGGGCCATTGCGGAAAACAGAACATCCGGGTAAGCTGGATCTTCGTAAAGACGTGCCTTGTACTCAACTACTTCGGTCAGGGAGCCTGGCTGATGACACGGGAAGGACAACATCTCGCAACGAATCCCTTTTATGCCGTCATGCCCGACTGGTTCCTGCTGATAGGCATCGGCATTGCCACACTCGCGGCCATCATCGCAAGCCAGGCTTTGATATCCGGGTCGTTTACGCTGGTGAGCGAGGCGGTGAGGTTAAACTTCTGGCCGAAAGTGCGACTTTTGTTCCCTTCCGAAATACGCGGACAACTTTTTGTGCCGGCTGTGAACACAATGCTATGGATCGGATGCGTGGGTGTGGTCCTGTATTTCCGGGAGTCCTCGGCAATGGAAGCTGCCTATGGTCTGGCGATCACGATCACCATGCTGATGACAACCATTCTCCTGACCGTCTATCTGCTGATAAAAAAAGTCTCCCCTGTCCTCATCGGACTGTTTCTCTTGACATACCTGAGCCTCGAGCTGTCATTCCTTTCGGCAAACCTGCTCAAGTTCATGCACGGTGGCTATGTATCCCTGATCCTTTGCACGCTGCTGATGACGATCATGTGGGTGTGGAAGGAGGCTAATTCCATTAAAGACCAACTGACCGAGTACACGGACCTTGATCCGTACATTCCGTTGCTCAAAAAGCTGAGCGTCGACGAGACGGTGCCCAAATATGCCACTCACCTTGTGTACATGACGAAGTCCGGCAGCAACAAGAAGATCGAGAACAAGATCATTTACTCGATCATGCAGCAGCGACCCAAGCGCGCCGATATCTATTGGTTCATCCATGTAGAGACAACGAACGAGCCCTACACGCAGGAGTACAAAGTGGACGTGATCGCGCCCCAGGATGTGGTGATGATCACTTTCCGGCTGGGATTCAAGGTGGAGCAGCTGATCGGAAAATACTTTACAAAGGTAGTAGGCGATATGGTCCAGGACGGAGAGGT
>CBHTUB010000506.1:0-3904 GCA_966095595.1 uncultured Chryseosolibacter sp. | reverse complement strand
GACGTTGTGCGCAAACAGAAACCCTTTACTTTTCATCTCTTCGTAGTTCGCGGTACCTGTGGCGAACTTCGGCCACACAGAGATCATCAGTCGCGTATGATCCTTATGCAGCTGATCCATCATACCCCTGGGATCAGGGAAACGTGCCGCATCAAACTCATGCGATCCCCATTTAGGATCTTCCCAATACCGCCAATCAAGAACAATATTATCGAGCGGAATACCCCTCTTGCGATACTCCTTCACAACACCCAGAAGCTCGTCCTGTGTCTTGTAACGCTCGCGGCTTTGCCAGAAACCCAGCGCCCACTTGGGAACGATCGTAGCTTTTCCCGTAAGCATCCGATATCCGCTGATCACTTCATCTGCATTGTCGCCTTTGATGAAATAATAATCGATCTCATTCGCTACTTCCGACCAAAGTGACAATTTGCTCTGCTCTTCCGGTGCAATGGGATCAAGATGCTTGACCGCCAGGTATCCACCTTCGGATATCCACTCTATTTTAATAGTATGTTTTTCACCACTCGCCACATCCACCTTGAACTTATTATACCATGGATTCCAGTTTTGTCTCCACTTATCGAAGTAGAGCTTACCATCTACCCAAACTTTACAGTATCCTGATGAGTAGAAGAGAAACTTATGAGCGCCAGCTTTATCAGAGCTGAAGTAACCTTCCCAAACGATCTTGCCATTCTGCGCAACGTCCTTCGGAAAATTGTCGACCTGCGGCGTTTCCTGAAATTCATAATTGATCTGATCTTCGATCGCTTCCTTCACTATTTTGCCATCCGCATAGTAAGAGGCAGACAACCCACCGGGCTTACCCTCCTTATCGTAGAGGGTAAGTGTCTGCAGCGATTGATAGTCGCGCTCGTCGCCGAACTTCGAAGAAGAGTAGTTATCCCAAAGAATACCGTAGTTCTTGCTCGAGTACACGAAGGGCACAATGTCGGCTATATTTGCCTGGATCAACTCCACGTCATCGTTCTTATAATTCATCTGGCCGTTCTGATGTCCGCCTAAACCATAGAACGCCTCGTCTGCCGGCGATAGGAATTTTTGTTGAACCGAGAAATAGGATCTACCGTCGATATTTGTGTCGACGAACGACTTTCCTCCACCTTGCTGTTCCTGAAGGATCACATTACCAGTCGTATCGGTAAAAATCACTTCTCCCGTAAGACGACTCACCACAGCTCTCAGGGCCGGTGTCGAAAGGATCACGGCAGTATCATTTTCAGTTGAGCTCCACCGTACATTCTTCGCTACGTCGGGCAAGACCATTAAGCTCTTTTCGGTAGAGAAAGAGTCACGTGCGGTGGCTGTTACGCGGATGATATCATCACTGATAACTTCCAAACGAACAAGCTTTGTCTTTTGATCAGGGGTGTTGAGGGATACGATCACGCCGTTTGTGACTTGCGCGGCGTTGTACTTTCCTTCGTTCGAACAGGAGATCCAAAAAAACTTCAGGATAACAATCAAAAAAATAAAATTCCTTTTCATCATATACTGGACTAAAAAAACGATTGCGCGTACCTGTTGGTAGCAAGCGATTGCGCAAGTTAAAGGCAGGATGAGGTATTAGATATCCACAATCGGGTGATCAGAAGTCTACCAGGGTGCTTAAAAGGTCAAAAAAGCGGTATTAAAAATCCACACAGCTGTTGCGGTTTTTATTTCCTGTTTAAGCCCGGCAAAAAGCAAGTGGACAGGGACAGAATGGGTTTGGGTTAAAAGATCGAGACAGTAGCGTCAAGTAAGAGGAGGCCGGATCGGGAAATGACAGACTCGGAATGGCTTTCGGGATAATACACAGCTGCGGTCCCAGACGGTCAATTGAAAGTTGTTAAGGAGCAAAGCAGCGGTCAGTAGCGTCGCGTCTCTATGGGTAGAGCTTACTATAGACGAGGAACATGACAATGCCTATGACAAAACTGAAAACAAAAATTTCAAACACCGTGATCCACCTTAACTGTTGTTTAAGTTTCCGATTTTCCATAGTGCAAGTTGATGAAACGGGTAGGATCAATTATCTATTTTAAAGGACGTTTTTGAATACTAAATGGAGACCTTTTCCGAATCGTAATATGCGTCACCAGTCTTCACATCGTGCAACCGTTCAAGTATAAATCACGAATACACCCACCTCACTCTGGAGAAACACCTCCTCCGAATTCAGTAGTCGAAACTGCTCAGCGAAGAATTTTCTTTTATGATTTTACATCACAGAAAATCGTTATAACGGGTTTGCCAGCCTGGAGTTGCAGACAATTTGGTCGCGCTTCTTATGTTGCCGGGATTTGAAGGGGTTAAAAAGTCTAATTATGGGGTGAATATTATCTATAGATGAAAAGAAGGGTGGAGAGACCTCCAAAAATCAGGATAGGTGGATGGGGGTATACCAATGCGATCAGGAGCGATAAGCTCCGAAGATGTTTCACCTGGGACGCGCGTCTTTATTTTTATGTAATGACAGCCAAATCACGCGGCAACAGACTCTTCATATTCATAAGGAGTTTGCCAACCAACCGGTCCCTGAGTCATCAGGAACATTATCAACTTAAATATGGCAACCGGCTTCGAACGATTTATACCATTTTTTTAGCTGATCTGTACCTACCATATCCCGATAAAATTCTATCCGGACTTTGTCGATGATTTCCAATGTTTTACGCAACCGTTAGCGTAAAGAAATTATCGGCAACGTTTCCAATTTCATGCGTTTAGACTTTCAGCTACCCCATTTTGGATTGTTTGGTACCCACGAAGACTCCAATAAGTTATACTTTTCCCATACCAACTAAATCTTAAACCATATGAAACAATTGAAGCAACTTTCGTTTTGTTGTTTGATGGTTGCACTCGTTGTGTTTACACAATGCAGCAGCCCCGATGATCAACTGGAAAAGGTGAATACGCCTGTTCCGGATGAATCGCAGACACCCTCTACCGCAAGAGGACGCACGAGCTATCCGAGCTACAACACATCTCCCCTTCCACCCGATGCTTCAGGCATGACGAGCACTCCGGTTCAGATCGCAGCGAACATCAAGCTTGGATGGAACCTTGGAAACACGTTGGAAGCGATCGGTGGTGAAACAGCCTGGGGCAACCCTAAAGCTACACAGGCCTTGATTGACAAGGTGAAGGCAAGTGGATTCACTGCGGTCCGCCTGCCGTGCTCGTGGGATCAATATGCCAATCAATCTACAGCCCAGATTCAGGACGCATGGCTCAATCGCGTGAAGGAGGTAGTACAATATTGCGTCAACGATGGCCTATACGTTGTCCTCAATATCCATTGGGACGGCGGATGGTTGGAAAACAATATTACCACGCGGGCACAATCTGCGGTAAACGCGAAACAAAAAGCTTTCTGGGAGCAAATTGCCACCAAAATGCGTGACTTCGATGAACATGTAATGTTCGCCAGTGCCAACGAACCCAACGCAAGCGATGCAACCGCAATGAGCGTGCTGCTTTCCTATCATCAAACCTTTGTCAACGCAGTACGATCAACCGGCGGTCGCAATACGTACAGAACACTTATTATTCAAGGGCCTTCGACAAATATTGATTATACAAGCAGCCTGATGAATACCCTTCCTACTGATCCTACTCCAAACAGAATGATGGCGGAAATTCATTACTATGAGCCCTTTCAGTTTACTGCACTGTCACAAGACGCCTCCTGGGGCAACATGTTCTACTACTGGGGACAAAATAACCATTCTACTATAGAGCCTTCCCGTAATGCCACCTGGGGTGAAGAAGATTTTCTTCTTACGCAGTTCCCAAAAATGAAAGCAAAGTTTGTGGATAAAGGTATTCCAGTTATTGTGGGTGAAGATGGCGCTTACAGACGTACTGCACCTTTGGATATGACTAAACATCA
>CBHTUB010000505.1:0-3905 GCA_966095595.1 uncultured Chryseosolibacter sp. | reverse complement strand
CATGAGCGCCACGTCAATGGTCGGCCCGGTCTTGATGTCATATACCTTTGCCTACTTTATCGATCCGGCGCGGTCGGTGTATTTGCCTTCAGCGCCTATGATCCTCGGGGCTTTCCTGACGATAATTGCAACGGTTATGGCACGAAGAAGCCTGAAGAAAACGATGGCCGCCGCTCCGAAGCAGGCTACGGTTCAACAATCTCAATAGCAGTTCCCGTTGCAGATAACAATCTGATCTTTTCGAGCAAACGCGGCTCGTCGATGAACCGGTATTCGAGTGTCATGCTGCATCGTGCCTCGAATGATTGCTCTGCAATGGTGAGATCGAAATCTTTGATCAGCTTCATCACCTCCGGCGTTGACGTGTAGTCGAACGTAATGGAAAGGGGCCGATGAATGTCCTTTTCCACGATCACCGCCTTGTCGAGCGCATCGGCGGCAGCCGTTTTATAGGCCGAGATCAATCCTCCAACGCCAAGCTTGGTGCCGCCGAAATATCTGACAACAACCACAAGGACATTGGTGATCTCCTTTGATCGGATCTGTCCCAGGATGGGATCTCCCGCAGAATGAGCAGGCTCACCGTCGTCGGCAGCCCTAAACCGTTTTTTGTCCGGCCCCAGCATCCACGCATAGCAGTGGTGTCGGGCATCGAAATACTGCTTTCTGAGTTTCTCAAGCTCTTCCCTGATCTGTTCTTCCGTTTCAACCGGAATGGCGTACGCTATGAATTTACTTCCCTTCTCCTTATAGAGCCCGTCGGTCCTGGAGGCGATCGTACGAAAGGAAAATATTGCCATTGGTAACGTTGAAACGGGGTTTTGCGTCTCAAAGAAAATAATACTGGCTGCCAGATGCAACCTTTGAAGACCGGGCTAGTCTATAAAACGTATCAATCAAATACTTTATGAAAAAATCAATATTCCTGAGCCTTTGTCTGTTCTTGACTGTATTGCTCGGTCAAGCTCAAAACCGTGAAACGAGAAACGTTGGAAGCTTTACGAAGATATCTTTCCGTATTCCTGGAAAATTGTACCTGAAGCAGGGAAGTACTCAGAAAGTGGAGATCGAAGGAGATAAAGATGTACTCAAGGAAATTGAAACGGACGTGGAGGGTACCAGACTGGAGATTGGCAGGGAAGGTAAACGCTGGAACTGGAGCGACAACGACATCAAGGACATTAAAGTTTACGTCACTGTGCCAACGATCGAAGGCGTGAGTGTAAGCGGTTCGGGTGATGTTGTAGGTGAGAACAAGATCACTGCGACAACACTGGATCTCAACGTGAGCGGATCGGGTGGGTTGACTCTCGATGCCGACGTCAGTGGCAATGTCGATGCTGATGTGTCAGGCTCCGGAGATATCACGCTTTCAGGAAAGTGTAAGGGCTTTGACAGCGACGTAAGCGGATCAGGAAAGATCAGCCTGAGTATGAACATCGAACAGAAAGCCGATCTCGGCGTTTCCGGTTCAGGAAGGATCGAAGCAAAAGGTTCCGCGGAGAGCGTCGAAGCCAATATCAGCGGCTCAGGAAAAGTGCTCGCTGCAAATCTGGAAACCACAAGATGTGAGGTACGCATCTCCGGTTCGGGCGATGTGGAGATCAATGTGACGAAGGAGCTCGATGCCAACATTACGGGCAGTGGCACCGTCTCCTACAAGGGAAACCCTTCCAAGGTAAACAGCCACGCGTCCGGCAGCGGCAAAGTAAGCAAGATGTAAGTATCTATCGTTTGAGAAAAAAAGAAACCTTCTGGTCTCCGGAAGGTTTTTCTCTTTTTTATTCATTTACGCCGACATACACATAGCCGTCTTCAACCTTCACTGGATAAGTTTCGATCGAGCATTCATCTGCATTGAGGCACTGTCCGGTTTTCAGGGAGAAAGTCCTTTTATGATATGGACAAGCCACCTTAGGTTCTCCCTCACTCGATCCGATGATTCCCCTTGACAATATCATCTGCATTTTGTGCGGACATAAATTCTGACAGGCGAACCATTCGTTGCGCCGTGTAAAATTGAAAACCGCTATCTGTTTCTCCTTATATTTTATACATGCGCCGCCATTTGCAGGAAATGCAGATGCAGGTGCTGCCTTGAACCAAACCTGGACTTCCGCTTTTTCGATTTCAGTATTCATCTCTCGTTATAAAATTTTAGAGTACAGTCTTATTTACTTTTCTGTTCCAGTCGATCGGCATTTTCTGTCCACGGAGGTCCACGAACTCCAGCGAAGGATCGGTCTCGTCAGTATTCACGAAGTGTGTGTAACGTGATCTCAGCTCCGGATTTTCCACAACTTTCTTCCATTCGCATGCATAGTTGGCGATGAGCTCTGCCATGTCTTTTTCAAGGTCGGCTCCGATTCCGAGCGAGTCATTGACAACCACGTCATACAGGTATTTCAGCCCGCCTTCCATTTTATTCAGCCACGTTGCCGTTCTGGTGAGGGGATCGGCAGTGCGGATGTAGAACATCAGGAACCGGTCGATATATTTCACACAAGTATCCGTGTCAACGTCGGCAACAAGTAGCTTCGCGTGCTGAGGACGCGCGCCTCCGTTACCGCATACGTAGAGGTTCCAGCCTTTTTCAGTGGCGATAATTCCAAAGTCTTTCGATTGCGCTTCCGCACATTCACGGATACATCCCGAAACGGCACCCTTCAATTTGTGTGGTGCGCGGAGACCCTTGTAACGTTCTTCGATGAATACCGCGAACGAAACAGAATCCTGCACGCCATAGCGGCACCATGTCGAGCCTACGCAGCTTTTAATTGTTCTCAGGGCTTTGCCGTACGCATGACCGCTCTCGAAACCTTCATTGATCAATTCTTCCCAGATGTCGGGCAATTCATCCACCCGAGCGCCAAACATGTCGATGCGCTGGCCGCCGGTGATCTTTGTATACAGGTTATACTTTTGCGCGATCCGACCGAGGGCGATCAATTTTTCCGGCGTGATCTCACCCCCTGCAATGCGTGGCACTACGGAGTATGTTCCACCACGCTGGATGTTGGCAAGGTATCTGTCATTCGTATCCTGGATGGTGTCTTGTTCCGCGATGAGATCGTTCCAGATACTGGCGAGGAGAGAGGCTACTGCCGGCTTGCAGATCTCGCACCCGTCACCTTTCCCGAACATGTTGAGAAGATGATCATAGGTTTTGACCTGCTTGATCCTGATGAGGTCGTACAATTCCTGGCGTGTATAGTTGAAGTGCTCGCACAACGTCTTCTTCACCGTGTGGCCCATCGATTCAAGCGTGAGCTTCAACAGGTCCTGAACGAGAGGTGTACATCCTCCACAACCCGTGCAGGCTTTGGTCGATTTTTTCAGATCGTTGAGCGTCGTTGCGCCGTGATCCCTGACCTGGCAGACGAGGTCGCCTTTTGAAATATTTTCGCATGAGCAGATCTGTGCGCCGTCAGGCAATGCCTTCACGCCGGCGCCTTCTTCTGCGGCCGCGCCTCCGCCGATCCCGATCAATGACTCAGGATGTTCGGGAAGCGCCATTTTGTTCGCCACCATCTGGTGAAGCATGTTATACTGTGATGCGTCGCCGATCAGAATACCACCGAGAAGATGCTTGCCGTCTTCGGAAATGTTGATGCGCTTGTAAATTCCTTTCCGCTTGTCCTTGAATGTGATGGGTATGCTGCCCGGAGCTTCCCCGAAAGGGTCGCCGAAGCTGCCTACGTCGACACCAATAAGCTTCAGCTTGGTCGACATGTCGTATCCCCGGAATGTTTTGCTGAAATCTCCAACGATGCGGCGCGCAACAATGTCAGCCATGTCATAGCCGGGAGCTACGAGGCCATATACCATGTTGTTGTAAACGGCAGCTTCACCGATGGCATAGATGTTCTCATCGTTTGTCTGCAAATTTTCATTCACCAGGATCC
>CBHTUB010000504.1:0-3907 GCA_966095595.1 uncultured Chryseosolibacter sp. | reverse complement strand
CTGTCTTTTTGAATTTCT
The DNA here is from genome assembly GCA_966095595.1 of uncultured Chryseosolibacter sp. Classification (GTDB taxonomy): domain Bacteria; phylum Bacteroidota; class Bacteroidia; order Cytophagales; family Cyclobacteriaceae; genus Chryseosolibacter. Next base: position 3,889 of record CBHTUB010000504.1, on the reverse strand, counting down.
TTTTACCCGCAGCTCCGGAGATCGTGATGTCCCCCTGCGCCTTGCCATGGTATTTTCCGAAGATGACAACCGGTCGTTCAGCAAGGACATCCGGTACCGAGATGGGCTCGACATCATAGACATCAAATCCGGAAAAACTCTTTTTGATCTGTGTCAGCACAGGGTTGTTGATGTAGTTGCGAAATTTTTCCGCCTCCCTGTCTGCATGTTCCGGACCGAGTACGATAAAGGGCTCACTCATCCCCACATGGGCCATGCCTTCAATGATGTAACGGTTCACACTTGAACCGATCCCGAAGGCAAAGGTGTTTGCTTCATCCGATTTGCTCCTGATGATATCGAAAACTTCTTTCTCGACGTCGACATAACCGTCGGTGACCACGATGAATGATCGCGAAAGTCCATCCTCGCAGCGGGGCAGGGTCATCGCTTTTTTCATCGCTGCAAGCATATTCGTTCCGCCACCTCCATGCTGGCGATCAAGAAAAGCAATAGCCTCAGCGATACTTCCCTGTTGCGCAGGCAGGGATTCCTCCGAAAGCCAGTAGGCGCCGCTCTCGAACAACAACACATTGAAGCGATCTACCGGCCTCAGGTTGACGATGAGATTGCGCAACAGCGTTTTGGTGGTGTTGATCGGGAAACCATACATCGAACCCGATACATCGACAATGAAGATATATTCACGCGGAGGGATCTCTTCCTTCACCACACGCTTCGGAGGCTGAACCATCAGCAGAAAGAAATTTTCGTCTCCATGCTCATATAACATCAGCCCGGTTTCGATCGCATTTCCGGCGAGCTTATACTCGAGAACAAAGTCGCGGTTGCCTGCCTTTGTCTCGTCGGCTGCCAGGGCGACCTGTGCAATAGTCGTTGACGGATGTGCCGTAGTGATCTTATGGGTAGCACTGGCAACGTGCTGAATAGGCATGCCGGTCGATAGGGTAACGTCAATGTCAAAATCATACGAAGGTTCTGTGCCCTTCTTTGTATAGGGCGTGCTTACGAAAGCATTTTGGCCATCGTTATTGCTTTCTCCGGAATACCTCGGACCAACAACCGTAGGATAGACAAATTTGTAAGTACCGCCTTCGGGAATAAGCAGCTCGGTGTACTTCAACGTTACTTTAATAACGTCTCCCGGCATAATGTTGGCAACGTTCATCTGAAACACGTTCGGACGTTGCTGCTCCAGCAATGACGTTCGTTTTCCCTCCGACTTTGCCTGATCGTACTGTTCACGGGCCTTCTGTTTTTCTTCGATCTTTGCCACGATCTTCCGGTCACCGATCATCATCTCCAGTCCATAGACAGCGGCATTGGTCGAGGCAGGAAAAGTATAGATGGCTTCCAGCGGATTTTTTCCTTCGTTTCTATACTCCTGCGTGACCGTCACATCCGCGATCACACCGGCGATGCTGACAGTAGCAGTTGTATTTTTCAAAAGAAGCTGATCGACAGCCGGATCGGATGAGATCACGAAGAAGTAAGGCGATTCACCCCTGATGTTCTGATTTTCCTGCGCCAAAGCAGGAACGACGAGGACAAGTAAGACGGTCAGTATCCCGATCTTAAGCCCGGATACGGGGAGGTTAAGTTTTGTTGTTTTCATAGGTGCCGTTTGGATTTTTGATAAAAGTAGGCTGGCACCCGGGGCATTTTCCCGAAGAAATGATAACTGTAGTGAGGGGCTTAACAACTGTAATTGGCTGCCAACAACTGTAGGCAGCATCTCCGAAATGGTGACTTATGCCTTGCCGTCGATCATGTCCAGAAGGCTGTTTTTCTTTCTGAATGACACCGGGACTTCAGACTTATCCGCCATGATGGCGTAACCTCCGTCCTTCTTGATATATTCCTTCAGGTAGGCGAAGTTGATGAGATGGGAATGATGAACGCGGATAAAGCTGTGAGGCTCGAGCAGCTCTTCAAACTCCTTAAGATTTTTGGTGGCAAGGATCTGTTCCTTCTGCTTGAGGTGAAAGATCGTGTAGGCACCCTGCGACTCGCAGCGGATTATATCATCCACGTGGATCATGTGTACTTTCTCCAGGCTGTGGATGGCGATCCTCTTGTTGCCTGGCGCGACATTGCCTTTCATGTTCTCGATCAGCAGGTTGATGCTGTCCTGGATCGTCTTGCTCTTTTCATTTTCCGTCAGCTTTTCAACCGCCCTGATGAGTTCGTCCGGATCGATGGGTTTCAGGAGGTAGTCCAGCGCGCTGAACTTGATCGCCTTGATTCCATAGGAGTCGAGGGCAGTCGTGAAGATGATCTGAAAGGGAATCGATTTCAACTGCGTCAACAGATCAAAACCTGTTCCGTCGCCCATTTGTATATCCAGGAAAACAACGTCGGGCTGAAGTGTGTTGATCTTTTCCAGTGCGCTTTTAACACCGTCGGCTTCCCCCACAACTCGGATCTGCGGGCAATATTCCTGCAGGTCATGGGCCAGGGTAATTCTCGAGTTCTCGACATCATCAACAATCAGGGCACGAAAGGTCTTCACAGAATTAAAAATTTGAATGATACAAGATAAGGCTTTTTTATTTTGCGGGAGTTCGAAACCTCTACCGAATTCGGCGGACAACTAAGGAAGACTTTGTGCCCTTTGTGTGAAACTTTGTGCCCTCCGTGTCTTGCATTGGAATTCTTCCACACACCCAATCCCTTCACCGTCAAAGTAACTCATAGGGAGTCACAACCACAACCTCCGTTCCCGCCGGTTTTCCTTCTTCCTCCAAATCGATGATCTGTATCCCTGCATTCACCTTTCTATACGCTCCATATTGCTCCAAACGTTTTTGCGTGATCGGAATGGCAGCCGATTTGTGCTGGCTACGGGTCTGGCCATTGACCTGCGCTGATTGTTTTCTTCCAATGCCGTTGTCGCGGATGGTACAAATAAGGACCCCATCCCCCGGTTTGAAATGGATTGCTATTGCGCCATTGCTTTCCTTTTTTCGCAAGCCGTGGATGATCGCATTTTCAACGAAGGGTTGAATGATCATCGGCGGTATCTGGATCTGCTCAGGATCGATGGAAGGGTCGTGCGTGATCGAAAAACCGAACGACTGCTGAGTGCTCAGCTTTTCCAGCTCGATATAATTTTCCAGGATGTTGATCTCGTTTTGAAGGGGAATAAATTCTTCGCGCGCATTTTCCAGAATGAGACGCATGAGCCTGGCGAACTTTGCAAGGTACTTCTTTGCCTTGAAAGGATCGTTTGTCGAAATGAAACCCTGAATGGAGTTCAGGCAATTGAAGATAAAGTGCGGGTTCATCTGCAACCGCGCCGCCTCCTGCTCGAGCTCGAGAATGCTCTTCTCCATTTCAAGCCTCTCCTGAATGACCCTGTTCTTTTCCTGGATACGTCTCAGCCTGGCATAAAAGATCATCCAGATCAGCAGCACAAGTACGGCCACGGCTCCGATCTTAAACCACCACCGTTGCCAGACAGGAGGCGTAATGGAAAAACGGAACGATGCAGGCTCGGCACTCCATATATTATCTTCATTGCAGGCAACTACCTTGAACGTATAGTCACCGGGCGGAACGTTCGAAAATATCGCCTGTTGTTCGCTCAGCGGTGGCGACCAGTCCTTACTGAATCCCTCGAGCATCCACTTGTAACGCACGGCACGTGGATTGCGATGGTATACGCCGGCAAATGAAAACGTCAGGTTGTTCTGATCGTAGGGAAGCTCGAGCGCTACCGGGATCGGAAACCACGCACTGACGCTATCGCCATAAGGCGTATCTTCTATATTGTCGAAGAATAATTTTATCCCGGTAATGTTGATCTTCGGAGGTGTGCGCGACTTCAAATCCTCGGCGGGACTATACTTCACGAGACCATTGATTGTTCCGAACCAGATGTTACCCT
>CBHTUB010000503.1:0-3945 GCA_966095595.1 uncultured Chryseosolibacter sp. | reverse complement strand
CGTAAACAACTGGCCCAGGAAGCATTTAGAAAAGAGCTGGAGATCGCCAGCGACGTGCAGCAATTTCTCTTTCCGGAGAAACTGCCGAACACGCCTACGCTGAAAATGGAAGCGAGCTATCTGCCGCACGACCTCGTTGGCGGTGACTACTACGACTATGTTCCGATCAATAAGAACCAATTTTTGATCTGCATAGCCGACGTAAGCGGGAAAGGAATTCCCGCAGCGCTGATGATGTCCAATTTTCAGGCATCATTGAGAACACTGCTGCGGCAAACCCCGAACCTCACCGACATCATTGAAGCGTTGAACTTCCAGGTACTCGAAAACACAAAAGGAGAGAAGTTCATCACCTTCTTTGCAGGCATTTACGATATTCGCCTCAAGACGATGGTCTATGTAAATGCCGGACACAATCCACCCATACTCTGGGACAAGAAGCACGGCATCCGTCTGCTGGAAGATGGGTCGACGGTGTTGGGAGCCATGCATCCGCTGCCTTTTGTCAACGAAGGCTTCGTGACTGACCTCGATGATTTTCTGTTGTTCTGCTACACGGACGGGTTGATCGAAACCATCAACGAAGAAGGAAATGAGTTCGGCATGGAATCATTGGTCGGCTATTTCAATCAGGATCACACACACCTGAAGAATCTGAAGACGATTCACCAGGATATCATTGTTGCGCTTGATACGTTCAAGGGAAAGAACAGCTATCATGACGATATAACCATGCTAAGTTGCAGAGTCGGATGATCCCGTTCAGAACGCCATTTTTTCTTCCGTTCGTTTATCCCACACTACTCTGGCGCGCGCGCACCGACAAGAAGGAGCTTTACCTCACCTTCGATGACGGGCCGATCAATGGTCCCACGGAATTTGTACTCGATACGCTGGAACAATTCTCAGCGAAGGCAACATTTTTCTGCATAGGTGATAATATTCGCAAGCATCCCGATGTATTCCGGAAGGTAATTGCCAGTGGCCATTCCATTGGAAATCATACCTATAATCACCTGAACGGTTGGAAAACACCTGACGCACGATATATAGAAAATATAAGATTATGCGAGGAGCAGATGACGGCAGGTGGCTACCGAAACTCCGCCGGACCCGGGCTCTTGCGCCCGCCCTACGGAAGGATCACTTTTAGTCAGATCAGGTCGTTGCGGCAATTCAAGATTGTTATGTGGGATGTCCTCACCAAGGATTATGATCATTCGTACACTCCCGATTTCCTTTTGAGCAAGGCAATAACATTGTCGCGCGCGGGATCAATAGTTGTCTTCCACGACAGTCTCAAGGCAGAAAAAAACCTTAAATACATTCTTCCTGCCTATCTCAGACATTTCACCGACCAGGGCTTTACATTCAAAGCGATCCAGGCATGAGGCGCGTGCTCTATGCGGTGCTCGACTGGGGATTAGGACATGCCACACGCTCCATTCCGATCATACAGGAGCTGCAGGCGCAGCAATTTGAAGTGGCCATTGCGGGATCAGGCGAAAGTCTTGAGTTGTTGCGGAGAGAGTTTCCCGGCGTTATGTTTCATGAGCTCCCGGGTTATCAGCCCCGTTATGCTGCAAGCGGTAAAATGGCCCTCGCCATGCTCAGGCAATTGCCGCATTTTATAGGAACTATCAGGGCAGAGCACCGAAAATTGCAGTCCATCCTTGATCAACAACGATTTGATGTCGTCGTTTCTGATAACCGGTATGGATGCTGGTCGCGTGAGCTTCCTTCTATTTTTATCACGCATCAGAGCAATATCCAGATGCCCAGGCGTTTTGGATGGCTTGCACCCCTTGTGCGGCAAGTCACATACCGGCTCCTGCGAAATTTTTCGGAATGCTGGGTGCCTGACTTGAGAAATGCATTGCTTACGGGGAAACTTTCGGAGTTTGCACATCTGAAGAATATTCCGGTAACTTTTATTGGACCGCTTTCACGTTTTCGTTACACCGGGCCAACCCAATATAAGTTTGAAATTCTGGCTGTGTTTTCCGGTCCTGAGCCTCAGCGTACCATTTTGGAAAATATTGTTCTTGAAAGCCTGCAAAATTCGAATAAATCATTTTTTGTAGTACGTGGCTTACCTTTTGATAGTAAATCCTATAAAGAATATAACATCGTCAACTTCGCAGATATGCAAACACTGTCGCAGTTAATGAACTCCTCCGAGATCGTGATAGCCCGAAGCGGTTACAGTACGGTCATGGACTTAATTGCGTTGAGAAAAAAGGCGATTCTTATCCCCACCCCCGGACAAACCGAACAGGAATACCTGGCGGCATTACTTCATCAAAAGGCATGGTTTTATTCGACAGAGCAAGATCGGTTTAACCTGTCATCCGCAGTGGCGGGCGTATACGATTGCAATTTGCCTTCCGACGTTGTTTTGTCGGTAAATAGCGAAGTTAAAGATGCAATTTGTAAATTGCGCGCTCGTTTCCAGGACTAGTTAAGACCCCAACTTGCTATGAAGAATTTTATTCGCAGCTTTCACGATGCTTTCAACGGCATAAAGTTCTCTTTCCTGCAGCAACGGAATCTGAAAGTTCAAACGCTTATCGCGGGTATCACAATAGCGTCAGGTTTGTATTTCAATATTACCATCGCTGAATGGTCAATCGTGTTGCTGGCAACAGCGCTTGTCATCGGCCTTGAGATCGTCAATACAGCAATTGAAAATCTGGTCGACCTCGTCACCACAGAATGGAAGCCTTTAGCTGGTAAGATCAAGGATATGACAGCGGGTGCAGCACTTACGGCTTCTGTCATTTCGCTCACTGTGGGTATAATTGTCTTCAAAAAATATTGCGTAGCCGTTGCGTTGGCATCCGAACGTTATCATGACGCGCTGTCCCAGGTGATCAATATTCGCTGATCCGGTTCCCGTTGTTTTTGACATGTGCCTGTTCAGCAACAAGGCATCGGCCACACTTCCGGGAAACCCTCAAAAAATTCAAATCTAAAATCAATTCAAGGCTCACACTTTCGATATTTGTGCAAAACCAGGAAGATGCACAATTATTGGATCGATACCCACGCCCATCTTTATTCGCACGAATTTGACAGTGATCGCGAGGACATGCTCGCGCGCTGTGAGGAAAGTGGCGTTACGCGGATTTATATGCCTAATGTCGACCACACCTCCATCGACGGTATGCTCGACATCGAAAGCCGTTCGAACGGAAAGTATCATGCAATGATGGGGCTTCACCCGTGTTCGGTTAACAAGACCTTTGAACGCGAGCTGTACATCGTCGAAGATTGGTTGTCGAAAAGAAAATTCAAGGCAGTAGGAGAGATCGGTACAGACCTGTACTGGGACAAGACATTTTGGGAACAGCAAAAGGAGGCGTTTACACTGCAGGTGCAGTGGGCAAAAAAATACAAGCTTCCGGTTGTGATCCATTGCCGGGAAAGCATGAATGAAACCATAGAACTGGTGGATAAACTCCAGGATGGCACGCTGACCGGAATATTTCATTGTTTCACCGGCAATGCCGACCAGGCTCAAAAGATCATTAGCCTGAATTTTCTTCTTGGTATCGGTGGTGTTTCGACTTTCAAAAAAGGGGGGCTGGACCTCGTTCTTCCCGATGTGCCCATTGAACGCATAGTGCTGGAACCTGACAGTCCCTATCTGGCGCCGACGCCACATAGGGGCACGCGAAACGAGCCGTTTTACATTCCACTGATTGGAAAACGCGTAGCGGAGCTCAAAGGTATTACCCCTGACGAAGTGAAAGATCTCACCACAAAAAATGCGCTGAAACTATTTGAAGGGAAAGATTAATTTAGGGCCCCGATTACTAGCCTGAACAACCTGATGAATCTCAAACGTGTAAGTATCAACACAGCCCTGCCGCAACGGCCAAAGGGCCGCATACTCATAATCTATACAGGAGGAACCTTTGGTATGACCTACGACGCACAGGG
>CBHTUB010000502.1:0-3945 GCA_966095595.1 uncultured Chryseosolibacter sp. | reverse complement strand
TCATCGCGCTTCATCAGCACGGCTACGATGTGCGAAGACAACAATGGCTTGGTCAGCAAGTTCGGATACCGTTCTTCACGGAAGCTGCCATCGGCCTCCGTGACTTTTTTATAAAGCCCCGCCTGTGCCACCGCGAGGGATTTAAGTCCGGCACCGGTAAAGACGATAAATCGCCAGGGCTGCGTTAATTTGTGACTTGGAGCCCATAAAGCGCTCTCAAGCACCTTGCGGACGATCTCATCCGCGACCGGCTCTCCCGTATAATCCTGCGGAAAAATAGACCTGCGGTTTTTTACCAGCACTTCAAAGCTATCACCTTCGAAATTCATACTTCGTTATTTTGGAAAAAGACTGGCATCAATATTAGGAATAACTTTCAAAGCATTTTTATAATAAATCTTTTTCAGGACGTCATCGGGCAATTCAAGTCCATACATTCGCCAGAATGCGTGGTAGCGTTTGTGGTAGGGAAAATACTCATCGGCCGTTTCAAGCACCCTGAAATAGGTCTCGTACTCCTCCGGAACCCAGCTATCCTTGCCGAACATCACACGGTCCTGATACTTGATAAGAAAATTTTTAGCTGCCCTGGGCTGCCGGCCGAGCTCTGCGATCACTGCTCCGATCTCTGTGTACATGTTCGGCATCGCATCCATCAGTTCACCGAGTTTCTTCAGATCGCTTCCATACCATCCCAAATGGGCGTTGATAAACTTCGTTTTAGGATGCCGGCGAAACATATTGTGTTGCTCCCTGATCAACGTTTCCCATTTTACGGTGTCCGTATCATGTCTGCGATTGGGGTGAAGTTTTAGCTCCAGCCATCGCTCGTTGTCCTTGTCGATCGGTTGCCAGAATTGTTTCGGATCCGCTGAATGGATCAGAACCGGGATGCCGAGCTCACCACATTTATCCCATATCGGTGCGATCCTTGGATCATCGATCTTCACGCGATTTCCCTTGCTGTCCCTGGTAAACATTCCCAACGACTTATAAATTTTCAGGCCATTCGCTCCCTTCCTTACGTCCTCCTCCAACTGTTTTACCATTCGCCCCTGCCATTCGGGATCATCGATAGCCGCAAAGTCCATATTCGTGAAGACTATAAAACGTTTTGGATTGGTCCGCTTCACATTCTCGAGTGATTTCTCGAGGTGTTCCGTACTGCCGCGACCACGGCCGCTGAGATTCACCATCACCGCCATATTCAATTCGTCCATCTGTCTCGCAAGCTCATGGAGATCCTTTGTCGGCATGTCGAACTGATGATTGTGAACATCGATGAACGGATACCGGGCCCTGGTAACTCTATGCTCGGGAACCACAAGGGTGGACGGGGGATCGTACTCCTCAAAATCCATCTTCATTTCAAGCGGTTGTTCCTGGGCAATGCAACCGACGCTGATCAGCGTTAACATCAATATCGATCTTATCATCATACTGCAGAATACATTTTCCGAAAGATAATTCTATTGGACGCAACACCCCGAAAAATGTGTCCGCCGGAAATCGTTATTGATAGGGGGTAATCCGTTAATGATTGTTTTTGGACTCTTTATGTCCTGCATTTTCATACCCGCGCAATACACGAAACGATGAAATATTTCTAACTTGGACACCGTTAAGCTCCCATGAAGAAACATTTTATTCTTTTCGTACTGATCGCAGTCTTCTCTGCGGCACGTTCCCAGGACCAGCAACTCGAGTCGGCAAAGAAAAAATTCGAGAACGGTGATTATGCCGGCGCAAAAAGTGATCTGTCCAGGATACTCGACGCCAATCCGAAAAATAAATACGCACTCAATCTCAGGGGTCAGGTGAAACTGGAACAGGAAGATATCTATGGTGCGATCAGCGATTTCACTTTTGCCCTCGAGATCGATTCAACGTATGCAGACGCGCTCAACAACCGCGGTGACGCCAAAAAAGCACTCGGTGATGATGAGGCTGCAATCGAAGACTTCGACAAGGCGATCAAGTTCAATCCGAAATTCGCGGCCGCCTATACCAATCGTGGCCTTGCAAAGTATAACATAGAAGACCTTCAGGGCGCGTACTTCGATTTCTCGAAGGCATTGGAGCTCGGTCCCGCGGATGCGGATAAGTATTTCAACCGCGGTGTTGCCAAAGCCGAACTTGGAGAATTCATAAGCGCGATCGACGACTACACCAAGGCACTCGAGCTGGATAAAAAAGATGCTGCGCTTTATAACTACCGCGGCGTGGCGCACTATAACGCCGGCAATATCAACCAGGCACTTGCCGACTATGACCAGGCCATTCTGCTCGACGCAACAGATCCATTGAAGTTCGAAAACCGCGCGCTTGCCAAAACCGCAAATGAAGACCTCAAGGGCGCACTGGCGGATTATGACAAGGCGATCGAGCTCAATCCCGAAGAACCCGAGACCTATAACCTTCGCGGCGTGGTAAAATATAATCTAGAGGATTATGATGGCGCTATAGCAGATTATACAAAAGCAATCGAGCTGGACGATCTTAATCCCGTATACTTCGACAACCGCGCGCTGAGCAAGACAGCAAAGGAAGACTATAATGGCGCGATTGAAGATTACAGCACTTCACTCGAGTTGTATCCCAACGATCCTGAGGCCTATTATCAGCGTGGGATGGCCAAGATATCGCTCAACAACAAATACGACGCTTGTCTGGATCTTAAAAAAGCGGAGGAGCTGGGATCCGCCGAAGCGAAAGCCGAGATAAAGAAGAATTGCAAGTAAGATGAGACTTGCCATCATCCTTAACGGGATATCACCTCAAAAGAAAAAATTTTACAAAAGCATCTTACCGGCACTTCGAGCGGAGCATGACGTAGATGTTTTGGAAACCGCATCACAGCAACATGCGATAGAGCTTGCCAGCAGGGCAGCCCTTAAAAAATACGATATCGTTTTTGCTGCGGGTGGCGATGGTACCCTGAACCAGGTCGTCAACGGTCTGATGATATCCAATGCCGATATGAAGCTTGGCCTCATCCCGCTTGGCTCCGGTAATGATTTCGCCCGTTCGATCAGCTCGCCTTCCGATGCTTCCCGGATTCTCCGAACACTGAGAGATCCATTCTTCAGAAAAATCGACATCGGAGAAATTGAGTTCACCGGCTTTGATGGAAATTCCGCACGAAAATATTTTATCAACGTGGCAGATATCGGCATGGGACCGGAGGTTGTACGCAGGGTAGCCCGATACTCCGGGAAGCTGCCTGCGGGGATTGCCTATTACGCATCCATTCTCGCGACGTTTTTTGGTTATAAAAAAATGGTGGTAAATGTTGAAGGGGAACACTGGTCGTGGAGGGGAAAGCTCCGTTCCCTTGCCGTCGCGAATGGTAAATATTATGGCCACGGTTTATGCGTTGCGCCGAATGCCAGCGTCACCGACCGGATGCTTAATACGTTTATCTGTGGTGACGTTTCCGTTCTTGATTTCATCAGGCAATCAGAAACACTGAAGAAGGGACAGGAAGTGAAGTTAAAGGAAGTGCACTACAAAACGGGCAATGATCTGCGTCTCACTTCAGATGACACGTGTCTCATTGAAGGAGACGGTGAGGTATTCGGAACATTGCCGGCGAGAATTTCTCTTTCCGCTCGTGTGATCACGATGCTTGCTGCGGAGTAAGGGTAGGAAATACAAAAAGCCAGTGGTTCACACTGGCTTTTTTAGAAGTTTGTCGACTCGGGTTTTAGACAGGCTGAGCAGCCGGAATAGTACCTGTGTATCTTGCTGAACCAAAGGCCAGCATCGGATATCCGATAAATGGAAGGAAGAGCAAAAGCAGAGTTGTGCCGATTCCCTGTCCGAAAACGACGGATGTCCTGTGCACGAGCATAATAATGATTACAAGGTTCACGATCGGAATGATCAGTAGTAAAATCCACCACGCAGGCTTGCCCACAATGTCAAGCCAAACGATGATGTTAT
>CBHTUB010000501.1:0-3981 GCA_966095595.1 uncultured Chryseosolibacter sp. | reverse complement strand
AAATTAATGCGGGACGTTCATAGGCTGTTAAAACCCCATGGAAAACTTTTTCTTCTCAATCATTTCACGCCTGACAATTGGATGAAATATATCGACAGGTTTTTCGAGCGCATCTCCAGGCGTTTTCACTTCAGATCGGTGTTTCATGTTTCAGTCCTGTCTGAAATGGCCGGGTTCAGGCTGCTCGCCGAATTGAACACAGGTCCGCTCTCCTATTTCAAAATCCTCATCTATGAAAAGAGCCTGTAGCATAGCCATTGCATTGTCCGTAAGCCTGTTCATCTATCTCTTCTATCGATCGGAAAAAACGGTGGTGAATGAATTATTTATTTTGATCTTTTCGCCCGACACATACGTAGCATTAAAAAAAGCCGTCGTCCGCGCGCTACCGATGAACGCGACAGTCGTATTTTCACTGCCCGGTGGACTGTGGGTCTTTTGCGCGACCGTGCTCGCAAGGGATTTTTATGTAAAGTCTGGTCATCATAAAATACAAATCGTCGTCATACCGCTCATCTTCGCCATCGGGTTGGAATTTTGCCAGCTCTTTCAGATCACCAACGGCCGGTTTGATCTCCTGGATATTGCTTTCTTTCTGATGTTTTGGTTCCTTGCCTATTATTCATTTCAATCCACCAGTTCGCAACAAAAGATCCTGACACCCTTTACGCTCCACGGTTTTATTTGCCTTGCGTGTTTTTTTTCCGTCTACCTGGCACACGTAAGTCAATGATTTGCTAAAGGCTAAAAGTCGTGGCCGGAAAGAATGAAAATGAAATGAAAACGAAAAAGAAACCATGATCAAGAAACACCTGGCCAGCTATCGATATGCCCTGCGGGGAATGTGGCTCGCATTTCGTTATGAGACGAATATGGCGTTCCACGTTGCAGGTGCGTTGGCAGTGGTTGTCACCAATTATCTGCTTGAGGTCACACGAACGGAATGGTTAATTACGCTCATGTTGATTGGCGTGGTTTGGGCTGCAGAGATATTCAACACCGCGATAGAAAGGTTAGCGGACCGCGTTACGCGGGACCAGGATCCCTTGATCGGTCAGGCAAAAGACCTGTCTGCAGGCGCCGTGCTCATCATCTGCATCGCGGCAGCGATCTGTGCGCTGATCATCTACTGTCCCTACTTGTTTTGATATCCAGCCACCGAGCTGCTCAGACCTTCAGCGATCCCCGAAAACCTCTTGCTGCATAATAAGACTCGGCGCCATTGTGATACACAAAGACATGGTTATAACGGCGATCACAAAAAACAGCGCCACCAAGCTTTCGGATCTCCGGAGGCGTTTTCACCCAGCTCGAGGTTTTCGTATCGAACTCTCCCAGCTTTTGCAATTCCCGGTATTGTTCCTCCGTCAGAATCTCTATGCCCATGTCCTCCGCCATCTGGACGGCGCTGTTCCCCGGTTTGTGCTCCTTTCTGGACTCCAGCGCCTCGTGGTCGTAACAAATGCTTCTTCGTCCCTTAGGGCTTTCTGCTGAACAGTCGTAAAAAATATATTCGCCAGACTTCTTATCGTAGCCCACGACATCCGGTTCTCCGCCGGTGATCTCCATCTCATCCAGTGACCGCAGTTTCTCAGGATTGCGTTCGAGTCTCGCCTGTACGTCCGCCCACGCAATGCCTTTATGGCGATGCATGTTTTTCTCGAAGCGTTCCCTTAGGGTAAGGATCAGTTCATCATGGCTCTCCACCGATGGTTTTTTCTTACTGGTCTTGCTCATATGTTGAAGGTTTTAATTGCAGTGAATACAGGACACGAAGGGTAAAAAAGAACCCCGCAAAGTTCCCGAAGAAAACCCGGGGTCCCCGTTGGATGACGAAACTTTGAAACCAGAAACTTATTCATCATCAAGGCCCTTCCCGCTAAGGATCTGTTTGGTATACTTCTCAACACGCGCTTCGCGTGTCTTTGACTGTTTTGCCTGGGAGAAGTAAAACAAATATCCCCTTTGCCGTCCGGGAGTCAATCCGTAAAATGCTTTCTTCAGGGCGGCACTTTTATCCAGCTTCTTTTGGAACTCCTCCGGTATGGTAAAATCTGAAGTCTTCTTATAGTCCACCTTTGCACCGGACTCTTCCACCGCGACAGCGTTATAGATGTACGCCTTCAAAGTGGCTTTCATTTTGACGATCTGACTAAGGCTGGTGAATCGGATCTGACGGGCGGCCTGCACGTTTTCCGTTTGCTGGATCAGAATACCTTTGGGATCCCTGAGCAGTGCACCCTTGAAAAACAGGAGCGCACAGTAATCCTTAAAACCATGTATCAGCACGATGTTGCGCTTGTCGAATGTGTAACAAGGCTGGCCCCACTTGAGCTCTTCCACCAGGTCGCAACCGAGAACGATCTCTCGCAATTGGACGAATTCCTTTTGCCACTTGTCAGCTTTTTCAAAAAACCAATCAACCCTGGGATTCATACCTTTTCTTTATGAGTTAACGGTCCGGGTATTTGTCAAATCAACAGCCATAGTGCCGATCCTTCTGTCTGCCGGCCTGAAATACCAAGATACAACAGTGAGCACCAGAAGCAAAAGCGAAGGGAACATGGCGCTCACCGGATCGCCGGCCGCGATACGTGACCAGGTTGCTCCGGTCATGGCAAAGAAAAAACCGGCGTACGCCCATTCCTTTAGCAGGGGAAATCTGGGAACAAGCACGGCTATCACTCCGAGTATTTTCCACGTCCCTAGTATGGTCAGGAAATAAACGGGATAGCCCAGCTTGGTAATGTTCGCAACTTCATCCTCCACTTTCAGCAACTGTACTCCTCCGGTGGATACCATTCCTAAAGCAAGCCAGAGCGTTGCGATCCAATAGATGATCTTTTGTGCCTTGCCGGCAGACGATTTTTGTGTTGTCATGGGATGTTATTTTAATGTGTTCAAAATGTCCTGTATTCTGTTGTGCGCCATGTTTATGCCCTGCGCAAAAGGCAACTGCAACATCTGGTCTCTCAACGCAACCGATCGGTAAACAATGTGCATCCTGAGCCTGCTCGTGCCTTCGGTGACTTGCTCAAACTCGAGGAACTCAAGCTGCACGCCGAACGGTGTATTCTCCATTTCAAATGTCCGGGTGATCTTTTGGTTCGGCACAAACTCGTGTATCACACCGTTGAATCGATGCTTATTTCCTTTGGGGTCAGTGGTTTCAAATTGGTAGCCGCCTTGATTTTTGTTCTCGAGCTTCAACACTTTTGTTCCCATCCATTGCTCGATTATTTCCGTTTCCACGTATGCCGTAAAAAGCAGCTCCAGTGGCAAGTCGAATTCCCGTGTTATATGTAGTTCCTGTTTGCCGTCTTCGGCATCGATCTTTGTCTTGCGTTCCATTCCTATTTTTTTGGTTTATAGTTTTTCATGATGGTCTCCAATTTGTTGAACCTGTCATCCCACATTTTCCGGAATGGCTCTATAAAATCGGCTATTTCTTTCATTCTCTTTGGGTTTAAATGATAGTAGATCTCCCGCCCGTTTTGTTCCTGTCTGAGCAGCTCGCATTCCGTCAGTATCTGTATGTGCTTCGATATGGTTTGTCTCGACGAATCAAAGTTTCCGGCAATCGCGCCGGGTGTCAGAGCCTGGAGCGCAACCAACGTAAGAATTGCCCTGCGGGTAGGATCCGCGATGGCCTGAAATACGTCCCTTCTTAATTCCATTATGCAGCTATTTGACTGCAAATATATATGCAGCCACTTGACTGCGCAACAGATTTCTTCATTTTCTTTTTACCAAGTCACAAAACTCCATGTCGTAAGCTGTGAGCTTTAAGCGGTAAGTAGAAACAGCCGAATGAGTAGCCTCAGTGGCAATCGTCATGTTATAGCATAAAACTCATCGCCCCAAAGAATGTAAAATTTGAAATTATCAGTGTCCGGTAAAAAGTTTAGAACATTACCGATATCGCGGGGTCATGATTTATGATTGCTGATTAACCCCGCCTGCCGGACGGGCAGGGATTTT
>CBHTUB010000500.1:0-3983 GCA_966095595.1 uncultured Chryseosolibacter sp. | reverse complement strand
GGCGATGATCATCAGATTCCAGGCCCGTGTGAGCTTGAAAAGCGAGAATACGTACGCGGGGAATTTTGATGGAGAGCTCATTATTCGATGTAAAAATAACGAGCTCTCCGGATTTTCAATTAAAGATCGCGGTCTAAGTTCCCGCTAGAACCGCACGGTCAGCATCGCCATGAAGTTTCTGCCCGCCTGGGGATAATAATAGTTTTCCCGGTAGGCAGTTGAACCAGCCAGGTATATCCGTTTGATTCGTACTTTTCATCGAGGAAGTTGTTGATCAGGAAGCTCACTGTAATATGATCTGCAAACGATGGTTTCAGCTTGTATGCGATCCTGAGGTCGTTAACGAAATACGACGAGATGCTTCGGTCCTCGTTTGCCGTGTTGTCAAGGTACTGTTTGCCGACGTATTTGCTGAGCAGGCTGATCTGCAAACCTTCCAATGGCAGATAGGAAAGTTGTGACCCTGCAATGATGTTTGGCGAAAACGATATATCGGTGTTCTTGAACTCATTCTTGACTATTTCGTACGTGTCGAAGTTATCGCCATAATCTTCGAGAAACTCTACGTACTTCCGGATCTTGTTGCGGCTCAACGTCACGTTGGCGCCCACCTGCCAGCGATCGGATAATTTGATTCCCCCATCCAGCTCTATCCCGGTACGGTAGCTCTTTCCTGTATTTGCCCTCAACGGAGCACCGGTGTCGTTCAGCTCGCCCGTCAGAACGAACTGATTTTTATAATTCATGTAGTAGTAGTTCGCATTGAGGTGGAACCTGTTAGTGGTCAATCTGTACCCGAATTCTACATTTTGTAAATTTTCATGTTTCGGATCTTTGTCGGGCGAGCTTAGGAAATCCTCCCTTAACGGCTCACGGTTCGCAACGGCATATGAGGCGTAAAATTGCTGGCTGTCGGAAACGAGATAGGTCGCGCCAACCTTCGGATTGATGAAGTTGAACGTTGCATCGATGGCTATCGGCTGCTGATCGTTTTCTACGCCCTCAGCAGTGTAGTCGATCCTTCGATATTGCAGGTCGGCAAAAACGTTGAGCGATTCCGTGACGTCGAAGTTCACTTTTGCAAATGTGTTGAAGTCGCGCTTATCGCCATTGTTCAGGTAGTACACGTGCTCTGTCGGAACGGTTGAAACCTCTGCCCAGATGATTTCTCCGAAATGATCGCCATCGTACCGGTTCCATCCTCCTCCGAAGATCAGATCGACTTTGTTGCGCGAGTAGTTTAGGGAATACGTGACACCGTAGAAGTCATTATCCAGCCAGCGCCGGCGGATGAGATCGGAAGAGCTGACGACCGAGTCACCGATGGTAACATCCGGCACGCTATAATCAGCAAAATCAGCATTGTACTTATACTCTTCGTAATATCCTTTTCCATGAGTGTAATGCAGCGATGTATTGAGGGTTAACGATCGGCTCAGGTTCTGTGAGAAATGGAGTTGATAGTGATCCTGCTGGTAATCGTCGACCTGATTTTTATAGGTGTATGGATTAAAGGTGCGTGAACCTGAATTGAGCAGGTTGGCGGTTTGCTCCTCATTCCAGCCTTCATTCATGGCGGTGATGAGCATGGCTTCGGCGTCACCGTTCAGACGCGATTCCGGCACGCCATACCAGGCCTGGTAGGTGCGCTCCTTGCCTCCGAAAACTACAGCTTTCAGCAAAGTATTTTTTCCATAAAAGCCTCCGGTGAAGAAATAAGACCCAAGGTCCGAAGTTCCCCTGTCGATGAAACCATCGGACTTGATTTTCGAGACGCGTCCTTCAACAACGAAATATTTATTGAGAAGACCGCTGCCGAAGCTAACGGTGTGCCGGTGACTTTTGAATGACCCGGCCGAGTTGATTATTTCTGCGTAGGCGTCATCATTTCTAACATTTGTCTGAAGGTTGATCGATGCGCCGAAAGCTCCGGCGCCGTTGGTGCTTGTGCCTACTCCACGCTGGATCTGGATATTTTGTGACGATGTAGCAATGTCCGGAATGTCGACCCAGTATGTCCCGAGCGATTCGCTGTCGTTATAGGGAATCCCGTTGATCGTTACGTTGATGCGTGTTGCATCGCTACCCCGGATCCTGATGCCGGTATAGCCTATTCCCGTTCCGGCATCGGACGTCGTTACCACCGAAGGGGTCCAGTTGAGAAGATAGGGCACGTCCTGTCCGAAATTCTGTTGTTGGATCTGTTCCTTTTCGATGGTTGTAAAAGTGGTCGGCGTTTTTACTCCCGCTCTGGTTGCGCTCACCACAACTTCGTCGGATAAAATCGCCGCTGCCTCCAGCGAAAGGTCAACGGACATGTTTTCACTCACCTCCAACGTGGTGGCTTTGGATAGGTATCCAACGTAGGATGCGATGATCCTGTAATGACCAGCCGGAACGTTGAATTGGAATTCTCCCGAAGGTGAACTTTGCGTAAACTGGTTGATGGGCTCGATCTTGACTGACGCTCCTTCGAGCGCCTGGTTTGATTTGACATCGGTGATGACGCCTTTCACCGTGTACTGCGCGTGACATAGAAGCGTACAGAGCGCCACTGCCACCGTTAGAATTGACTTTAACATATTTTGAAAAAAATTTAAACCCGCAGGAGCATCGGGGAATGCACCTTACTTACGTGTTTATTTGCCTCCCTTCGGCCGCATTACCGGCATCAGGTTCAGTGGGTATAATCTCAGCCCGTTATTTTTAAGGCACCCCTTGCCGTTCAATCCGAACAGCGACACAAATGTATAACCCAAAAAGTCAAATCTCCCAGAAAAACTTTTCGCAAGCGTTATAAACGCCGGAAAACGATGTTTTTAATGATACCGTTGATTCATTTCCTGTAATACTCTCGGAGATATTTTGCACTTTTGAGCCATTCATTTTTTAAGGATTATGTACAAAGCTTTGGTCGGATCTCAGGCATTTGACGTCGCAAGACATGAAAACTCTTTCCTTGTCGGCGGTCAGGAGATCCAATGGGATCTTCAAAAAATTTCAGAAGGTTATTTTCATATCCTTCATAACGGCAAAAGCTATACGGCCGAACTTGTCAAAGTGGACCACGCCGCAAAAACTTTCCACATCAAGATCAACCATACGATCTATCCGGTTCAGTTGAAAGACCGGTTCGATTTGCTTCTCGAACAGATGGGCATGAATTCCGGGTCATCGGGAAAGGTGAACAACATCAAGGCTCCCATGCCGGGGCTGATCATCGACCTGAAGGTCAAAGAAGGCGACGCCGTTAAGCAGGGCGATGTTTTATTGATCCTGGAAGCGATGAAAATGGAGAATATCATCAAGTCGCCGGGCGATGGAGTAGTGAAGGCCATGAAGGCAAAAAAAGGCGACAGCGTGGAAAAAAATCAGGTTTTAATAGAATTTTAGCCGTTCGTTTTTTTATTACTTCCATATATTTGCACCCGTCGTTCCAGGGTTTCTCGCATGCTGAGCAAGCTGAACGCGTAATTAACAAGAATGAAATACAAGCGCATACTCCTGAAATTGAGCGGTGAAGCACTGCAGGGATCGTCGAAGAACACCAACATTAATCCTGCCGTGCTCGAACAATACTGTGATGAGATCAAGGCAGTAAAGGAAAAGGGCGTCGAGATCGCGATTGTGATCGGTGGCGGCAATATTTTCCGCGGAGGTCAGGCGGAAGCGCTGGGGATCGACCGGGTCCAGGGCGACTATATGGGAATGCTTGCTACCGTTATCAACGCGATGGCACTTCAAAGCGCCCTTGAACGTCACGGCCTCTATACCCGCCTCATGGCCGGTATCAAGATGGAGCAGGTTTGTGAACCTTTTATCCGTCGCCGTGCTATCCGTCACCTTGAAAAAGGCCGCATCGTCATATTCGGAGCTGGTATCGGTAATCCATACTTTACAACGGACTCGACAGCCAGTCTCCGGGCCATCGAAACACAGTGTAATGTGGTGCTGAAAGGCACGAGGGTAGACGGCGTTTATTC
>CBHTUB010000499.1:0-4029 GCA_966095595.1 uncultured Chryseosolibacter sp. | reverse complement strand
TGGCATCGACGAGAAAATTGGCATCCACAAGCCTGCTGGGATCATCGATCCTTCGCTGGTTTTTGCTTATGGCTTCATGGTAGGTGAGGTTCTGCGAACAGGAGTTGGCCACGAGAATGATCAGGATAGACACACCTGCTCTCGCGAAGTTGTATAGTGTTTTCATAGGCGATCACTTTGAATATCAGGAATAAAAAAGCATGCCTTTTCAGCGGGAAAACGGACCGTTTGGTTCGGGATAATAATCGCACATGCCCCGGCTGTTCATCGTGTTCGATACACTTACTTTAGCTACATTTGCCACTTAATTTTTATCGTGAATTACATTTCTGCTGAATCGGTTTCAAAAACGTTCAACGACCGCTGGTTGTTCAAGGATATCTCGCTGGGGATCTCCCAGGGTGAAAAGATCGCCCTGGTCGGAAACAATGGTGTTGGTAAATCTACCCTCCTTAAAATATTGACCGGCGAAATAGAGCCGGATACGGGCAAGGTGAGCCTCAGGCACGGCATACGCACGGGGTTTCTCACCCAGCAACCGCAGGTAGACGAGTCGAAGCTTGTCAAGGACGTGTTGTTCAGCGATGAGAACGAGATCGCCCGTGTGGTGAAGGAATACGAAGATTGCCTTGCTCATGCCGATACTTCTGCAGAACGCATGCAGGCGGTGCTCGAAAAAATGGAGGAGCTCAAGGCGTGGGACTATGAGGCGAAAGTGCATGAGATCGTTCAAAAGCTTGGCGTTCCGGATATGGACAAGAAGTTTGGTGAACTGTCCGGCGGACAAAAAAAGCGGATCTTCCTCGCTCAATTGCTGCTGCATGAGCCCGACCTGATCATTATGGACGAGCCAACCAACCATCTCGATCTTTCTGCTATCGAGTGGCTGGAGAATTTTCTCTCGGGGCAGAATGTCACGCTCATCATGGTTACCCACGATCGTTACTTTCTCGACAACGTAGCGACCGAAATTGTCGAGATCGACAGAGGGCAGCTGTTTCGCTACAAGGGAAACTACGCATATTTTCTCGAAAAGAAGGCGGAACGGGAAGAGATGCTGAAGATCGAAGTGACCAAAGCCCGCAATCTTCTGAAAAAAGAGCTCGAGTGGATGCGCAAGCAGCCGAAGGCCCGTGGCACCAAGGCAAAGTACCGCATCGAAGCGTTTTATGAGCTGCAGGAAAAAGCCAATCAGGATCTGAGGAAGGATAAGCTCGAGCTCGATATCAAGGAAGCACGTCAGGGAGGAAAGATCCTCGAGGTGGAGCACATCAGCAAGGCGTACGGTGGCAACAAGATCATTCACGACTTTTCCTATGTCTTTAAAAAACACGACCGCATAGGAGTGATCGGCAAGAACGGTGTCGGCAAGTCTACGTTTCTCGATATACTGACGGGAAAGATCAAACCGGATTCCGGAGAGGTGATCAAGGGCGTTACCACCAGGTTCGGCTATTTCACGCAGGAGGCGATCAGCCTCAACCCGAACAACAGATTGATCGAGGAAGTAAAGTCGATCGCAGAGTTCATCACGCTTTCCGACGGATCGCAGGTCTCTGCTTCCAAATTTCTCGACACGTTTCTGTTCCCGCCGGAAAAGCAATACAACTATGTGCATAAGCTGAGCGGTGGCGAAAAGAAGAGATTGCAGCTGCTTAAATTGCTTGTCACCAATCCTAATTTCCTGATCCTCGATGAGCCGACGAATGATTTTGACATCGATACGTTGAACGTTCTCGAAGACTTCCTCGAAAAGTTCTCAGGCTGTCTGATGCTGGTCTCTCACGACAGATACTTCATGGACCACCTTGTTGATCAGTTGTTTGTATTCGAAGGAGATGGCACGTTGAGCGTCTTCAACGGTAATTACACCGATTATCGGGACTGGGCCGATGAACAGGAAGCCTTGAAGTCGGAAGTAAAGCCGCAACAGGCTCAGGTAAACGTCGAGCCGAAGGTTTCGGAGAAGAAGAAGGCGTCATTCAAGGAAAAGCAGGAATATGAAACCCTGCAGGGCGAGATAGAAAAACTCGAGACCAGAAAGGAGCAACTTGCAGATCAAATCAACGGAGGATCAACAGATTACGCACAACTCCAACAGTGGTCGAAAGAGGTTGAGCTGATTACAAGCCAGATTGATCAGAAAACCCTCAGATGGCTGGAACTCTCCGAGATCATCGGCGACTAAACCTCTGGGTTTCCCCTGCGCGTCCCATCCGAAAGTCCCGAGTTGTCGGGACGTTGGCATGGTCCCCTGTGCCTCCGCGGTAAATTACGATGCTATTATCCGGGGTGAACCAAAATCGCTGAAAATAGCGTCATGCTAACGTTTGTTGTTCTAAATTGGATTCATTTGAAGATTGTGCCTGGAGCTTCTTCAACTTTCAGAAGTGATATAAGCGTCATTTATACACGATGACTACGGTACGTCGGTAATTTCATTTTACCATTCATAGAAAAAGCAGAATTTATCCGTTCTATCGTTTAAATTTAGGCAAACATTATTTTGACATGTACCTTAACCTAGACGCAGAAAAGCAGAACACTTTTGATGCTATCGTAGTCGGAACCGGAATTAGTGGGGGCTGGGCTGCGATGGAACTAACCACCAAAGGACTCAAGACCCTCGTCCTCGAACGGGGCAGAATGGTAAAACACCCTGATTATCCGACCGCCACGAAAGATCCATGGGAACTTCCCAATGGAGACCGTCCAACGCAGGAGGATCTACGTCAACAGGCGAAGCAGAATCGCACGAGCTATACGGTGAAGCCTTCTACCAAGCACTGGTTTGTAAACGACCTCGAGAACCCTTATACAGAGATCAAACGATTTGACTGGATGCGCGGATATCACGTAGGAGGCAGATCGATCATGTGGGGCCGTCAGAGTTACAGATGGAGTCCGATGGATTTTGAATCAAATGCAAAAGAGGGCATTGCGGTCGATTGGCCGATACGCTACAGCGATCTCGCACCCTGGTATGATAAAGTAGAGCAATTCATTGGTGTCAGTGGAAGCAACGAAGGTCTTCCGCAACTTCCGGACGGAAAGTTTCTTCCTCCCATGGAGCTGAATTGTGTCGAGCTCGATCTGCAGCAGTCTGTAAAATCGAAGTTCAACAGACCCTTTACGATCGGAAGGGTAGCGCATGCTACTGCGCCGCTGCCACACAGCCCGCAGCGCGGAACATGTCAATACAGAAACCTTTGCAGCCGGGGCTGCCCTTATGGTGTATACTTCAGCAGCAACTCGTCCACACTTCCGGCCGCTGAAAAGACAGGCAACATGACGCTGAGGCCGAACTCAATTGTATACGAGCTTATCTATGACGAGAAGAAAGGCAAGGCAACAGGTGTAAAAGTTCTCGATTCAGAGACTGGCGAGCAAGTGGAATACTATGCAAAGGTGATCTTCCTTTGCGCTTCTACCTTTGGATCTACCTTTATCATGATGAATTCCATTTCCAATCGTTTCCCGAACGGATTTGGCAACGATAGCGGCGAGTTGGGCTGCAACATCATGGACCACCATTTTCGCGTTGGTGCCAATGCCGTGGTAGAAGGGTTTACCGATAAGTATTATTTCGGACGGAGAGCGAACGGATTTTATATCCCGCGATTCCGCAACGTAGGCAGCGATAAGCGTGACTACCTCCGCGGCTTCGGATATCAGGGCGGCGCCAGTCGCGAAGGCTGGACAGCGCTTGTGAAGGAGATGAGCATCGGCGTTCAGCTCAAGGAAGATATTGCACAGCCCGGCAAGTGGGTGATCGGCATGACAGGGTTCGGCGAGATCCTGCCTTATCACGACAATAAAGTTACCATCAACAAGGACGTGAAGGATAAGTACGGACTTCCTACGCTCACTTTCGATGCAGACATCCGCGAGAACGAGTTCAAGATGAGAAAGGACATGGCGAACGACGCAGCGGAAATGCTATCGGCAGCGGGATATAAGAACGTAGGCACTTTCGACGACAGTTACGGTCTCGGCCTCGGCATCCACGAAATGGGAACTGCCCGTATG
>CBHTUB010000498.1:0-4029 GCA_966095595.1 uncultured Chryseosolibacter sp. | reverse complement strand
TCTACCAGACCGAGGTTTTCCAGTACCACCGGACGCAGGTCGTGCGAAATACGTCTGATGTTCGACATCATCTCATCGAACAATAAATTTATCCTGGTGCTCACTACCTCGAGCTGTGCTTCCGTTTGTCCCGGGCTGAGCTGATTGAAATAGAGCCTTGAAGTAGTCAGCAATGTTCCGATCTCGTCGTGCAGGTCGTAGGCAATGCGTTTGCGCTCGGCTTCCTGATTGTCGATGATGGCCTGAAGTAATTTTTTCTGATGGTCGGTCTCCAGCTTTTGCTGTTGCAGGTCCCGGGCGATCATCCTGCGCTGGTAGTACATGAAGATCAATATAAAACCTATCGCCAGGGAAAAGAGACCGATCATGCCTGCGAGCAGAATACCGGAAATGTTCATCACTTGTAGAGAGTTTTGGCTTTTTTTCAATTGCAACCCCCGCGTGAATGGACTTTAAGGCATGTTTTGGACGGCTAAATTAATAAATCATGGCGGGATGTGAAATCCGGTAGCGACGGTCAGGACGGGACCTTCGGTTTCCGGTGTGGCTATGCGCCGGTGCGTATCTGGTGGCGCCGAACGCAAAATATCCGATCACGATCCCCGTTCCTATCCACCTTTCTCCCCACTGCCTATTGACTATTGACCATCCCCCCTGCCTCGCCCCTTACCGATATGGCCATTGCGTAAGGAAAATAATCCACAACATTGAATAGGGCATGCGTTCCCCAGATAGCCCGCCCTTCTTCTTACGGGAGCGCAGCACGTTCTCACGCCAGTGGGAAAAAATGTGACCTGTACCAGAGGTATCTGCCCCAGCAAGAAACTCCGCTCTCACACTAAGGACGGAAGATTCGGCTACGAAGATGTAGACGTAGGTTTCCTCATCGCACATTAAAGACTACCAAACCCTTATCGTTCGAAATGTTTCGAAAGTTGGAGTTTCACTCACGCTTACCCGCGCCTCTTCTTCACCGCATACAATACCACGATGACCACTACGACCAGAAGAACATAACTGTGCGTCGAACGGTTGCTCGTCGTTCCCGGTTCCTTGTAGATGGTGAATCCGTTGTCGTCCAGCGCCTGTTCGATCTTATCGATGTGGTCGTCAGACCTGTCCCCTTCGACAAACGAAGCCTTCGTTTTGTATTGGTAGCGCATCGTGATCGTTTTGTCGGCGTAGAACCTGGAGCGCTTGTAAATGAATGCATCCGATTCTATCTCGGTCCTTGAATCTTCGATGTTCCATTCCTCCGGCAGATGTATCTTGATGGTTTGTAAAATGTTGCGCGGATGCGTCACCGCCAGGGGCATCGTCCTTACGCGCGTGTCGGGTTTATTGAGGTAGCCGGCCAGTACGCGCGCGTAGATCGTCGCCGTCTTGTTGCCGTTCTCGAGTGTCCAGAAATTCTTCACCAGATATTCCTCGGAAGACGTAATGATGTTGCTGACCGGATCGTCCTCGTACGCAACATCCTTCGCCACGGAGATCTCCGAAAAATCCTTTGCGTAAAAGTTGAGATATGTTTTATTGATCTCTTCCGTGGTGTTCGATTTGAAATAGCTGCGGATCTCATCGGCCTCGTCACCGTAATAGGTTGTCGTTACCTTGAGCTTCACATATCCGCCAACTTCGTCCATCGAATAATCTTCCTTTACGTCTATCATGGAATTCTTATAGCCGAAAGGTATCGCTGTCAACTCCGATGCTTCGTTGTCGATGACAAGGGCGTGATGATACGTTGGGAAACAATAGGTCTTCAGCGGACCTACCTGCGCATTCAATGTCGGATCGATCCAGTAGGTGGAATCTTTGTAAGTGAACTGTACAATGCAATGATTGAAGGCGTAGGGATTCGGAAGCTCCTTCGGAAGCGAGTATCCGTTATCGGTCGCCACCAGCGCCGGCGAGCTTTTGATGCCAAGGTTGTTCAGCATGAGTGCCAGCATGAACGACTTGTCCTTGCAATCGCCGTACTTCTGCGCATACACAGCATCCGGCGCATGGGGCCTGTATCCATTCACACCATCGGAGAAAGAAAGGTAGCGGATGTCACCCTGCGCGATGCGGATGCATTCCTTGATCTTTTCGTCGTCCCTCTTTTCCGAGCTCTTCACGGATTCCAGCACATCTTTCAGCTCTCCGTTCTTTAATTGCGGCATGCGATAAAGTTCGTACGCCCAGGCTTTCACCTCATTCCATGATGCGAAGTCGGAATACTGTACGTGAGGATAGGCGTCGTACCACGATGGCAGCTGGTCGTCGGTGAGCAGCGCAGGAACATTTTCCCTTATCCACTCACTCACCTTTAGCGCGCCCGATAATGTCTCCGTCGGCATGGTGCCGATATCACCAAAGTTTTTGAACTGCAGCTGTCGTTTCGGACTATAGACAAACTTGTAGGCAAACTTCGAAACCGGTGTGCCATACTGGAGATAAAATGCGCCAAAAGAGTGTCCGTTGAAAACAGGATTTGTGCCCCTGCGTGTGAGCGAGTACTCGACGATATCGCCGACCCTCACGTCTGGCAGGTTGTAGACGGCATTCACGGATTTATCGTAGATGGCGCGTTCCATTTCCTCTTCGCGCTGGAGAACGTCGAACTTTGCCGGGTCGAGCTTATTGATCTTCTTTCCGTTCCTGATGATGTTCAACTCATGGAAAGTAAGTTTCTGAAAAGAGGGATCGAAGGATTCGTTTATGGAAGAGACGACCGACAGACCGTCCTCACCCGTCACCTTCATCACGAATTTCCAATACGTTTCCTTGTTCTCGAGGTGACTTTGCCGGCTGATGAGCAGGTAGGCATAACCATTGCTTGTTTCGGTGGTGTCGGAAATGTTTTCGGCGTAGTCGTATTGAGTTACCCACGAAGGTGTATTGCCCTGCAACACTTTGGGCTGAGCATAGACTTTTACCGATAGGATCAGGAATAAGAGGACGAAGAGACGCATGACTGGGGCTTTTTCTTATTAGAGGCTACAAATATAATGGGATTGCGGGCACGGCACGTGACATAATTGGAGGGAATGTTACATCACCTGGAAAGCAGTTAGAACCTTGCGACCTTTGTGGACCTCCGCGCCCTTTGTGTCCGGGATTTTTCGCACAATCGCAAAGGTAAAAGCAATCTTTACTGCAATCTCACATTGTAGCTAAACACCATATTTTCTATATTAGTATTCACCCATTGCCTTTTTCGAGCGATTCGAAGGCGATGGGTTTTTTATTGGACTAACCGGTAACTCCTATGACGCATACCCCACCGATACCCCTCAAGGATGGCAAGAACTCGATTGCCTATAACAGCATCGAGCCGCCTACCAGACTCGTCGTTTTTGTGCACGGCTTCATCGGCGAATCCATCGACACCTGGAAATGCTTCCCAGAGCTCCTGCGTACCACGCGCGACTTCGCCAAATGTGACGTGGTCTTCTACGGGTACAAAAGCCTGAAAGGACAAGTAAACAACAATGCCCTGAGGTTTTACAGATGCCTGGAAAAACTTTTGGAAACAGAAACCGTCAAACGTGGCATCGACTACGACAAGGTTGTGCTCGTGGCACATTCCCTCGGTTCGATCGTTGTGAGGAGAGCGTTGCTCAACGCGAAGGATGAAAAGAAACCGTGGCTCGCGAAATGCAGGATGGTGCTCTTTGCTCCGGCACACCGCGGTGCACGCGTTCAGAAGATCGTACTGAATGCTCTGCCTGTAGTCGGAAGAGTGCTGGGAGGATTGGGATTGCTCACCATGCCCGTACTCGACGACCTGCAGCCCGATTCCGAAACAATAGAAAACCTGATCAGGGATTCCCAGAGCTACATAGACAGAGGTGAAGGTGATTTCACCATTGCGCATACGGTCGTGTGGGCCGGAAACGAGCTGGTGGTACACAACGAAAAGTTCTGCAGCGATCCCGTGGCCCAGGAATTCGAGGAAAAGACACACACCTCCGTTTGCAAACCCGTAGTACGCGACTACGAAGATCCATTACACATTGTAAGAGCAGCCCTTTAAACCCTATG
>CBHTUB010000497.1:0-4052 GCA_966095595.1 uncultured Chryseosolibacter sp. | reverse complement strand
AATTCGTTTCACACCTTTTTCTCCAAGGATAAAAACCCCGCGATCATGTGAACACAGAATTTCATTCTCGAACTTCGCCAGGCTCCACGCCTGACCTTCGAGGCCCGCCATGTTCCTGAAGTGATCCTGGGTAAGGAAAATTTTTCCATTCTCATGCTCGGCTACAAACACACCCTGGTTGGTGGCTGCATAGATCTTTTTATCATCCGTTGCCACATCGTAGGTCGACGCATCGTTCAACAACAGGGACACCGGCGATTTTACGTCGATGCAATCAATGCCGTTATTGAGGCATGCCCATATTTTTCCGTCAGAGCCCTCGAACAAGGCATGAACGGTATTATCCTGAAGCGTGTTGAATGCCTGTGCCTGTGCTATGTTTTTTCCTGTTGCGTTCAGTACGATCACCTTCGTGCGAAGGGTGCCGATGTAGTATTCGCCGGAAGAGGACTTGATCACGCACGTCAATAAATTATTCGATCCCGGTCCGAAGAAACGCTGGCGAAGTCTGATCTCGTTGGTCGAAGGATCCAGTGTGTAGAAAGATCCCTGCTTGGTGATGACAAGGACCTGGTCCTTCTCGAAGCTCTCGACAATGCCAACGAGGTTCTCCCTGTTGAAACTATCCATTTTCGCTACAAGGGTGAACGCCATAGATTGAAAATCAAGGCTCCTCAGGCTTTCCCTGTCATAGACATAATACCTGCCATGAACAACCGACGACAGCAGGAAATCGGAAGTTGCAGAAAAGGTCACCGCTTTGTTATTCGCAACAGCGATCAGTTTTTTGAAGGTCCTGAAAACAACATGGCCCTGCACCTCATTGATCTGCCACACGTTCTCGATGTTTCTCTCCTCGGACCTCAGCAAATGTGTAAGCGACTCATAATAATATTCTCCGAAAGTATTCCGTCGGATCGTTCCAAACTCGTTGAAACCACCGGCATACACCGTATTGTCATGACTCACCATGATACTGCGAATGGAAGACTTATTGGGAAGGGGTACCTTATGCCATACCTGGCCGTCAAAGACCAGGGCACCATCATTGTTTGCGAAATAGAGGACACCATTTTTATCCTGGCACATGCCCCAGAACTGCGGGTCGCCCTTAAAATCCTTCTTTGTATAATGGATCACCGGGGGCAAGCCGTGAAATCTTACATCGTTATCTACCTGCTGCTGGGCGGTGAGCAGCTGCGGAATTGCGCAAAAAATGATTGGAAAGAAGTACTTCTTTTGCAACAAGGTCAGTAGTCCTGAACCGATCTCCGTCATTTCCTTAAACAATTGGTTTTCAGTTAGCTTCATGCAAATGAAGTATACAAAAAGTAGACTTCCGATCTGATTGAAGTAATCAAGGTGTATCGAATGATGAATATAGCGGTTTTTTAGGGATTTATTTTTGGAAACGTTTTCAAAACCTACAACCTGAACACACACCCATGACAAGACTACGCTTAACGCTTGTGCTCCTAATACTTTGTTTCCAACTGCCGGTACACCGGGCTTTCGCGCAATACCTTCACCGGGACGGAAAAAAAATCCTGGACGGCAACAATAACGAGTTCATTTTGCGAGGCATGGGTCTTGGCGGATGGATGCTCCAGGAAGGCTACATGTTGGAGACCAATGGCTTTGCCAACACGCAAACACAGATCAAGACCAGGATCGCTCAGCTTATCGGGCAGACGGCAACCGAAGAGTTCTACGACGCCTGGCTTGCCAATCATTGCACGAAACGCGACATCGACTCCCTCGCATCGTGGGGATTCAACTCCGTGCGACTGCCGATGCACTACAACCTCTTTACACTCCCGATAGAACAAGAGCCGATCGCGGGAAGCAATACGTGGCTCGACAAGGGGTTTGCCCTGACGGATAGCCTTCTGCGTTGGTGTGAGAAAAATGAGATCTACCTGATCCTCGACTTGCACGCAGCGCCGGGTGGCCAGGGTAAGGATGCTGCGATTTCCGACTACGATCCCTCGAAGCCTTCACTATGGGAGAGCGATCTCAACAAACAAAAGACCATCGCGTTATGGCGCAAGCTTGCAGAACGATATAAGGATAAAAAGTGGATCGGCGGTTATGACCTGATCAACGAAACCAACTGGGCATTCCAGGGTACGAACATCAACGGTTGCGATGAAACGACCAACGGACCGCTCAGGCAATTGCTGATCGATATCACGACAGCCATCCGCGAAGTGGATGACAATCACATCATCTTTATCGAGGGAAATTGCTGGGCCAATAATCATAACGGACTGTTGCCGTTCTGGGATGACAACATGGCGCTGAGCTTTCACAAGTATTGGAATTACAACGACCAGGGCTCGGTACAGGGCTTCATCAATCTGCGTGACCAGTATAACGTGCCCCTTTGGCTCGGTGAATCCGGCGAGAACTCGAATGTGTGGTTCAGAAATGCCATCAAGCTGATGGAAGGCAATAGCATCGGCTGGGCATGGTGGCCAATGAAAAAAGTCGGGTCCGTGGTCAATCCCCTGACCGTTGTAAAGAATGATGGTTACGCACAACTCCTGGACTACTGGAAAAACGGTGGTGCCACGCCATCAGCAGAAACTGCAAAAGCGGCGCTCCTGCAGCTCGCCGAAAATCTCAAGATTGAAAATAACATCATGAGACCGGACGTCATCGACGCGATGTTCCGCCAGGTGCAGAGCGACGAAACCATACCTTTCAGAAAACATACTCTCCCGGGAGTCGTCCATGTTTCGGATTTTGATCTCGGCCGATATAACAAAGCTTATGTAGACACCGACACCGGAACTTACCATGTATCTGTCGGAGAATATACGCCATGGAACAGAGGCTGGACTTACCGAAACGATGGTGTCGACATTCAGGAAAACACCGATACGGACGAGCTATCGAATGGTTACTCCGTAGCATGGACCAGCGACGGCGAGTGGTTGCAATATACGCTTGACGTCGACTCCAGCGCAGTATATGACCTCGACATCCGGTACGCGATGCCGAGCATAGCTTCGAGCGTTCAGCTCTTTGTCGATGGGACATTAAAAACTCCGGTGATAGAATTATCGTCAACGGGTGGCTACAGCGCCTATGGAACAAAAAGGATCGCTGATGTTACGCTAATGAAGGGAAAGCACGTCGTGCGGTTCGTGATCCGCAAGGGCGGCGCCAATCTCAGCTATCTCAAATTCTCCCTCAACAGAAAGACAAGCGAAATCCAGCTGAAGGCGGTGGGCGCCCTGATGACCGAACATAACAAGATCCTTTTGTCTGTCAATAAAATCATCACGTCCTCAAGCTTCAACAACTCCGATTTCTCGGTACTTGTCAATAACAAGAACGTAGAGATCAGCGGTATAACGCT
Source organism: uncultured Chryseosolibacter sp. (assembly GCA_966095595.1). GTDB lineage: Bacteria > Bacteroidota > Bacteroidia > Cytophagales > Cyclobacteriaceae > Chryseosolibacter. The sequence goes on along the minus strand of CBHTUB010000497.1, from coordinate 685 downwards.
CACACCAGGTAAAGACGTGATAAATCTTACGCTCAACGCGAGTCTGAGCGACACGGATCAGGTGACGCTAAGCTACAATGGCAATACCGTGACGGCCGCAGACGGGTCCCTGCTTGAAAACTTCTCGAACCTTTCCGTTCAGAATAATATTCCTCACCACTATGCGATACCCGGAAAAATTGAAGCAGAGGATTTTTATCTCAACGAGGGATTGGTTGTGGAAAAAAGCTCCGATGCTGGGGGTGGGTTTAACATCGGTTACACAAATGCCGGCGACTTCCTTGAATACCGCATCCGAAACGATGAGACATCGGAATTCACACTGGAAGCTCGTGTAGCGAGTCAGTCTGCAAACGGAAAAATACTCTTTGAACAATTGAACATCTCGAAGGAAGTGCTCAACTCCACGACCGTCAACGTTCCGTCAACCGGTGGCTGGCAGGCGTGGACAACGATCTCTGCGTTGATGAAGCTCGATGCAGGTGTCGGTATCCTGCGCGTAAAGGTTGTGCAACCCGAGTTCAATCTCAACTGGATGAATTTTACGCGAAACGTCGTCACCGGAATGAATGAAGCAACCAGATCTCCGTTCAGCATTTACCCCAATCCGGCAGACAGCTCCATCAACATCGTGGTCAGCAAAGACATCGCTGCTAAAAAGAATCTGTTAACCATCCGCAACATG
>CBHTUB010000496.1:0-4090 GCA_966095595.1 uncultured Chryseosolibacter sp. | reverse complement strand
CGGTATTCTAGTAAGTTTGTCGCGAGAATTCCTATAATCGGCAACATTATTTATGCAGTGCAGCTTGCCAGATTTTGCAGTTCAATGTCGCTGTTGCTGGGTTCAAAGGTTCCGCTGATGCGATCGATCAATCTGATCGCTCAGATGGTGACGTTTTATCCGATACAGATTACACTTGATCGCATGGCCCAGGATGTGATGAATGGCTCCAGTCTCCACCATACGATGAGTCAGTTTGATATCTACAGCAGGCGGATGATTTCCCTTGTAAAGGTTGGTGAAGAAGTAAATCGACTTGATGTATTTTTTGAAAAACTTTCCCGACAATTTAGTGGAGACGTGGAACATCAAACCAGTCTGCTGAATACATTCCTCGAGCCAGCCATGATCATCTTCCTTGGTCTGGTCGTTGGATTTATTTTACTGGCGATGTACTTGCCGATGTTCGAAATATCAACAAGTATAGGAGGCTAATGATATTCCAAAGATCTATTGGAGATGAATGTCTGAATGGCTGATCTCGACGATTGCCTTTAAAGCCATTATATTTAGTATTAAAACTCAGATAAAATCGGAGTTGCTGCCGACACCTTTTGGCTTTTCCTACCCATCAAGGGCGCCATCAATTGTTAATCATTTTTTGCCGAACCTGATCAGATCAATTATACAACCGCCATCCAGCATGGTGATGATGGCAAGATTGTCCCCCTGACCAAAGACAATCTTCTTGAGATCACAGGCACTAGTGATAAGAAGATCATGAAGCAGGTTAAGAAGAAGAATTTGCCGGGAGCTGTCAAAATCTTTAATGGGAAAATGGCTGCTTCTACAAAGCGTAGAGAGTAAATAGCACAAGATTCATTTCGAGAGGAGGGAGCATAGTGTTATAAACTTCCATCGCTACCTGACGACGAAGTGAGGAAAGCATGTATATTCGTATAACCTCACTCCATAATGTCATTTGAATCTGAACGGGCGATTGAATTCACGGGCGTAGCGGTGATCATCTTCCTTGCCTATCTGCTTTTTCGGCTTGCCAGGTCGGTGGATGAAAGTGGCTATACCTACCGGAATGTCAAGTGGTTCATGTTTGCCTACGTCGTACACACGGCGGTCGTGGGCTCGGTCCTTATTTCCGGCTTAGTTGACGATGTGGCTGGCCTTGCAGACTTCCTTTTCTATGTTTCTCTCATCGTCTTTGCTGCCGTGGTGGCCCGGCAAAAAGTTGACGCCGGACTTTCATTCGTTCAGTACTTCTCTCCATTAACATTCGTCGGGTTTCAGGTGATCCGGATTCCGCTGGCTCTTATTCTGAGCGATCTTGCGGAAGATAAAGGCCTCGTCCTCGATTCAATAGACATCGCGGTCAATGCGGAAATAGTTGTCGGGATCGCGGCGATTCCCATCGGATGGCTTTCGACCCGACCCGATAAAGTTTCGTGGCGTGCCGGTTTGGCCTATAGCATTTTAGGCATGGTTTCCTGGATAAACCTCGCGTTGGTGGTAGCATCTTCGCTGATGACTGCGGACATGCTCGCCGGATACCCCGGTATGACGCTTATGTTCGTTTTGCAATTGTGCTTCCTGGCGCATCTTATTTCAGCAAAGCACTTTCGGGCGCTCCTACGGTGGAACAGCTCCCATGTATCGCGATGATATTTAGCGATCCGGGAACCCAAATCATCCGTCAGGATAGCATCGAAGCCCGCGACTCAACTTCCTTCCTGCGCGCATGCAGATCCTTCGCGCGCTGCTCTCTTCCCGCGGCCTATGCTCAGGATTTGCGCGGGTGGTCTGGCATGGAGAGTATGCCCGGGGCTTGCAGCCTGAGGCTTGAGGCCTGACACCGACACCAAGGCATGCAAAAACCTCCACCCATTTCCGATTTCATCTTCTTGCCCCAAACCATTAACTTTCGCCCTTCAACCACTACAACCCATGTCCAAAACCCCGATAATCGCTCCCTCGATCCTGGCATCCGACTTTGCCAACCTGGAGCGCGAGATAAAAATGCTGAATGAAAGCGAAGCCGACTGGATCCACGTCGATATTATGGATGGCGTCTTCGTTCCGAATATTTCCATGGGCCTCCCCGTGGTCGAGGCAGTAAACCGTCATGCCAAGAAGCCGCTGGATGTGCATTTGATGATCGTTCAGCCCGAGCGTTACGTGGAGGCTTTTCACAAGGCGGGGGCGTCCGTCATCTCCGTTCACGTCGAAGCTTGTCCGCACCTGCACCGGAATATCCAGCAGATCAAGGCCCTGGGCATCAAGGCAGGTGTCGCGATCAACCCCCATACCTCCGTATCGCAACTCGAGTATATCATTGCAGACATCGATGTGGTGTGCCTCATGTCCGTGAACCCCGGTTTTGGCGCCCAGAAATTCATTGAGAACACCTATAGAAAGGTTAGGGACCTCAAGGAGTTAATTGTAAAATCCGGCTCAAAATGCCTGATCGAGATCGATGGTGGGGTAAACCAACAGAACGCAAAACCGTTATTAGACGCGGGCGCGGATGTACTTGTGGCGGGAAACTTTGTGTTCTCGGCTACAGATCCGAAAGGAGTGATCCGAGGCCTGAAAGCCATTGGCTAGGTGTCAGTTAGTATTTAGCATTTTACCAGAGACTACTGGCTAGTGACTATTGAACTATTGACTAAAATATCCGGCAAGATTTTCGCTTAAAGTTGACTAAACAAGCTCCATTATGTTCAGAATTCTAGCGGTACTGGTTTTATTATCTACCGTTTTATCCTGTCAGACCCGAAAAGTTACCCGCATCGACCCCTCAACACAGATCGACCTGAGCGGCCGTTGGAACGATACCGATTCCCGCAAGGTGGCAGACCAGATGATCTACGATCTTTTCGACTCCGATAACTTCAAAAAATACTCCGGTGACCTCGGCAGAAAGCCTGTTATCGTCATGGGACTGATCCGCAACAAGACCGCCGAGCATATCGATTCAGAGAACTTTGTAAAGAAATTCGAGCTGGTGATCCATAATTCATCCATTGCAGACATTGTCGAGTCGGACGAGTTCAGGGATAAACTACGGGTAGAGAGGAGTCAGCAGAAGGATTTTGCAGATGCGTCAACTGCCAAGCAGTTCGGAAAAGAGATAGGGGCGGACCTGATGTTGTTCGGGGAGATGACCTCCGAGACGGATACGTACAATAACAAGAAAGTAGTCAACTACATTACCACGCTTTTCCTTACTGACATAGAGACCAACAAACGGATCTGGTACGGACAAAACGAGATCAAAAAGTTCGTCAAGAATTAATTCAAAAACCGGATGAGAATTCAGGTGGCCAGACGTATTGCGTATCACGTTGCGATAACGTGCTGCGCTGTTGCTTTCCTTACGTCGTGCGCGACCTATCATCAGCAGAATTACAATTTCAACAAGGAGTTCGAGCGGGGCGAATTGAAGAATGCGCTTGACGCTCTTCAGTCAAATGGCACAAACGCTACGGGAAGAAATCGTTTCATCTATTTTGTGAACAAAGGTCTGTTGCTCTCGGTGCTCGGACAGTACGAAGAGAGTAATGCTTTTTTCGAGAAGGCTTATCTTTTCGGTGAAGACCACCACATCAACTACCTCAACGAGGCGGCCTCGTATTTCTCGAACCCGATGATCACGGTGTATGCAGGAGAAGATCACGAGCATCTGATGTTGCTGTACTTCAAGGCCATCAATTACCTGAAGTTGAATAAGCCTGAAGAAGCGCTGGTGGAATGCAGGCGGGTAGACATCCGTCTCAAGCAGCTCAGTGATAAGTATCAGTCGGATCGCAAATACCAACGCGACGCTTTCATTCATACGTTGATGGGGATCATCTACCAATCTACCAATGACTATAACAATGCATTTATCGCCTACCGGAATGCGCTCGAGATCTACGAGACCGATTACCAATCGATGTTCGGGCTGGCGGTTCCTGAGCAATTGAAAAAGGACCTGCTCAACACGGCCTGGTGGACAGGTTTTAAAGAGGAGTTTGAGATGTACAGGACGAAGTTTGAAATGACCGATTACGTCGCTACGCAACCCGATGCCGAGCTGATATTCTTCTGGCACAAT
>CBHTUB010000495.1:0-4109 GCA_966095595.1 uncultured Chryseosolibacter sp. | reverse complement strand
TGCTCGCCAAAGACCTCATTACAGACGATGAAGGGTTTGTGAAGAGCCTTTCAAGGGACGATGTGGAGTTCCTCTTCGGCTAATCGTTTGTTGTGTATATTGAACACATTGATTACGAGAACACTATCACGCAGATTATAATCGCAGCGATAATGGTCATGATCATGAGGTTCTCGATGAGCTTGGTTTTCATTGGTGGTGTGATCCTAATCATATCCAAAATTAAATCCGACAGCCGGAGAAGTTTCTGAATTAGGATCGCGTTTCGGTTCCGTGTAAGGTTTCTGCAAAAAAGGCCTACAGCCGGTGGGTGTCACGTTTGAAATCGCACTCTGACCACTGAGCGGGAAAGAAAAGGGGTCAGTGAAGGTCAAAGGTGCGCACAAAATCGCGGTGTGTACCTGAACTATGGCACCCTGTACATCCAAGTCCCTTCTGATTAATGGTATATCCCAGCGTTCCGTCGGGCCTGTATTCGGCCCATAGCCATCCACCCGCTGCGTTGGTGTCGGCAGATCGTTTTTTCATGACCGCATAGAGACCCAGGGAGCCTGATGCATGTACCTCCTTTACGATCACCGATCCCTCCGGAAATTCGGCGCCGGTGGGCAGCTCTCCGTTTTCGTCAAGCGCAGACCAGGCGATCTCGTTGAACCTCAGCTTGAATCGCGAATGCGGACTGGGAGGCGCCGGCTCGAGTATAATTCCGTCCTGATAATAATGGTATCCTGTCGTATTCCGGATCTCGGTAAAAAATGTCTCGTCTGTCTCCGGAACGCCCACAGACTCATCCAGGTTGTGGCTTACGCACGACGAGACGCCCGCGAAGATCAAGACCAGGCACAGGTGCCCAAAAAACTTCATCATACTTCAAGCTTTTGATCCGAACATTCCAATACTACCATAAAAATTAAGCACAAAATGTCATGTGCCCGACACCGAACGCGAATTTTTGACAGCGGCTGTCAAATTCCGGATCCACGCCAAAAATTAGGCGCGACCATAGACAGCATGATCCGGGAAACACATTTACCTTTACGACATGTCATTGTTCATCTCCTCATTGAATTCAGGTAGCAACGGAAACTCGTATTACGTTGGCAATAATGACGAGGGAATATTGGTTGATGGCGGTATCTCCTGCCGCGAAACGGAAAAACGCCTGAAGCGTGTTGGCCTGAGCATCAGAAAAGTAAAGGCAGTTTTCGTATCTCACGAACATGGCGATCACATTCACGGAGTTCCCGGCATTTCGAAGAAGCACAGGCTTCCGGTATACATCACTACCGCGACGCTCGCGAACAGTGGCGTACATATCGATCAAAGCCTGATCCGAAATTTTCAGCCGCACGTGCCGATACAGGTTGGACGACTGAGTATTACCGCTTTTCCGAAATACCACGATGCCGCAGATCCCCACAGTTTCGTGGTTACGGGTGATAGTGTCAGCGTAGGGATCTTTACGGATATCGGGCATCCCTGCGAACAGGTAAAAAAGTATTTCACTACCTGCAATGCGGTCTTTCTCGAATCGAATTACGACGAACACATGCTGGACCAGGGGCCATATCCATATCCGTTAAAAGAAAGGATCAGGGGCGGGCGCGGACATCTCTCCAATCGCCAGGCGCTGGAGCTATTTCTTCAGAACAGACCCCCATTGCTGACTCATTTATTCCTTTCACACCTTTCCCGCGAAAATAATTCTCCGCGACTCGTCAGGGACATGTTTACACGTGTGGCCGGGCAAACACAGATCGTCGTCAGCTCCCGCGATAAAGAATCCAAGCTGTACCACATCCGAAGCTCTTTCGGCAGAATAAGAACAGCCCCGCCTATGGCCTCCCAGACTCAATTGGGACTATTCTAGCGACACCGACGTTTGGCAGAATCCCAGGGAGACTGTAACTTTCCAGTTGTAAACCCCCGCTTATGAAATTCCCTGTTGCGTTCCGGGTATTCGCTGCCCTGAACATCGTTGGATTTATCATCCTCCTGATTCAAACTGTTTTCCTTTATAATTTTCCCGCTTTCGGCGTGTGGATGATCGCTGCCAGCGCCTTTGCGACGATCTGGCTATTGGTTACATCGTTCTTCTGGTTCTTCGGATCAAAAAGATCATATCCGTTTTTATACCTCACCCCTTTGATGTTATGGCTCCTGGCCGGCATCACGCTGTACAGCGCTTCGGCAACACTGTCAGAGAGAGAAAGACAGGAAGCATTTTTCCTTTTCATCATCTACGCCTCGCTCTGCAGCATCTACGGGCTGTTCATACTCGTCACCATGTTTTTCGCACCGGTTAAAAAGTGGTGCAGCGAAGCCTCCATCAACAAGGCCGACCTCATGCCGATTGCACTTTTTACGGTGACAGGCGCGATCATTTTCGGGTCATTTTATATCATGAACTCGAAGGGCGGAAAACTTATCGTAATGGATGAAGGATATATCAGCGAGGTAATGACCACCAACATGGTTACCGTGAACTTCGATAACCTCACGGAATTCGGAGGGCTGGTGATCTCGAAAGACGATACTGTCAGGGAAGTGAAGGCACTGGTGTACTTTGCCAATAACTACGAAGCGAAGAATCCCGGGGACTTTTTTCAGGTGGATACCATTGTATTCAAACCGCTTGCAGCGAACAGCCTGCGCGACGGCGAATATCTGCCAACGATAGGTCCGCTGAACGCGGTACAGCTTGTTGCCGAGTTCAAGCCGGTGAAGGCACGTCGTATCATGGTCGTCGACCTTTCGAATGTTTCGATGGCCAACCATCAGTACGCATTCTCGCCTGTCAACCTCGTTCCAAGATTTCAAATGAAGCTGGATCGTGAGAAATTCATTACCTATGATGGCGTGACAAAGCCAGACACGGAAGCCGCCGTTGAATATGAGGCTGTCGACTATGGCGAAATGGAAGCCTCCGAAGACGAGATCATTTACGAGGATCTTGCCAACGCTACCAACCTCACTTCAGACGAATCGTATGAGCTGGTAGAAGGATTTCTTCGCGAGATCGTGAACAACTACGAAAGCTCCCAGTATCATTTTACCAGCCAGCACACCCTCTATATCGATGAAGTCGGCTTCGGAAAATATGTGAACTTCCGAACCATGTTCGAAGACTACGCGGACGTTCCGCTGAACAGACTTGCCGCGAGAAAGACCGACGAGGATCGCTCCGAGTTCAGCATCAATTCGGCGATATGGACCATCAGCGGGGTGAACATGTACGTCAATAACGACGACCTGCCCTACTTTAAATCAGTAAACCCTGCTTTCCTTCGCTGGGCTGAAACCAACCTGATCCCGGAGCCGGACCAAACGTTCATGAACCACTCTGCACAGGAGATCTACAACAACATGTTCAGGAGAACGATGTGGATGCTGGCCGCAGCGTATGAGGAGGTCGGCAGCGATGAGCAATATCAGGCGAAGGCGGATGCCTACCGGGAAGCGATGTCAAACACCGGAGACTTCCATGGCCCCAGCTACCTCTATGAGAACTATGGAAAGGACCTTGGTGACACCTGGTTCAATAAGGTCTACCAGGAATTCCCGACACAGGAAAATGAGTATTTCTATTTCGACGAAAGCATCGCGATCGGCTTCTGGCTCCGCCGCAGACTGGATGGCACGGACAAGGAAGTGTTTCGACTGCTTGAAAAGATCCTGTCGAAGTATGATAACTATTCGTGGGGATAGAAAATAAAGCTGTAAGCATAAGTTGCAAGGGGACGAGCCGTAAGTTGACAGACGACAAGCTGTGGGGCGGAAGCTCCGCGGCGATGCTACGCAAAAACACTACCCAACGCGGAACCCGAAACGAGAAACGTCGAACCCCGAACGTTACTCACGAAACGCCCGTTCCATCCGTTCCCGATCGAATTCTCCTTCGTTGTTCGCAATCCATATCGTAGCCACTCCGTTGCCTATGAAATTGGTGATCGCGCGGGCTTCGGACATGAATCGGTCGACCCCCAGCAGCAACGCAAGCCCTTCGACGGGGATGATCTTTACGGCAGACAAGGTCGAGGCAAGTACGACGAATCCACTTCCCGTGACTCCGGCCGCGCCCTTCGAGGTGACGAATAATACGCCGATGA
>CBHTUB010000494.1:0-4115 GCA_966095595.1 uncultured Chryseosolibacter sp. | reverse complement strand
TATGAGGCAATCACCCGGCCGTTTTTATCGACGTGATGTCAGAAGCAAACTTTACGACCTTACGCACATTCCCGTTCGAATCTACGATCGGATTGTAGATCGCCTTGAGCCAAACGGTCCTTCCATCCGAAGTAAGCCTTCTGAATTCTCCCGCGATCGGTTGGCCCGCTCGCAGCCTTACCCAGAAGGTTTTATAATCGTCGGAATTTGCAATGTCGGCGGGTAAGAAGATACGATGGTGCTTGCCGTCTATCTGCGCGGCGGTGTAGTTCAAAACATCGAGGAAGTTCTTGTTCGCTTTGATCACGTCACCATTGGGCGTAAACTCTATGGTGGCCATCATCGCATCTATCCCCGCCAGAATTCCTTTCATTTCGGCGTTCTGCTCCTGCTCGCCCGTGATGTCGGTGGCGAATTTGACCACCTTTACTACTTCATTCTTTTCATTCACGATCGGATTATAAATGGCGTTGAGCCAGACCAACCGGTTGTCCGCGGACTTCCTTTTAAAAGTGCCGGTAATGGACTCGCCCGAACCAAGGCGCCGCCAGAATGTTTCGTATGATCCATCCTGAAGCACGTCATCGGGAACGAACATCCGGTGATGCTTTCCCTGGATCTGCAGGATCGAGTACTTCATCGCCTTGAGAAAGTTCTCGTTGGCAGTTAAAACTTTTCCATCGGGTGTAAATTCGATGGTTGCCATGGTTGCATTGATCCCATTGAGAACACTTTTCATTTCGGCAGAGGCTCTGGAGAGCTCGTTCGCCTTTCGCTGCATTTCCTCCTGCGTAGCCTGCAATTCCTCCATATTCTGTCGCATCTCTTCCTCCTGCGCCCGAAGTTCCTCGGCCTGTTGCTGACTTGAATTCAGCAAGGCAAGTGTTTTTTCGGTTTCGCGAGCCGTCTTGATCGTCGAAGCGATGTTCTCGGACAATTTTTTCAGGAAGTCGATCTTGTACTGCGAGAATTCCTGGAACGATGCGAGCTCCAGTACACCGAACACCTTGTCATTGACAAGCATGGGGACGATGAGCACCTCGCGCGGGCTCGCAAGACCGAGGCCGGAGGTTATCGCCACATAATTCTCGGGCACATGCTTCATGTAAATGATCTCCCTTTCAAGCACGCACTGGCCTACGAGGCCTTCGCCGGTATTGATCCGTTTATTCAGGTGCTTCTTCCGATCATATGCGTAACAGGCGATCATCTCGAGATGTTCGTCTCCGACATTTGAATCGTTCAATACGAAGATGGCGCCCTGGTTTGCGCCGACATATTTGATGACATTACTGATGATCTCGTCGGCGAGCTGCCTGAGCTCGAGGGATCGCTTGTTTCGGAGGATGTCGCCGAATGTGGCAAGTCCTACGTTGAGCCAGTTTCGCTCTTCTTCGGATGCCGAGATCTTTTTCAGGTGAACACGCAACGCTTCCAGGTTGGGGAGCAGCTTGCTATCGGTACTATCAAATGTGGTTGTCGCGTCAAGATTACCTTTCAGAATCTCCGAGAGGTAACTATCCGCAATAGAGGATTCCCTGACCTGACGATCAAGTTTGTCACGCAATTCTTCCAGAACTCGTGACGCTACGAGCTTATACTTCATGTGGGGTTCGAATGGGCTTATAGCAATTTAATGTGAGCGAGGCCACCAGACCAACAGTGAAGCTCAAATAATTTAGCTGAGTTGAACCATTTTTCGGATAATGCTCAAAAAGTTCTACAATAGATTGCTTTCGTTAAACAAAATATCCGAGTTGCGGAGCTGGGTTACTTCATGATCGGAAAACGCTCCGCTTTAAAAAGGGCGGCCTTAGCGTCTGGAATACGCAAAGACCCGCATTTTGACGCAAACGACCTTAGAGGATGTCGCAATTAACACACACAGCCCCGCTTCTTTGTTCAGATATTTGTCACAGAGATCACTAAAACAAAACGGATATGCGAAAGCTAAAACTACAGATACAAATGACCCTCGACGGTTTTGTTGCAGGACCGAATGGCGAGCTGGACTGGATATGGATCGGTAAACCAGACGAAGCAATTTTACAACGTGTCATAGAGCTGGCCGACACCTGCGATACGATTTTGCTCGGACGCAAGATGACCCGCGAATTCATCGATCACTGGGAAAATGCACTTGATAATCAGCCTGCCGGTTTGCAGCACTCTCTCGCGCAACGCATGGTGAACCTGCACAAGATCGTTTTCAGCAAGACAGAAAAAGCCATCAAGGGCAAAAACGTAGAAGTGGAGAACGGTGACCTGGTCACAGCAATTCAGAGACTTAAAAAACAACCCGGCAAGGATATCATGGTTTACGGCGGTGCCACTTTTGTAAGCTCGCTCATTAGCCAGAACCTTGTGGACGAATACTATATTTTCAGAAGGCCGGTTGCAATAGGAAAAGGACTTCCGATATTTAAGGAACAGAAGGTTTTGGAATTGGAAAGCACCGTTGCCTATAAGAATGGAACGATGCTCCATAAGTACAAGCCGGCATAGCTCGGGGCCATTGATAAGGCGAATGAAAGGTATAGAACATTTCCGGTTAGTAGAATACTTTCTTTGAAGTGACTTATCGATCGTGTTTTGATAACAACGGGAAATTAAAATAGAAAAACATCTTATGACCAAAGTAAAAGTATCAGCATTCTCCATCTCACTCGACGGGTATGGCGCCGGCGTTGACCAGAGCAAACAGCAACCCCTGGGCAACAGAGGCGAAGAGCTTCACGAGTGGTTCTTTCCCACCACGGTGTTTCAGAAACTGTACGGCAAAGGCGCGGGAACGGAAGGAGTTGATAACGATTTTGCCGAAAGATCATTTGACAACCTCGGTGCGTGGATCATGGGACGCAATATGTTCGGACCGATCCGTGGAGGGTGGCCCGACAATGAGTGGAAAGGCTGGTGGGGCGAGAACCCGCCATATCATGTACCGGTATTTGTACTGACGCACCATGCAAGGGAACCGTTGACCATGAAAGGAGGAACAACATTCTACTTTGTCACGGATGGCATCGAGTCCGCACTCGAGAAAGCCAGGAAAGCCGCCAACGGAAAGGATATCCGCATCGGTGGGGGAGTGTCAACAATTCGCCAGTATCTGCAGGCGGGCCACATAGACGAAATGCACCTCGCTATTTCGCCGGTATTTCTTGGATCAGGAGAACACCTGTTTGCCGGAATAGATCTGCCAAAGCTTGGATTCACCGACACTAAAACGACATACGGCAAAGGTGCGACGCATGTGATTTTAAAGAAAGGCAAGTGAGAGCGTTACAGTCTTGAAAATGTTCGCGGTCATCTATAAATATTTAAGTGTTACCGACCGGGCGGTATCGATTTAAGACCTGCCTGCCGGCAGGCAGGTTTTAGATTGACGATTTTAGATTTTAGAAGTGAATGCTTTTATCAGGGTGTCCGGGCGTACATTGAGGGTTTCGCATCTTTCCCTGCCTGTCGGCAGACAGGTTTGGTTCCCGATTTCTTTTGGCGATACAAAAAGAATCGAGGGCATGTTTGCATGGTGTGCAGACGGGGCATCACAAGGGCAAGTGTGCAATGTAAGAACCTCAGGGCCGAACCGATAGCAACCAGAATTTAATACTAACAACAAAAAAATAACTCTTATGTCAAACAGCGTCTCCCTTCATCGAATGCTTAAAACAACACCGGAAAAAGTATTCCGCGCCTTCACACAACCTGCAGCCATTGCATCCTGGCTGCCGCCATATGGATTCACGTGCACCGTTCACGCGATGAAAGCAGAGAAAGGCGGCACCTTCCGTATGTCGTTCGAAAATTTTTCAACGGGCAATAGTCATTCCTTCGGTGGCACTTATGTCGAGTTCAAGCCGAACGAGTCTTTGAAGTACACCGATAAATTCGACGATCCCAACCTGCCCGGAGAAATGATCACCACGGTATCACTCCGTAAGACCATTGCCGGCACTGAGATAAAAATTCTTCAGGAAGGAATTCCAGCAGCGATTCCGGTAGAGATGTGCTATCTGGGCTGGCAGGAATCGCTGGAGAAACTGGCGAAGCTGGTAGAGCCGAACATTCCGGATGCTTAAGGAGCGATAATACTCACCTTAACATACGACACC
>CBHTUB010000493.1:0-4121 GCA_966095595.1 uncultured Chryseosolibacter sp. | reverse complement strand
AGAACGCTGATATCGCTCGCGGTTCTTGTTCTCCTGCTTGCTTTGCTCAGATACGTTCTGTTCGATGCAGTGATCAGGCCCTCCCTGAATACCCCGATCACGCTTAGTGACAAGGCATGGGAGTTTCTGTTCTTGCTTCTGGTCATCTATTATTTCTGCATGACGCTCGTCATAAGCTTTATCAACCACGTCAACAAGAAGTATGGCCCGGGTATCCTGGTTCCGCTCTTGCTGGGACGCTACCGCAACCCGAAGGAAGAGCAACGGATCTTCATGTTCATGGATCTCAGGTCATCGACCTCCACTGCCGAAAAGCTCGGGCATTTGCAGTACAGCGCCTTTATCCGCGATTGTTTTGCAGACATCAATGAAGTACTCTATCCTTATTGTGCTCAGGTCTATCAGTATGTCGGTGACGAGATCGTAGTAACATGGCCGGAAAGCGAAGGCTTGAGAAATCACTACTGCATCGAGTTTTATTTTGCCTGCCTGAGACAGTTTGAAGATCGCCGCGACTACTACCTCACTAACTACGGACTTGTCCCGGATTTCAAGGCGGGCGCGCATACAGGTACGGTCACGACAGTGGAGATTGGCGAATATAAACGGGACCTCGCCTATCATGGCGACACGCTGAACACAGCCGCAAGGATTCAGAGCGTCTGCAACGATCACCGTAAGCACTTTCTTGCCTCGAAAATACTTCTCGACAAGGCAGGACCACATCCCGCCCTGCACACCGAACACCTAGGAAGTATCATGCTCAAGGGAAAAACGTCCGCGGTAGAGCTCTGTAGCATAGAATGGAGATCCTGATCTGTAAACGGAGGCCCTGGCATGAAAGCAAAAGACGCAGCGGAAAAAAACCAAGCCTGCAGGCATTTAAATCGTTTTACCCATAAAGCGGCGCTACTTCGGGTGGTCAACCGGCATCCCACAGTCCAAAGCTTTTTTTGGAAGATTTCAATTATTTCATATTTTAGATCAGAGATTCCAAAACCACTTGATCCATTCTGATCGCGAGCCCATCCTGAATCTCCGCGTTTTAGTTTATCATCTTCGTATTCAATATTGTTATTCAGGTCTTTCCACCGGGGGACTGACTGTTTTGATTCGACGACTCAAAATGCTGGCTTATGGAACAAATATTGAAATGGCTTTCCGAATACTCGTGGCCCGTTGTGCTGCTCCTTGTGGTGGGGGCGATATTCATCTATCTCGTGAAACTCATTACCGAAAAAGCTGTGTCCAATGAGTTCGATAAGGTCAAGAAAATGACCGAGCTTGTTCTTGAGAAACGATCAAATTTCCAGGAAAAAGTTTTGCTTGACCGGTATAATGTTGCTGTAAGGATTCATTCAAAGATTGCCGCTGAGGCGACCAATGCCGGGAGGGTAAGAGGCGGTCAGGATCTGGCTACCATCACTGAGAACGGAAAAATAGTGGGCCTTAATGAGGTCTTTGAACTTTTGTCGAATAACAAGTATCTCCTTCCCAGACAAATTTATGATGCTTTATACGCACGTGCAAAAATTGTACATGAGCTTTACTACGAACCAAATCCGACGAAAGAATCACCCTTGATTAAAAGGTATATGGACAGCATAGAATCGTTTGGTCTTGTGATGAATGACTTTTTTTTAAGTTCAGGAGAGACCAGGTGGTGGAAAAACGAAACGTAAGGATCTCTGCTGCGATACTCACTTGCTGACAATCTTACTTTTTCAAGGATTGCCTTATAAGATCGGCTACAACCCATGTAAGGAATTACAACTTATTCTTGAGAACGAATGACAAATTTCAGCCTATATTTACGACCAGTAGCCGTCCCGTTTTAACGTACAGGCTACATTCTTTGTTCTTTTCCTTATTTGCTCTATAAACCCCGGCTTTATGACAACGACTTTGAAGGGCGTACAGTTTGCTTCCTCGCTGCGAAGGTACAAAATCAGTTACCTGCTGATCGCAGTCTTTGTTCTATGCGCAATACTTCCGGATTTTCTATCAAATGGAACCTTAGAAGGGCAGTGGAGCAACAAGCCGCTCGCGTGGAGTGTTTTTAAGGGAATGGTTTTTCTGGTGCTGGTGTTTGAATATATCATTTTCGTCCGGCAGTTCAAGGCTCTGAGTTTGCAAAAGGAGGCAAAATTTCAGATCCTATTCCAAAATCATCCTAGTCCTATAGTCATTTATGACGATCAAAGAACCAGAATTCTTGATGTTAATGAAAGTGCCGTGAGAAAGTATGGTTACTCTAAAGAGGAATTCGTGTCGCAAGGCGTAAATAACATCGTCGTTCCGGAAGGTGCCGGAAATGTTACTGGCTTGACCGGAATCGGAAAAACGATAGCGAAGGATTCAGGCACAAGAAAGATCAGAAAAAAAGATGGGGACATGCTTTTGGCTGACATTTCTGCATATGCAATAAGTTATTGCGGGCAAAAAGCTCAGCTTGAAATAGCTGAAGATATAGACCTCTTCAAATATTTGCCCGCTGCAGATTCGCAAAAGGATGTTTTTGCATTTCAAGCCAATAAGGAATCTAGTGGTCTTAGCCATGTGTCGGTCGGACCAACCGGGAAGGTTCAGTTCGGCGGCGAATCATCACATCGTGTCATTAAGGTCAATGAGCAGCAGCTAAGCAGGTACGTGAAACAGACCGAGCAGATTATTGAAGAGCAGGAATTCCGTATGAGGACAATTTTCGAGAACCTCGACATGGCGGTAATAATCGTTGATCTTGGAGGAAAAATCTTGTTTTTTAATGAGGATGCGAATTCGATGAATGAGTTTTCGGTGAAGACAATTGAAGTTGGCGTTAGTCTATTCGAACTCGTTCCAGGTGAACGGATCTCTACTGTGAAAGACGCTCTTGATAATGTTATTAAATGCCGCAAAGCAACTCGCTACACCGCCAAATATCTTAGTAATAACACAAAAGAACCTCATTGGTTTTCCATCCACTACTCACCGGTAAACAACGCGTTAGGCGACGTAACACGGGTTTGCATTACCGCCAGAGATATCACTGAACAGAAGCTCTCGGGCGACAAGTTGACGGAGGAAAAGAACGTGCTTCGTACATTGATAGACCACTTGCCGGATTACATTTATGTAAAGGATAAAGGTCTTCATAACGTCATTAGCAACAAAGCAAGGGTAAAACTTATTGGTGCAAGCTCAGAGGAAGAGACTTTCGGCAATTCAGCGACGATGAATTTTTCAGCTGAATTATCGGGAAAGTTTGAACAGGATGATCTGGATGTAATAACCTCAGGAAAAGACAGGATCAATTATGAAGAGCAATTCACCGATGAAGTTGGACAACAACACTGCCTGCTCACAACAAAAATACCGTTAAAGAACAACCATGGGGAAACTGTAGGGTTGGTGAGTATAAGCAGAGACATTACTGAGTTAGTGGCTTATCGAAAACAGCTTGAGCATAAGGTAAGGGAACGGACACGGGAATTGAACGAAGCGCTTGCCAAAGAACGACAGTTGGTGGAGATCAAAAGCCGGTTTGTTTCCGTAGCCTCGCACGAATTTCGAATCCCACTTTCGACCATTCATTTCGTTTCAGGATACCTGCAAAAGTTCCTTGATCGAATCGATTCAAGCACCATTAAAGATAAACTTAATACGATACAGAGCCAGGTTAACCAAATGACGTATCTGTTAGATGACGTGCTGACGGTTGCAAAATCGGAGGCAGGCAAGTTGAGCGCCAATCTGCGTTCAATTGATATCAATTCATTTCTTGATACCATTATCGAAGAGGTTGAAACCAGTACCCGGAACACACATAAGATTATCAAAACGGGAGTTACCGGATCTGTCTCGATCCTTTCGGATGAAAAGTTTTTGCGGAACATATTCATTAATTTATTGACGAATGCGATAAAATTTTCGCCTCAAAGGCAAGTCGCATTTCTTGACATTTCCAGGGACCAGACTCATTTGACCATTGCGATAAGAGACGAGGGCGTCGGTATCAAGCCCAGTGACCTGGAGCGAATATTCCAACCCTTCAACAGAGGCGAAAATGTTCAGGGTATCCAGGGGACGGGGCTTGGGCTTTCAATAGTTAAAAAAGCCGTCGAAACACTCAAGGGCGAGAT
>CBHTUB010000492.1:0-4123 GCA_966095595.1 uncultured Chryseosolibacter sp. | reverse complement strand
TTTTTCTGACGGGGAGAAACCATTCTGCCCCCATCTTTGAAACATTTTGACCACCTCCAAAGACCGCGCCGTCGCCATTATCAGACAATTGAATACCCTTTAAAAGAGGCATCCCGCCCTACCTTTAATTCAACCGATTGCGCAAAAAATGTTCTAACAATCGGATGGACTTTAAGATATGATACGAATCAACACACTACTCACGATTGTCCTTTTCGCCACAGTTGCCTGCAGCCAGAAACCCACTATTGAAAAAATTGGAAAAGGCGTGATCGTCCGCCCGACAGATGCCGACGGTAATGTTAAAACCGTGAAGCTTGAGGTGATCACGGATAAAATTATCCATGTGGTTGCTACCGCTGAAGACAGTTTCGCCGTGGGTAAAAGCCTGATGGTTGTTCCCCATGATGAAAATCCTGAGTGGGAATTGGTCCAGGACCACGAGATCGCAACGGTGAAAACTTCAAGCCTTAAAGCAGAGATCTCACTCGAGACCGGTGAGGTGGTCTTTAAAGACACTGCCGGCAATGTTCTACTTAAAGAGCAAGAGCACGGGGGTAAGTCGATAACGCCGACGACCGTCGATAATGAAAATAATTATCGCATCTCCCAGGTGTTTGAATCACCGGCTGATGAAGCCTTCTACGGATTGGGAGGGCATCAGAACGGTCAGATCAATTATAAGGGTGAAGATGTCGAGCTCGTGCAACACAATATAGTAGACGTGGTACCTTTTCTATACTCCAGCAAGAACTATGGATTGCTGTGGGACAATTACTCGATCTCGTATTTTGGAGACGCGCGTCCATATCAACCACTGTCATCCCTTCAGCTTTTCGACAAGAGCGGCAACTCCGGCGGACTCTCGGCAGAGTATTACGTGGAGAATAAACTTGTGAAGTCGGCGATCGAGGATGAGATAGCATATGAATATCTGGAGACTCCACAAGTCGACAATTTTCCAAAGGACGTAGCGCAGCGCGGAAAGGTGGTGTGGGAGGGATCTTTTACTTCCGCGCAGGAAGGTCTTCATAAATTCGTTGTCTATGCTTCCGGCTATTTCAAGGTTTGGGTCGATGGCAGGCTCATGATGGACAAATGGCGCCAGAACTGGAACCCGTGGACAAACAAGTTCAATGTCGACATCAAAAATAGCGAGAAGCATCACCTTAAAATAGAATGGATCTGCGAGGGAGGCTTCCTGGCAGTAAAGCATCTCGATCCGATGCCAAACGATCAGCAACAAAAGCTTGCGCTCACTTCCGAGGTGGCTGACGAGATCAACTATTATTTCATAAAAGGAAACAACGCCGATGAAGTGATCTCGGGATACCGAACACTCACTGGAAAGGCACCTATCGTGCCGGCATGGGCGATGGGTTTCTGGCAGAGCCGTGAACGATACAAGAGCCAGAACGAGATGATCAATGTTGTTCAGGAATATCGAAAGAGACAAATTCCCCTCGATAACATTGTGCTCGATTGGCAGTATTGGGAAGATCCGCAATGGGGATCCCATGAATTCGATCTGAAGAGATTTCCCGACCCGAAGGGGATGATCGAGACCTTACATAAGAGCTTGCATGCGAATCTGATGATCTCCGTGTGGCCAAAATTCAATAAGGGAACCAGAAACTACGAAGAGATGAAGGAGCATGGTTTCCTGTTCACCCATAACATTGACAAACAGCGCAAGGACTGGGTAGGGGTTGGTTACGAATCTACCTTTTACGATCCATTCAATCCGAAGGCCGGAGCACTCTTCTGGCAGCAGATCGATCAGAAGTTGAACCGCATCGGCGTCGATGCGTGGTGGCTCGATGCAACGGAGCCCGACATGCATTCGAACCTTTCTATCGAAGAGCGTAAGATAAACATGAGTCCGACAGCTATGGGACCCGGTGCGAAGTTCTTCAACGCTTATTCGCTGATGAACTCCAGAAGCGTTTATGAAGGATCGCGCAAGTCGAATCCTGATAAACGAGTGTTCATACTCACAAGATCGGCTTACGCCGGACAACAGCGTTACGCTGCTGCAACGTGGAGTGGCGATATCGTTTCTCGCTGGAGCGATATGCAGGATCAGATCGCCACTGGCATAAACTTTTCGCTTTCAGGTATTCCGTATTGGACAATGGACATCGGTGGTTTCGCCGTCGAGAATCGCTACTACGACGCAAAAGGTGAGACACTCGAGGAGTGGCGTGAACTCAATCTTCGCTGGTTCCAGTTCGGCGCGTTTGCTCCGCTGTTCAGATCGCACGGCCAATATCCGTTCCGTGAGATCTACAACATTTCGCCTCAGGGCCACCCGGTGTACAACAGCATGGTATATTACGACAAGCTGCGCTACAAGCTCATGCCTTACATTTATACGCTGGCCGGAAAGAGCTATCTCGACGACTATACCATCATGCGCGGCCTGATCATGGATTTCCCCGACGATGAGAAGGTGAGGGAGATTGGAGACCAATACATGTTCGGTCCTTCGCTATTGATCAACCCTGTTTACGCATTCAAGGCGAGGACCCGCGAAGTCTATCTGCCCAGGTCAGCGGGATGGTACGACCTCTACGACGGATCATTCAAGCAGGGCGGACAGCGTATTGCCGTGGACGCGCCCCTTGAACGCATTCCTGTTTTCGTAAAGGCAGGATCTATTATTCCCGTGGGACCGGACCTGCAATACACCTCCGAGAAGCCTGCGGAAAAGATCACACTCTATGTTTACGCCGGTGCCAATGCCGACTTCGAGCTGTATGAAGATGAAGGCGTGAATTACAATTATGAACGGGGACACTATACCATTATCCCTGTTCATTATGATGATACGGCCAAAACCGTGACGATCGGGGATCGCCAGGGTTCATTTAATAATATGCTCAATAAAAGAAAGTTTGAATTTGTTTGGGTTACGGTCGATAAGCCTGTGGGGATGGGACAAAGCACTCGTCCTGCGCAGGCTATTGACTACTCCGGAAAACAAGTTACTGTCAATTTGAAATAACGTTACACTACTTAAACTACTAACCCTTTATTTAACATGACTATGAACAAACTCTACAGATGTACGCTGTTCTCTGTGATGTTCATGCTGGCGTGCCTCTATGCGCATGCACAGCAGCGACAAGTTACAGGCTCAGTAAAAGACCCGGAAGGACTTCCGTTGCCAGGGGTTAACATCCTTGTGCAAGGAACAACAAACGGAACGACGACCGATTCGGATGGGAAATTTTCTTTGAATACCCGGGATGAAGACGTTCTTGTTGTGTCGTTTATCGGCTACACAACACAGGAGGTGGTTGTTGGAAATCGAACACAGATCGATATCACCATGAATGAGGATCTCGTGACGCTCGGCGAAGTAGTTGTCGTGGGATATGGTGAGCAGAAGAAAGTGCTGAATACAGGAGCAAATCTCCAGATAAAAGGCGAAGATCTTCAGAAGCTCAGCACCACGAATGCGCTGCAGGCATTGCAGGGCCAGACACCCGGTGTACAGATCACTTCTACATCAGGTCAGCCAGGCGAACCGTTGCGCGTCGTTATCCGCGGGATGGGTACTATCGGGGGATCGGGGCCGCTGTACGTTGTGGATGGCGTGCTCACGGGCGACATCAACTTTTTGAATCCGGCCGACATCCAGTCGATCGACATCCTTAAAGATGCAGCGTCTGCCGCGATCTACGGTTCGCAGGCCGCAAACGGTGTTGTGCTCATTACAACAAAGAAGGGAAGAAAGGGAATAAATGCACAGGTCACTTTCGATACATTTTATGGTGTGCAGAATGTTGCCAGAAAAATTCCCATGCTTAATGCCGAGGAGTATGCCGTGCTCATGAACGAGTCGGCCGTGAATTCCGGTAAAGGTCCTTATTTTACGGATGCCCAGATGGTTGCTATCGCCAATGGTGACGGCAATTGGGAAAGCGCGCCAAACCAGATAGGTCTGAGTCTCGATCAGGTACAGGCCATGAAAGGCGGCACCAACTGGATCGACCGGATGTTCGTGAAAGATGCGCCAACCCAGAACTATGTATTTGGTGTAACGGGCGGATCAGATGCGTCGACCTATTCTTCTTCTCTATCTTACCTTAGTCAGGCCGGCATTGCAGGTGGTTCG
>CBHTUB010000491.1:0-4134 GCA_966095595.1 uncultured Chryseosolibacter sp. | reverse complement strand
AAGGCCCAGGACTGAGCCCTCGCCAACAGGTTTCGTCGTGAAAAAAGGCTCGAATATTTTTTCCTTCACCTCTCTCGACATGCCATGCCCCGTATCTCTTACCGAGAGTTGAATATTTTTACCCCTATCCCGCGTCGTGATGGTCACGTCTCCCCCGCCCGGCATTGCATGAATTGCGTTGGTGATGAGATTCACCAGCACCTGGCTTATCTGCACTTCGTCGGCATCGATCTCGCCCAGAGCCTGATCGAGGTTTTGCCGGATAGTGATGCCCCGTGATTGAAAACGCAGATCGATAAAGTAAAGCACATTCTGGATGATATCATTGAGATCTACACTCGTGATCTGTCTCGGGATCTGACGAGAAAAGATCATCAGCTTTTTGATGATCTCCCTTGTGTACAGAGATGCCTTTACAATACGGTCGATATCTTCTACCTGTTGCCTGCTGAGGTTGTCAGCTTTTTTTAACAGCTGGCCGAATCCGAGAATCCTTGCCAGCGGCTCATTGAGCTCGTGCGCAATTCCTGCGGACAGCTCGCCAACAAACGCTAACCTGTCGGCATGCTGCAACTGGATCTTCAGATGCTCCTTGTCTTCCTCTGCGGCCGCCCGTTTCAGAAACAACGATAACTCGCGTGCAACCGCTTTCAATAGGCTTTTCTCCTCCGCCAGAAAGGATACGTCCTTTCCACGGTAATTCGTCTCGCGATATCCGATCTGTATCGTACCAAAATTTCTTTTATCACCCTGCAAGGGTGTATTGATACGCAGCTTGCATTCATCGAATGATGGCGACTCATACGATTTACCGTTCACGGTGATGCTTGCTTCTGCCAGCTTCTGGTGCTGCATGGCGCGTGGGAGGATCTCCAGCGTTTTGCGGATGATCACCGACAAATCATTATCAGCTTCCCACGCCACTTTTGAGATAGCGTAGAGACAATTCAACTCTTTGATCCTTTCCCTTAACTCGAACTCGGTTGAACCCATGACCTTTAATTCAGACAAATCTATACAGATAATGCGATCACGACAGGATTGGTTCAGGAAAATAAAATTACCGATGGAGAGAAATTCCCCACCGGGTAGTAATTCTCCAGCACTTCGCGATAGCACTGCGTGCAATGCGGACTTCCAGCGTCGAACCCTGCCCTGGCACGGATAATGCAACCCGAACTCCATATCGATGCTTCCATCGTCAAAAATGAATGCGTTCCATGTTGACAGAATACGTAACAATGCACACCGTTAAATCCATCATACTTTTGATCCTTGTTTTATTCGGCGCCTATGCACAACATAGTGCGGAGTCGGATATAAAGTTATTCAACGGCATCATGGAGCTCCGGTCACAGGTCACCCCTACTGATCACGAGCACATGAAGCGTGCTATTGCGCTCGGGCGCCGCGCAGGTTGCGATAACGATTCATATCCTTTTGGCAGCATTGTGGTGAAGAACAACCAGGTGATCGGCGAGGGCTGGAACAGAACAGCAGCTTCCCTTGATCCATCGGCTCACGCGGAGATGGAGGCGATCCGTGACGCCTGCAAAAAATCAGGATCAACCACGCTCAACGGCGCCGTCATTTATGCGAGCACTGAGCCATGTCCCATGTGCCTGTCGTTGATCTATCTCACCGGGATCGGGAAAGTTTACTATTGTATCCCCAACAGCTCACTCAACAACCTCCGTGATACCTTATCCGCCCGGTATATCTACAATGCATTAAGCACACCACGACCCGACCGCCCGGTGCAGGAAATACAGATCATGCCCGAAGAAGTATCTCTAATGCTGAACGCGTACAAAAAGTCGAACGGAACAGTGCTGTAAATCGCAACGTCATGACAGGAGGAGAAAACAAAATGATCGCGTATTGCAAATACGTTCTGGAAAAGTTTGTGTTCAATTCAAGGCTGTTCAGGAAAGAGTACAGAAAGTGCTTTCGCCTGCTCGACCCGCACGTACACCGGGAATTCAGCAATTGGGCACGAACGAGATTTCGATTTGGGAAAGACCGGCAACAGCTGATGGCCCTGATGCATCCAGGAAATAATAACAACAGATGAGTAATCCGATTTTATGGTTGGCATTTAATGCTTTTGTGATCGCGATGCTCGCGCTTGACCTTGGCGTGCTTCACAAAAAATCTAAGGAAATATCGATACGGGAGGCTTTATCATGGACCTCGCTCTGGGTAGGGCTTGCCATGGTCTTCAACTTATTCATCTATTACCGGTTCGGCAAGGAGTATGCTATTGAGTTCCTCACCGGATACCTGATCGAAAAATCATTGAGCGTCGACAACATCTTTGTGATCATCATGATCTTCGGCTATTTCAACGTGCCAAAGGCATATCAGCATAAAGTTTTGTTTTGGGGGATCATCGGAGCGCTGGTCATGAGAGTCGTCTTCATCTTTGCCGGGATCGAGCTTATTCACCGGTTTCACTGGCTTATGTATGTCTTCGGAGCCTTCCTCATTTTCACCGGGATCAAAATGACAATTGCGAGCGACCTGAAAATGGATCCTGGTCAAAACCTGCTTGTGAGGGTTGCGCGCAAGATCTTTCCTGTCACCGCATCGTTTCACCATGACAACTTCTTTGTGAAGATAGACGGCAGGCGTTGGGCGACGCCTCTGTTACTCGTGGTCGTGATGATCGAAGCTACGGATCTGATCTTCGCGGTCGATTCCATTCCGGCGATCATTGCGATATCGGAAGACCCTTTCATTGTCTATACCTCGAATGTCTTCGCAATACTCGGATTGCGCTCACTCTACTTCGCGCTCGCGGGCATCGGGCAATTTTTTCAATATCTCAAATATGGCCTGTCTGCCATTCTGGTATTCATCGGTACGAAGATGTGCATTGTCGACCTGCTCAAGATTCCTACAGAAATCTCGCTCATCGTGATAGCTTGCATCCTCGGAATAGCGATGCTGGTATCGATCGTTTCAAAGCGCCTTGCATCGGCGCAGACGGAAGAGAAATGAAACAAGATCACTCACGGCGAATTGAATCCACAGGATTTCGTGTCGCTGCGCGCAGCGATTGATAGCTGATCGCCATGAACACAATCGCGAACATCAAAAGCGCCACGGCAGCCATGGACCACGCCGTTATTTCAACCTTGACAGGATAGCGCTGCAGAAAGTTGCTCATCAACCAGTACCCCAATGGCAGCGCAATGGTAAGAGAGACAAATACGGGTTTGAGGTAGTAGGTTGTAAGCAGAACGACGATCTGCGCTGCAGTTGCTCCCAGAACTTTTCTTACACCTATTTCCTTCGTCCTGCGCACCGTGCTGAAAATGGCGAGACCTATCAAACCCAGAACAGCGATGACTACGGCCACCACCGTAAACCACAATGATAACCTGCCGAGAAGACGCTCCTGATACAGCTGTCTTTCAAAATCCTCGTCCAGAAAAGTATATTCAGGCTGCACACCAGGTTGAAGTTTTCGGAAAACCGACCTTATGTGGGCGATGGCCTCTTCATGCTTTCCGTTCTGGTATCGTACGAAGAGATTGTACAGGTCACGTTCACCCGCAAGGGTAAATACCACAGGGCTCGAGGGAATGTGTATGTCGTCGTTTTGAAAATCTTCGATGACCCCAATTACCGGCCCCCTGACATCTCCGAACATGGTGTATGTAATGGTCTGACCGATCGGATTCACATATCCCAGCTTACGTGCCGCACTCTCGGTGATGACAAAGGCATTTGAATCGCTTGCAAGACGACCCGAAAAATTGCGTCCCTGAATAAACTTGAATTTAAGGACCGCGAGCATGTCAGCGTCCGTCGAAGCTCCGTTAAAATACGTGGGCTCACCCGACGGCTCTCCATCCCAATGCACCTCAGCGTAACCATTGATCTCTATCGGACTTGCGCCACCATATGCAGCTGACACTATCGAGTGATGACGAAGTATCTCATTTTTCAGGACAGGCATGGAGATCCCATCATCATGGTTGATCCAGATATTGATGACGTTCTCCTTGTCAAAGCCCAGATCACGCCCGAGCAGTTATTTTGTCTGCTGATGAACGATGACCGCCTAAAAGATCAACACGACCGACAGGCAGAATTGAAACACAACCAGCACCTGTCGTAAGCCCG
>CBHTUB010000490.1:0-4165 GCA_966095595.1 uncultured Chryseosolibacter sp. | reverse complement strand
GACCCTGTTGTAGCACCGCTTGAGCATGCACTGCCACCTGATGCGGATATGCCTTGCAGATCAAGGTTGAAGAGCAACATCTCGTTCTCTTCCGACTCAGGCAGACTCACATTGAGAACGGTGTAGAGGCTTCTGTCAAGATTACCCGAATCACCATTGAAATCCACTCCCGGAATTTGCGCTTTAAGCTTCTCGATCATTCGGGCCTTGAGCGATCGAATGTATCGGACGTGGTCATCCATGTCGCGGTAAGCGATCTCGAGTGCTTTGGCAAGACCGATGATCCCGTAAACATTCTCCGTGCCTCCGCGCATGTTGCGTTCCTGCGCTCCGCCATGGATGAATGAATGGATCTTCTTGTCCTTGCGTATATACATGAAGCCGATACCTTTCGGGCCGTGGAACTTATGTCCTGCGGCAGTCATGCCACAAACCTGCAACACTTTCATGTCGTGGCGATAGTGCCCTACAGTCTGAACCGTATCTGAGTGAAAGAATGCCTGATGTTCCGCACAAAGCTCTCCTACTCTCTGAATGTCGAGCAGGTTGCCGATCTCGTTGTTGGCGTGCATCAGCGACACAATCGCGCCGGGATTACCGACAAGCAGTGACTGCAGATGGCCAAGATCAACGTGACCTTTACTGTCGAGATCAACCATTTTTACCTGAACACCTTTTTTACCGAGATGCTCTACGGTGTGTGTAACGGCGTGATGTTCTATCGGTGAAGAAATGATCGTATTAAGGTGATAGGTTGCGACCGCCGATCGGAGGATCGCATTGTCGGCCTCAGTCCCTCCCGAGGTGAAAATGATCTCACCGGGGGTGCAGTTCAGCAGCTCGGCGATCTTCTTGCGCGATGACTCAATTGCCGCCCTGACTTTACGACCGTGGCTATGGGTTGATGAGGGATTGCCGAAATCTTCGAGCATGAAGGGCTTCATAGCCTCAAAAACTTCCGGATCCAGTGGCGTTGTCGCCGCGTTGTCAAGATAAATACGCATCGTCAGGTTAATGAATCACAAATTTAACACAAATCAATCGTTTGCGCACGTTTGCTTAGCTGGCAAGCATCTTCTGCGCGATAATCTCTTTAATGTCAGTAATGATCTTTTTCGCAAGGTTATCCGCCTTCGTTTCCATATCGGACTCGGCATAGATCCTGATGATCGGTTCAGTGTTGGATTTGCGCAGATGCACCCACTCCTTGTCGAACTCGATCCTTACACCATCCGCTGTATTGATGGGCTGGTTTTTGTATTTTTTTCTAACAGCGTCAAGAATTTTATCAACATTGATGTCGCGTGTCAGCTCGATCTTGTTCTTTGAGATAAAATAGTTGGGATACTTCTTTCTCAGCTTCAATACCGACATGTCTGATTTGGCCAGGTGCGACAGAAAGAGCGCGATACCTACCAGCGCGTCACGACCATAATGAAGATCCGGATAGATCACCCCGCCATTTCCTTCACCACCGATCACGGCATTCTGCGCCTTCATCATCTCAACGACGTTCACCTCTCCCACGGCTGAAGCAAAATATTTTCCGCCTGCTTTCTCGGTCACGTCACAAAGTGCGCGCGTCGACGAAAGATTCGAAACGGTATTGCCATTCTTTACAGAGCCGTTGTTCAAAACATAATCTGCTACAGCTACGAGCGTATACTCTTCACCGAAAGGACTGCCATCCTCGCAAACAAGCGCGAGCCTGTCCACATCCGGATCGACAACGATGCCCAGGTCATATTTGCCTTTAACGATCTCCCTGCTGATGTCGGTCAGGTGCTCGGGAAGCGGTTCGGGGTTATGGGGAAAGTGACCATTCGGTTCACAATAAAGCTCTTTTACGGATACGCCGAGTTCCTTCAACAGCATCGGCACTGCAATGCCACCGGAGCTGTTAACCGCATCGACCACTACCTTGAATCCTCTCTTGCGGATAGCGTCAACGTCGACCAGGGGCAACTTGAGGATTTGCTCGATATGTTTCCACAGATAGTCATCGTTCCGCTCATATTTGCCAAGCTTCGTCACCGGAGCAAAATCGAATTCCTCCGCTTCAGCGATCCGGAGAACCTCCTCGCCATCCTTACCGGAGATAAATTCTCCCCTGGCATTAAGGAGCTTGAGGGCGTTCCACTGAACCGGGTTGTGACTCGCCGTAAGAATGATCCCTCCGGCCGCTTTCTCGGCCGGAACAGCCATTTCGACCGTTGGGGTTGTGGATAAACCGAGATCGATGATGTCGAGTCCCAGCCCCTGCAACGTCGAGCACACGAGGGCAGAGATCATTTCACCTGAAGGACGGGCATCGCGACCAATGATGATCTTTGTGCTGGTCTGGTTTTTTTTGATCCAGGAACCGTAGGCAGCGGCAAATTTAACAACATCGACCGGAGTGAGGTTGTCATCGGTTTTTCCGCCGATTGTCCCGCGGATACCTGAAATGGATTTTATTAGAGCCACAGAATTTGATTTAAGGACTGCAAATTTAAAAAGATTATACAATGTCGATGAATTAATCCGTGAGCTTGTAACTTTCACGATAAATCCATTGGATTCATCTCGCTAAACAGAATATGAGAAAAGTAAATTCCGCGCCGGACAATAATCGCCAAACAAAGCTGCAGGCCTTCGATCGGCTGCTCACTATCATGAACGAGCTGAGGGAAAATTGTCCCTGGGATAAAAAGCAAACCCTTGAAAGCCTTCGTCATTTGACAATAGAGGAAACCTATGAGCTCTCGGACGCTATTTTGGAAGCTGACCTTGACGAGATCAGGAAAGAGCTGGGCGACCTCATGCTTCACATGGTATTTTATGCACGTATCGCATCGGAACAAAACGCCTTCGACATAGCCGATGTATTGAACGGAATTTGCGACAAGCTTATCGAAAGGCATCCTCACATCTATGGCGACGTGGTGGCCAATGACGAAGAGACAGTCAAGGCGAACTGGGAAAAGATCAAGCTAAAGCAGGGCAACAAGTCGGTGCTCGAAGGCGTGCCTGGTTCGTTGCCAGCGCTCGTGAAGGCAATCCGGATCCAGGATAAGGCAAGGGGAGTCGGCTTCGACTGGGAGAAGAAAGAACAGGTGTGGGAAAAAGTTGAAGAAGAGATGCAGGAGTTTAAGAACGAATTCAACGCTGCAAACCCTGCGACCATCAACAAGGAAAGGGCTATGGCGGAATTTGGCGACCTGCTGTTCTCCCTCGTGAACTACGCGCGGTTCATCGATATCGATCCGGAAGAAGCACTGGAACGTACCAATAAAAAATTCATCAGGCGCTTTCAATATCTTGAGACCGAGTCTGCCAAAGACGGTAAAAAGTTGGGTGAGATGACACTCGCCGAAATGGATAAGTATTGGGAAAACGCCAAGAAATTATAAGTTCAGGATTGCGTATTTTGCAGGCTCAGCAGAAGCCGGATAACTGACGTAACACACTTTTGATGAAGAAACATCGCAACCTGGTCTTCTATGTTTTGATGCTCGCATTTTTTGGCGGACTGATCTATTGGATCACCGTTGCCGGCGCCGAGCTCGAAGTGGGAAATGTCGTGACAGCAGAAGAGACAATCCAAAATGACATACGCCCGTTTCATCTGTTCCAGCAATCATTCTATCATAACCTTCATCACCCGCTCGCCATCCTGATCATCCAGGTCATTGCGATCATTCTGGTCTCGAGAATATTCGGGTACATCTTCAACAAGATCGGCCAACCGACCGTTATCGGCGAGATCATCGCAGGAATCGTTCTCGGTCCCTCTGTCGTTGGAATGTTTTTTCCGGAGGTTTCAATCTTCATGTTTCCGAAAGAATCACTGCCCAACCTGCAATTCCTGAGTCAGGTCGGATTGATCCTCTTCATGTTCGTGATTGGAATGGAGCTTGATCTGAAGATCCTGAGAAACCAGGCGCACGACGCCGTCGTCATCAGCCACGCCAGTATCATCATACCCTATTTCCTTGGCATGGGCCTCGCCTACTACCTCTATGAGGATTATGCGCCCGACAATATCTCATTTCTTCCATTCGCGCTTTTTATGGGAATCGCAATGAGCATCACGGCATTTCCGGTGCTTGCGCGGGTGATCCAGGAAAGGGACCTGACGAAAACGAATCTCGGCAGTATTGCCATTACATGCGCTGCTGCCGAT
>CBHTUB010000489.1:0-4169 GCA_966095595.1 uncultured Chryseosolibacter sp. | reverse complement strand
GAACAGTCATATCAGAAAGGAAGACCTCCCGAGACTGATGCCGTTCGCCGAACAATGGTATCACTACATGGCCGGAATTTTCGTGCACGCTTATCTCGAAGCTGCGGAAGGCCGCCCGTTCATTCCGAAGAACAAGGGAGACCTGGAAATATTACTGAACACTTTTGTACTCGAGAAGGCAGTTTACGAATTGAACTACGAGCTGAACAACCGTCCCGACTGGATCATTATTCCGATCAAGGGGATCAAAGCCATCCTCCGGAAGGAGGCCCTTGAGGTGGCCATGGTGTGATAGAAGAAGCAACACGAGTGTGTCTCGGGACACATTCACGGCTTTGCATAAACTGCTTTGTGCTTCATTTTTTTCTGTGTAATATACCATACAACAGAAACTATGAGATCGACAATCCTATTCCTTGCGCTTTTTGTGGTCACTGCGCAGGTGCACGGGCAGCGCGTGAGCATTATTCCGGAACCTGTTGAGGTGACGTGGGAAAAAGAAACCTTCACCATTACAGCCAATACCCCTATCGTTGTTACCCAGGGCCTCCCCGATATGGCGCGCATTTCGGCGCAGCTTTCCGAGAGAATATTCGAACAGACGAAGCTCAGGCTGAAGCCGGGATCACAGAATGCAAACGGCATTCAACTCATCCTCGACCCTGCAAAAGATCAACAGCTTGGAAGTGAGGGATATCTGCTCGAGATAACGGCAGGGCGCATCGCCATCACCGGGAACACGCCCAACGGCATCTTCTACGGCGTGCAGACGCTGGCACAGCTGATACCTTTCAGCAGCGAAAAGGAAGTGAGACTCCAGGCAGTGCGTATCAGGGACTACCCGCGTTTCGGATGGCGCGGTGTGATGCTCGACGTGAGTCGCCATTTTTTTCCGAAGGAATATATCAAACAGTTCATCGACCAGATCGCACGGTATAAGTTCAACCGGTTTCACTGGCACCTCACTGACGACAACGGGTGGCGCGTTGAAATAAAAAGCTTTCCAAAGCTCACGGAGGTTGGCGCCTGGCGTGTGCCGCGTGTCGGCTCGTTCAATACGAACGATCCCCCAAAACCGGGTGAAAAAGCTACCGACGGCGGGTTCTATACGCAGGACGATATCCGTGAGGTTGTTCGTTATGCACAGGAACGTTACGTCGAGATCCTGCCCGAGATCGATGTGCCGGGTCATAGCATGGCGGCGATCGCCTCGTATCCGGAATTGTCAGTCACCAACGATATCGTCAGCGTCGACCCTGGGACCGAGTTCGCAACGTGGCCCGGTGACGGCACGTTCACGATGCACATAGACAACACTCTTGACCCCACGGACGAGAACGTATATCGGTTCCTGGACAAGGTCTTTGGCGAGGTCGCAACGTTGTTTCCTTTTGAGTACATCCATATCGGCGGAGATGAATGCTATAAAGGTTACTGGGAACGCGATCCTGCCGTCCAGGCGTTTATGAAAAAAAACAAGTTGGCGAACGGTGCAGCGCTTCAGGGATATTTTACAAAACGCGTCGCTACCATCGTGATCAGCAAGAAAAAGAAAGTCATCGGGTGGGATGAGATCATGGAGAGTCCGATACCCGCCGGCGTCGACGTCATGAGCTGGCGGGGAACAAAGGGAGGAATCGAAGCCGCCCTTCAAAAGCGCAAGGTGGTGATGAGTCCCAATCCGGTTTACTACCTCGACATGTGCCAGGGCGAACCAACGATCGAGCCGCCCATCTATGATAAAGCAAGACTCAGGGATGTCTATGATCACAAAGTTGTGCCCGAAGGAGTCGAGCCTTCTCTGATCATGGGCGGGCAAGGGAATCTATGGACTGAACAGGTCCCTACAACAGCCCAGATTGAATATATGGTTTACCCCCGGGCGCTGGCCATGGCAGAATCATTCTGGTCGGATGAAAAGAGAAAAGACTGGAAATCGTTTGTGCGAAAAATTGAAGATCATTTTGTGCGACTCGATTCGATGAACATCAACTACTCTCCCGCGATGTACGACCCGATCATCTCCGTGGGGCAGCGCGACGGCAAATTACAGATCTCGCTTGAATCGGAAGTGCCGGGACTAACCATTCACTACACCTATGACAACACAGTTCCAAATAAATATTCACCGGCCTATAACGGGGAGGCTATCGTCTACCCTTCAGGGGCCGATAATTTTAGAGTGACAAGTTATCGCAACGGACGACCTATCGGCAGGTTGATCTCGCTGACAACAGAACAGTTACAAAAACGTGTAGGGAAAGAGTAAAAGAAAAAGCCACCCGGGTAAGGTGGCTTTTTTATGTAGTTGACAATCTGATTATTCCGCACCGTACAACACATACCCAACTGAAAGCTGGAGCACATTGTTTGTGATCTTGTCATCGCCATCAACGATGTTGGTCAGACCCGCCGAATACCGCGCCGAAACGTTGATCTTGTCGAAATTAGCGCCAAGGCCAATATTGAATCCGAGGTCAAGCGTGTTTACTCCGTCAGCATCATGTGTATCGCTCTCTGAATCTGAACCATATCCTTCCGCCGTGTAAGTGTATTCCTCTTTCACTTTACCTCCCATAAAAAATCCGAGCTGGGGACCTGCCAGAACATTTACGGTACCAAGTTTATACTGTACCAGGAGCGGCAGGGAAAGATAATTCAACTTGGTTGTCGCTTCATATTTTTCTGTTATCTGAACACCGAATTCCTGATAGCTGTCTGACTCTTTCACTTTGCAGCCCACTGAAGAGTAGAGCAGTTCCGGTTGAAAGCTCAGTTTATCGCTGATCGCATAATTAAGATAACCTCCGAGGTGAATACTAACGCGCATATCGGTATCCTCGGCATCTCCGCCAAAGTTGGCGAAGTTAAACCCTCCCTTTGCCCCCGCAGTGATCTGCGCGAACGTGCACGTTGAGAATGCTGCTACGACAGCGAGTGATAGTAGGATTTTTTTCATTTGTGTGTTGTTTTTTAGTTTGAAAAATTTGGTGCGACAAGGTACACCATTTTTGAGGAAACCAATGGCAGAGTTTAATTCGGGCTCCGGCTTGTCATGCAAGAATTCAACAAAAAAGCCACGAAAACATCGTGGCTTCTTTTTGTCTTTTAAAGGCTGATCTAATTATTCACCGCCGAAAAGTCTGTAACCTACTACGATCTGAATAGCGTTGTTCTTCACATCTGCTCCGTCCACGTCGCTGATGTTAGACAAGCCAGCATAATATCTCAGTCCTGCATTGAACGCAGCGAAGTCAAGTCCTACGCCTACTGCAAGTCCGGTGTCCATACCTTTCATGCTATCCTTGATGTCTGTATCACCGTACTTTGCTGATGCAAGAATACCGAACTGAGGACCTACATGAACATTGATCATGTCATTGATGTTGTATCTCAACAACACGGGAATTGAAATGTAGCTCAACTTTGTCGATTCATCGGAATCCTTAGAACCCAGACCTGAATAGACAAGTTCTGGCTGCAAAGCTATCTTGTCGCTAAGATTGCCTACCAGATAAACACCGAGTTGAAAGCCAGCCTTCATGTCGGCTTCAACGTTATCGCCTGAATTGTCAGACAGGTTAACACCGGCTCTGATACCTCCGCTCAGCTGAGCGAATGAAACGGTTGATACTGCAACCAATACAACGAGTGATAATAGAACTTTTTTCATTGTGTTTGTTTTAGTTATTAATAGGAATTTAGTTGTTTACTTACCGAATTTAATAAGCTTGTAGCCAAGGGAAACCTGGAAGACCTGATTTTTCGCTTCACCGGAGCCCTCGTTGATCTTGCTCAATCCAAGATTATAACGAGCATCCACTGTAAGACCGAAAGGAAGATCCCATCCTGCACCGAGGCCAGCGCTGATGTCCGATTTTTTCAATTCGTCCTTGATATCTTCTTTTGTGACATCGCCTGTGACCGCATCTAATTTCTCCTGCTTGGCGCTTGCAACAAACCCAAACTGAGGGCCAACCTGAACATTGAGTCCTGCGATAAGATATACCTTCAGCATTACTGGAATGTTAATGTAACTGTAATTTGCGTCGAGATCCTTATTATCGAACTTCACCGTGCTCCCCTGCTGGGAGAAGATGATCTCAGGCTGAATACCGATCTTGGTCAGCTTGATGAGCGCAAAAGCTCCACCATGAAATCCTGTTCTG
>CBHTUB010000488.1:0-4185 GCA_966095595.1 uncultured Chryseosolibacter sp. | reverse complement strand
AGCATACCGCCACCGCTGCCCTGGTAATAAATGATCTCGAGGTAATGTCTGCCTTTCTTTAATACCATTTCAGCGTCTTTCGCCTGGGGGCCATGCATCCCATCGTTGTCGATGATCATCTTCCGATCGAGCCACAGTCGTGCGCCATCATCGCTCACAAGGCGAAGCACATAGTTGTCTTCGCTCCCGATGTTGAGGTATCCGCGAACGTGCAACAACACATTCTGGGCGATATCCTGCTTTGCTTCGAATATGGTCTCCGTGAAATGCAGAACGGGAGCTTCCGCAGTGTATACCGGAGTACCTATCGAAGGCAGCTCATAATAGCCGATACTCTTGTCTTCGATCTTGTAGGCAGAAATAGCAAGTCCCGGGTATTCTTTTCCATCTGTCTTTTTTTCGAATTCATTTTTGTCGTCGAAGGGAAAGTCGACATACTTCGTGCCGACTGAAAAATCCGGTATGCTTTCTCCTTCAGCCGATGGTGGTTTCTCGCCGTCCAGCGACATGATGTAGTGTAGCATCTTTGTGCCATCCTCTTCCGTCAGATCCGGATGAGCGCTCATGGGGACCTGTCCCCAATTGCCCGTTCCGCCCTTGATGACTTTCTGGACGAGCATTTTTACGTTGGCATCGCTGAAGTCATACTTTTTCGCGATGTCGACGTACGCAGGTCCGACTGTTTTTACATTTTCATTATGGCAGGTACGACAGTCCGAGCCATCGATGAGCGCCTGTCCCTGCTTGATCGGATCGACGGGGCCTGAAGGTTGTGCTTCTTCGTTTCCTGCATCAAAACCCGGGTGATAATAAACCGTGAGATCTGTCTGGGCGTTTCTATCCAGTGTGAGCTCGATGTTCACATTGTAAACCGAGCCGCCCTTCAAATCCTGTTTTGACTGCTCTACGACGCGCAGATCGCCATTTGTTTCAAAATCCTTCTCGTCTTTCAGATTCGTTAATGTGGTTTTGATCTTCACATCCGTGCCCGAAGGCAAGCCGGATACCTTGAATGAACGTTTTAGTCCGGTCTGACCGTTGCGTGAATCATATTCGGGCGTCTCCTCGACAAGCACCACATTTTTGTTTTCATCCTGTAGGGCAAAGCGGAAGGTCACATGTCCATCCCTGAAGGCATAGCCCTTGAATTTGGGCGTTGCCTCAGACTCTTTTCCATTTTGAACAAAATACCAGAAGAAAGAAGGATTCTCGGGTTGCTGATAATAGGCGTAGCCTTTCGATGTAGGCTGGGGACCATGTTTTGTTGTATAAACTGCCCCGTCGAATACCACGCCTCCCTTCCATGCTTTGTACAGCTGGCAGAAACGCGCATCATAGGATACATACAGATCTTCGTGAAGTGCGGCAGTGACCATGCGCGGCTTTTTATCGAGAACTGAACGAAAGACCCATGGATCGAGGGGGCGCTTAATATCCTTATCCGAATCGCAGCCCACCCATGCCATAGCGATCACAAATAGCGGGATGAGGCGAAGAAGTTTCCTTATTTTCATTATCGTCTGGTTTGGGTAAAGTAAGGCCACTCATCCTTTCATGACGATGAAAGACATTCCATCAACAAAATCGGTTAGCGGCAAAATGTGAGAAATCCTGAAGATTTAGTCTTTGGGTTTTTCCCCATCGAGCGACAGAACATACATCGCCATTTTTTCGGCATCTGCCTTTGAGATGTCGGGGTGCGCGGTCATTGGAATTTCGCCCCATGTTCCCTGGCCTCCTTTTATGATCTTGTCGGCAAGCATCGAGACGTTCGCTTTTGTAAACTCATACTTCTTTGCAACCTCTCCGTGTGCCGGGCCGACGATCTTGTTTGTAGGGTGATGACACGTCTTGCAATCGCTGCCGTCAACAAGGGTCTGGCCTTGCTTGATGAGCTCATCGGACGATAATTCCTTAGGCTCCTCCTTTTCGAAATCGCTGTAGCCTTCACCGGCGTCGTCTTTCTTCTCTTCTTTCTTCTCGCCGCCACATGAGTAAAGCGTTGCAGAAGCAAATGTGGCTAGTAGAATAATGGCAAATACCTTTTTCATTGTTTGGTGGTTAGTAGTTGTCTGTTATATAGTCCTATATTGTTCCTAATACTTTCCTGTTGAACTTCGGATCTTTTCCGGTCGAAGCAAAGTCATCGAACGCACGCTCCGTGACTTTGATGATGTGATCGCTGATAAACTTCACTCCCTCGGCCGCACCCTGTTCCGGATGTTTCATGCAGCATTCCCATTCGAGCACTGCCCATCCGTCGTATCCATATTGCGTGAGCTTTGAAAAGATGGCCTTGAAGTCTACCTGTCCGTCACCGGGAGAGCGGAATCTTCCCGGGCGGTTGATCCAGTCCTGATATCCTCCATACACGCCTGACTTACCCGACGGGTTAAACTCGGCATCCTTCACATGGAACATCTTGATGAACTCGTGGTAGAAGTCGATATACTGAAGGTAATCCAGTTGCTGAAGCACGAAGTGGCTGGGGTCATACAATATCCTGCAGCGCTCATGTTTACCTGTCGCTTCCCAGAACCGCTCGAAGGTAATGCCATCGTGCAAATCCTCTCCGGGATGTATTTCATAGCAAACGTTCACACCTGCCTTGTCGAAAGCGTTGAGTATGGGCAACCATCGCTTTGCAAGCTCTGCGAAACCGTCTTGAACGAGACCCGCAGGGCGTTGAGGCCAGGGATACACAGTGTGCCACATCAACGCTCCCGAGAAGGTGGCGTGTGCATTGAGCCCAAGATTTTTACTGGCTTTCGCAGCAAGCTTCAACTGGTTGACTGCCCAGGCCGTACGTTCCTTTGCGTTTCCGCGAACTGACTTCGGGGCGAATCCATCGAAGAGCTCATTGTATGCGGGATGAGCGGCAACGAGCTGTCCCTGAAGGTGGGTTGAAAGCTCCGTAACCTGGAGGCCCTTCGATTCGATGTCGCCTTTCCATTCATCACAATAGTCTTTGCTCGTGGCAGCTTGCTCAAGATCGATGCAGCGACTGTCCCATGTAGGGATTTGAATTCCCTTGTAGCCAAGAGACGCGGCCCATTTACTGATTGTCTTTATGTCGTCGAACGGAGCCTGGTCCCCCATAAACTGCGCGAGGAAGATGGCAGGTCCTTTAATTGTTTTCATAGGTGATGTTGTGCTTATTTAGAGGATTGCTATTCATTGCCATGTCGGGGATCCAGAAATCCAGGGACACAGAGTTCGCAAAGGAGGCACAAAGGCCACAGAGGAATACATTTTGAATTTTCTTTGTGCACTCCGTGTCTTCTTAGTGTTCTTTGTGGAATGGATTTCTTCAGCATTTCTTAATTACCGACAATATTCTCTACCAAATGACTACTTCAACGCAGTCCACTTTCTTGTAGACGCTGCAGACTTCACGGCTGTCTTCACAAAGTTCATCCCGCGTACTCCGTCTTCAACATCGGGGAAGTCATATTTCTCAGGATTGATCTTTTTGCCGGGTTTATAGTCGCGAACGGCTTTCGTGAATGCACGGTAGATGTTGGCGAATGCTTCGAGGTATCCTTCCGGGTGTCCCGCTGGTGTCCGGGTGAAGGCCTTCGCTTCGTTCGAGAGATATCCCTGGCCTGCGCGCACCACCTCGGTCGGGCGATCGAGCCATTTGAGAAGCAACGTGTTCGGCTCCATTTGCTTCCATTCGAGGCCACCCTTCTCGCCATAGACACGGATGTTGAGGTTGTTCTCCTCGCCGGCAGCAACCTGTGTGGCAAGCAATACGCCTGATGCACCGTTTTCGAACTTGAGCAGCATCGAGCTGTCATCGTCGAGCATACGGCCTTTTACAACGGCGTTGAGCATCGCGCATATTTCTGTGATCTTCGATCCTGTGATATATTCGGCCAGGTTGGCGGCGTGCGTGCCGATATCACCTATCGCGCCGCCCATGCCTGATTGCTTCGGGTCTGTTCTCCATGACGCCTGGGCGTTGCCCGTGCCCTCCAGCAAAGTAGACAGCCAGCCCTGCGGATATTCGACATAGACCTTTCTTATTTTTCCAAGCCTTCCTGCCTTCACGATCTGGCGCGCCTCCTTCACGAGCGGATATCCCGTGTAGGTATGGGTCAGACCAAGCAATAAACCGGTTTTTTTGACCAGCTTCTGGAGCTCCTTTGCTTCTTCAAGGGAGAATGCTATAGGCTTCTCTAA
>CBHTUB010000487.1:0-4194 GCA_966095595.1 uncultured Chryseosolibacter sp. | reverse complement strand
GAATGTGTCACATCATCGGCGCAGTCCTGCTCATTATGGCGGCACAGGTGCAGGATTATCCAACCATGTACACACTCATGCTGCTGAACTCTATGTTCTATATGCCCACCATCGCGCTCAACAACTCTGTATCCTACGCGGTCCTTCAGCGACAACAAATTGATATTGTAAAGTTCTTCCCGTCCATCCGCGTTTGGGGGACAGTAGGATTCGTTGTTGCCATGTGGGTCATCGACTTCGGTAAATGGACTGTGAGCCCTACACAGCTTTATGTAAGCGCAGCCTCAGGATTTCTGTTGGGCATTTATGCCTTTACATTGCCCGCATGTCCTCCGACAAAGGTTTCCGAGAAACGTTCATGGGTTTCACGCTTCGGACTTGATGCATTCATACTTTTCAAACAGTCACGCATGGCTGTGTTTTTTATTTTTGCCATGTTCCTGGGCGCCGCATTGCAGATCACCAATACTTTTGGCGAGGCGTTCCTGCACGACTTTGCAGGTTCCTATCCCGGATCATTTGCCGTTCAGCATCCCAGTATCCTGATGTCCGTATCGCAGATCTCTGAAACGCTTTTTATCCTTACGATCCCGTTCTTCCTCCAGCGATTCGGTATCAAACGTGTAATGCTGATGAGCATTTTCGCGTGGGTGTTGCGTTTTGCGCTCTTTGGATTCGGTAATCCGGGTGACGGTTTTATCCTCCTCGTGCTGTCGATGATCATCTACGGGATGGCATTCGACTTCTTCAATATCTCAGGCTCGCTGTTCGTCAAAAAAGAAGCGGACAACTCGATCCTTGCCAGTGCGCAGGGGTTGTTCATGCTGATGACCAATGGTATCGGCGCCTTCGTCGGAGGCACGATCAGTGGCTGGGTTGTAGATTACTTTACCAGGGACGGGATCCGTGACTGGCAGAGCATCTGGTTGTCGTTTGCGGGATATGCATTGATCCTTGGGATTTTCTTCCCGATCGCATTCAAATACAGGCATGAAAGACTTGAGGCGGCCACCGTCTGATGAACTCTAACGGTTGTAAGGCACGGGCGGAAAATTCATAGGTTTTTCTTTTTGAGATAAATTTTATATATATGTATCGATAACCGGTACGTGAAAAACCTTTCGGCCATATTGCTAACCCTGCTCGTGCTCTTCAATGCACTGGGTTTTTACACCGTTTTCCTTGGCTGGGAGTATAAAAACGAAGCAAGTCTCCTTCATTCTTTCGATCACGGGAATTACGCCACAGAGCATGAAATTTCCATCAAGATCCCCGTTTCGATCCCCTACGCCGTAGAGCAATCGGAGTTTCAGAGAGTGGATGGCGAGTTCAATTATAATGGTGAGACCTATCGCCTCGTAAAGCAGAAATATTCCGGTGATACGTTGCATATCGTATGTGTGAGGGACGTGGAAAGCAAAAGGATCCACCAGGCGCTCAAGGACTACGTGAAGACCCTCGGTAACCAATCGGGCGAGTCCAAAGACGGAAAAATCTCGCTTTCATTTTTGAAGGACTATTTCAAACCTGTATTTGCCATCGATCATCAATCTTCAGGCTGGAGCTCGCGGCTTTCAGCTCCCATAAGCACGTCAGCATTATGCTCTT
This sequence comes from uncultured Chryseosolibacter sp., assembly GCA_966095595.1. GTDB lineage: Bacteria > Bacteroidota > Bacteroidia > Cytophagales > Cyclobacteriaceae > Chryseosolibacter. Next base: position 2,586 of record CBHTUB010000487.1, on the reverse strand, counting down.
TTTATTTCGCTGACATCGTGCATCCGCCCGAACGGGCTTAATCTCAAATTACAGTCCTCAAAGGGCGAAATGTCTCGCTGATCAACTTATTGAGTTGTTTCAGTTCGTGCCGCATCATAGTGTGATGCCTCGGTCCTTTTGATGATCTGAAAAAGTTCACCCATCAAACTTTTATACATGATTAGATTTTTACGAATTCTTTGCTTCGTTCTGCCGACCAGTGTGTTCGGCCAGACCATTACCGACGGCCTTATGATGCCGAAAGGAGATTTATGTACAGGGTTCATGTACACCAACGACAAATGGACCGAGTACTGGGAAGGTTCTCTCAAAAGAGAAAATGGAAACATCGGGACGCTGACGACGCAAAGCCTGATGTGGGTAGGAGCGTATGGTATCACCGACAAGATCAACGTTATTGCCATGGTACCGTATGTTAAAACAAAGGCAGATCAGGGAACACTGGCCGGATTGAAAGGCATTCAGGATCTCACCCTGTCAGTGAAGTACAACTTTTTTGCAAAGGATTTTGCGAAGAGCACTTTAAAGGCCTTCGGAGCATTGAGTGTGTCTACGCCGTTGACGGATTATACACCGGACTTTTATCCCATGTCGCTTGGCGCCGGTACCACAAACCTGTCATGGCGTGCTACTGCGAATTACAAGTTCCTCGGGAAGTTCTATGTGAACGGATCGTCTGCCTATACATGGCGCAGCAACACAACCCTCGACAGGTCCGCTTATTACACCAAAGGTCAGCTGTTCATGACCAATGAGGTCGAGATGCCGAATGTTTTTGATTACACGTTCAACTTTGGCTACCTGAAGAACGGCTTGCAGGTAGACCTTTCCTATATGCAGCAAAACACCCTCGGAGGCAGCGATATCCGCAGACAGGATATGCCATTCGTCTCCAACCGGATGAATTTTTCCAAAGTGGGATTGCTCGGGATGTACTACATCAAGCAATTGCACGGACTTGCCGTTCGGGGCAGCGTAATGCAGACAGTTGCCGGACGTAATGTCGGCCTTTCAAGAACCTACATGGCAGGAGTACTCTATACAATTCATTTCGGTGTTAAAGAACAGTAATATCATGAAACTATCATTTATAAAATATACGTCGCTTTCTCTTTTGACGGTTGCAATGTCGCTGTTCACAAGCTGTGACAAGCAGATCGAGGTCTCTGAAGACTTTAAGCCGGCTACGCCTGCAAACGTGGATGCCGATGCAGGCACGTGGGACATGATCGTTCTCAATGCTCCTTCACAGATCGCTGTGGTCGCGCCAACCGATGTAACATCGGATGCCTATAAGGCAGAGTTGACCGCATTGAAGGACCAGCAGACGAGACTCGATGATAACAAGAGAAATATTATAGAGTACTGGAGTGCAGGCGGCGTGATCCGCTGGAACCAGATCATGCGCGAGCTTGTCGCAAGATACAGCCTTCCGCCAGCTCCCGATGCATGGGGTTTGTATCCCATCCCTGATTCAGAGAATCCTTTCGCGGATCCGGCTTTCCCATTTGCAAATCCCCCATACTCAGCACGAGCCTACAGCTATGTCAGTGTTGGATTGTATGAAGGGCTGAAGAGTGCCTGGTACTATAAATATCTCTACAATCGTCCGTCACCCTATAAAGTAGACGGTGATGTCCTGAGCCTGATGCCGGAAACCGATCTGCCTGCATACCCGTCTGAAGACGCCGTGATGTCAGGAGTTGCGGTTGACATGTTGAAGGCTTTATTCCCTGCAGCTGTTGACGAGATCACAAAAAAAGCTACCGAACAGCGCAACGCTGCGCTCTGGTCGGGTCGCGCGACGTCGAGTGACATCAGTGCAGGCCTGGCGTTAGGCAAAGCGGTGGCAGCTCAGATGATGGCCCGCGCCTCTACGGACGGGATGAAGTTCGCAGTCGGAACAAAAGCCGACTGGCAGAAATTACATGACGATTGTGTCGCGCGTGGCGAGGTGCCATGGGTGAGCCAGGAATCACCTGCACGTCCTCCGATGCTTCCGCTCTTCGGAAATGTAAAAGCCTGGAACATGACTCCGGATGACATCGTAGCAGAAAGACCGGTAGCCCCTCCGTCGACTTCCGGAGAAGACTTTGCCGATGAGGTTGCCGAAGTTAAGCACTATGCCGATAACCTTACGCGCGAGCGTCTCGCGATCGTGCACAAGTGGGCTGATGGAGCAGGAACCTATACGCCTCCGGGCCATTGGAACGACATTGCCACCGAATATATTTACAATGCCAACTTCAGCGAAGTAAGGGCAGCACGCGCCTACGCACTGTTGAATATGACCATGCACGATGCAGCCGTTGCATGCTGGAATACAAAATTCTTTTATTTCAACCCGCGTCCGTCGCAGGCCGATCCTTCGATCAAAACTTGCACGGGACTTCCCAACTTTCCGTCATACACATCGGGCCACTCTACGTTCTCGGGAGCCGCATCAGTGGTGTTATCCTACCTGTTCCCGGAAGGGGCAGAGTCGTTTAACGCCCAGGCCCAGGAAGCGTCATTATCGCGATTGTATGGAGGCATTCATTACAGGTCAGACATCGAAATGGGCAT
>CBHTUB010000486.1:0-4210 GCA_966095595.1 uncultured Chryseosolibacter sp. | reverse complement strand
ATAAGCTTACATCGGGATACGTCATGCAAAGTCAGGACTACGTTCAGCAGACTCAACGGCCCGTCGAAGGCGCCGGAACGTTCAGGCTGAATGATGGCAGCGGATATATTCTGATGTATGACATGTACACCAGTGGACGTTACCAGTTTACGAAGACCACGGACCTTAAGAATTTTAAAGTGATCGATGGGGACGTAACGATGAACTTTCATCCGCGCCACGGAGCAATAGTTCCGATCACATCCGAAGAAGCAGGCAGGCTGGCCAGACAGTGGATGAGCCATGACGATATCATTACCGACGTCACTTCCGACGCTGTAAAGAAGATCAACGTTGCCCTTGACACGACGGGAACGGTGCTGACGATACCTGTGAGGCCAGGAACCGATCTGAAGTCATTCGACCCGGGTTTCGTTACGTATCCCGGTATATCGGTCGTCGCTGAGTCGAAGAATTTCAAGAAACCGGTTCAATGCGTCGTTACGATCGACGGTCGCGGATCCCGGTCTTATTCTGTGGTAGCGAAGGAAGATCATAATCCTGTGCTGACAGGTCTGTATGCCGATCCCGATATTTTTTACTCTGAGAAGATGCAAAAATTCTATATGTATCCGACCAGTGACGGATTTCGCGATTGGCAGGGAACGTATTTCAAGGCGTTCTCTTCGAGCGACCTCGTGAGCTGGAAAGACGAAGGTGTGATACTCGACCTCCCGAAAGATGTTGCATGGGCTAAAAGCAGGGCGTGGGCACCTTGTATTGCCGAGAAGAAAATAGGTGATCAGTATAAATACTTTTTCTATTACTGTGCGGAAGCGAAAATTGGTGTCGCGGTCAGCGATAGTCCGACAGGACCATTTGTTGATACAGGTCGTCCGCTGATCGATAAACGCCCTGATGGTTTTTCCAGGAACGGACAAGCGATCGACCCCGATGTTTTTAGGGATCCCCGGAGCGGTAAATATTATCTGTATTGGGGCAATGGATACATGGCCGGAGCAGAGTTGAATGATGACATGGTCTCGTTAAAGACCGAAACGATCAAAGAGCTGACTCCTGAATCACCGTATACCGAGGGAACCCACGTGTTTTACAGGAACGGGACATATTACTTTACCTGGTCTCAGAATGACACGCGTGATCCCAACTACCGGGTGCGTTACGGAACAACGAGGTCGCCATTGGAGAAGATCTCAATACCCGTGGATAATCTTGTGATCGTTAAGGATGAGGCAACGCGGATCTATGGCACGGGACATAACTCGACGATCCAGGTTCCCGGCAAGGATGAGTGGTATCTAGTCTATCATCGTTTCAATTATCCGCAGGGAATAAACATGGGAGGGGATGCGGGATACAATCGGGAGACGTGTATTGATAAAATGGAATTCGATCCTGATGGAACAATTAAGATGGTAAAGCCGACCCACGAAGGCACCGGGCCGGTTGCTGTGAAGACCGGGAAATGACATTGCACGTTCTGTTTCTCGGTGCTCAGGGGAGTTCAATTACACACTTAAAAAACTTATCGAACTTTCAATAGCGATAGGTTCGGACATTGCCAAAGACAATGTCCGTCCTCAGTCTGCGCGACGAGTCGAGTTTTAAAAAAAATGCCTGAAAAATCTCTAAAGCCAGGGCATTGGCTTACTCCGTTTTATTTCAAGATATGATCTAGCCCCAACTCCAGGCCGCGTAGCTCGGCCAAACCCCTCAGTCTGCCAATCGCAGAATAACCAGGATTGGTTTTTTTGGAAAGGTCGTCAAGCATTTTGTGGCCGTGGTCCGGGCGGAACGGTATGGGTCTGCTTCGTTTCCTATTTTCGAGAATGAGCCTTCTCATCACTGCCGGCATATCGACGTCGCCGTCGAGGTGATCCGCTTCGAAGAAGCTTCCTTCCTCATCACGTTTTGTGCTGCGGAGGTGTACGAAGTAGATACGACTTCCAAGTCTTTCGACGATGCCCGGGAGATCGTTGTCAGGACGAACGCCGAGGGAGCCTGTGCAATAGCAAAGTCCGTTGGCAGGAACGTTACAGGAATCGAGCAGCATGTTCAGGTCTTTTTCAGTGCTCACAACCCGTGGAAGACCAAAAATAGAGTAGGGGGGATCGTCGGGGTGGATCGTTAGCCGGACACCAACGGATTGTGCCACCGGAGCGACCTCGTTGATGAATTCATACAGGTGTCTTCGCAACGCTGCGTCATCTATGCTCCTGTATTCTGCCAATGCTCCGTTGAATTCCTCGAGTGTATAACCTTCTTCGGCGCCTGGCAGACCTGCGAGAATATTCCTTTGTAATTTTTCCTTTTGTTCTTCCGAGAGGGATTTCGCTTTGCGTCTCGCTTTTTCGATCATCTCAGGTGAGTATTCAGACTTTGCCTTTTCCCTGCCCAGAATAAACAGATCGAACGCTGCGAATTCAATTGCGTCGAAACGAAGTGCCGTGGACCCGTCTGCTAATGGAAAATCCAGATCGGTGCGCGTCCAGTCGAGGATCGGCATAAAATTGTAGCATACCGTATCGATGCCTTCCTTCGCGAGGTTTCGGATGTTTTCCTTATAGTTGGCGATGTATTGTTTATAGCCCGATGTTTGCCTTTTGATATGTTCATGCACAGGCACACTTTCAACAACGCTCCACCTCAGGTTTTCTTTCTCGATTTCCTGTTTGCGTTTCCTGATCTCGTCTGCTGACCAAACCTCTCCATTCGGAACGTGATGTAACGCCGTGACGATACCTGTCGCGCCTGCCTGTCGGATGTGTTTGAGGGGAATGGGATCGGCCGGCCCGAACCACCGCCACGTTTGTTCAAGCTTCATAATGCAGCTGCGTTAAATCCTCCATCTACAGGGATCACAGTGCCCGTGACAAATTTTGAGGCATCGGAGCAAAGCCACACGAGTGTGCCATTCAACTCGTCCGGTTTCCCGAAGCGACCAAACGGTGTCCGTTCGATGATCATATTACCTCTTTCGGTTAACGTTCCGTCGGGGTTGGTAAGTAACGTTTTGTTTTGCTCGGTGAGAAAAAATCCTGGCGCGATGGCGTTTACGCGGATGCCATCACCATATTTTTTTGCAAACTCTACGGCAAGCCACTGAGTGAAATTGGAGATCGCCGCTTTTGCTGCGCTGTAACCGATCACTCTTGTCAAGGGACGAAATGCTGCCATCGACGATATGTTGATCACAACACCCGTGCGTTGCTCCCTGAAGGGCTCGGCAAATATCTGTGTCGGGAGTACAGTGCCCTGAAGGTTGAGCGAAACCACATTGGTAAATGCATTCATATCGAGATCGAAAAACGATTTTTGTGGCGGTATCACCGCGCCGGGTTGATTTCCGCCTGCCGCGTTTACAATGATGTCGATACGTCCGAATCTATCGAGTGCAGCTTTTCGCGCGTCGAGCAGTTGCTTTTCATTCAGCACGTCGGCCTCGTGAAACATCGCGTTGCCTCCGCTTTTGCTGATCGTTTCGGCAAGCCTGGCAAGCTCCTCTTTACGTCTTGCAACGAGCACAACATTTGCACCGGCGTCTGCAAGCCCTTTGGCCATGGCACTACCGAGAACGCCGGAAGCACCGGTGATGATCGCAGTCTTGTCTTTTAAAGAAAACATTAATTAAAAATAAGTGCTGATTTGATATGTTTCGCGATCACGACGGATTTTATTCTCGCATAAGTTCCGATCGGGCGAGGGAATCCGTCGACGCAATTCAGAAGACCATAACGAACAACGTGTGATATTCTGAGAGCATAAAAAGGCAGTATTGATCGCAGCAAAAAAATAGTCCTGACCGACCTGCAAGCTGTCATGCGGTAATCATGCCGACGATGCCGTCAGTTTTCCATCACGAAAACCGTCAGCGTTTTAGGACCGTGTGCGCCGAGGACGAGCGATTGTTCTATGTCTGCGGTTTTGGATGGACCGGCGATGAAGGTTCCATATTCGAATGTTGACGAACCTATCAGGTCATAGGCTTCATGGAGTGTAGGAACAATGTTTTGTTTCTCTATGACCAGCACGAGATTTTCGCATATAAAAGGCAATGCCCGGTCTATCATGTTTCGGTCTGTTATCCAGACGGCGCCATTTTCTGCAACGCCAAATTCTCCCTTCAACACGGCTACGTCGATGGTAGCAAGGTCGTGTGGTGTTGTCGCCGGTCGGGCTGTTGACTTGATGTCTGGTATGGCACTAACTA
>CBHTUB010000485.1:0-4222 GCA_966095595.1 uncultured Chryseosolibacter sp. | reverse complement strand
ACTCATTTTAGGGTTAATCCCTCACAAAATTGGCTAAAAAAAAACTGCCTTTACACTTGACTTTGTATAACTAAGACTTTAGTTTTATACCTAAATACATAGTGAATGAAAGATCTTAAAGAGCTGACCAGGGCAGAGGATCAGGTCATGCAAATACTTTGGGCATTGGGACAGGGCTTCGTGAAGGACATTATAGAACAGATGCCCGAACCCAAACCCGCCTACAATACAGTTTCCACTATTGTAAGGATACTCGAGACAAAAGGTTTTGTGGGTCACAAGGCATATGGGAAAACCCATGAGTATTATCCGCTGATCACAAGAGAGAAATACACAAAATTCTCGCTCAACAATCTTATCAAGGGATACTTCAATGGTTCTTTCGAAAACCTTGTTTCCTTTTTTGCAAAAGAGAATAATCTCAACACGAAGGATATTGAAAAGTTGTTGGGTGAACTGAAAAACAAAAAACCATGAGAGACTTCATTCAATTCTGCTTCGAATCTTCCATCATTCTGGCGGCATTCATACTGCTCTATCATTTATTTCTGAGGAAAGAAACTTCCTTCAGCTTCATCAGGATATTGATGGTCTCCGGAGCAATATTGTCGATGGTGCTTCCGGCATTGAATATCGAGGTGACCGCTGCCAGCCCGCTTCCGGCGATCAATCACGACATACTTACCATTTGGCTTCCCGAGGTAATAATTGGCAGAGTCGAAGCCGCTCCACACGAAAGCTCCGGCGCGTTCGGCATTGCTGGGATGCTGACCAATCTCTATTGGGCAGGCGTCGTTATTTTCGCAGGCCTGTTCATATATCAAATCATCAGGCTGCTTTCGATCATCAGAAAACCGGCCAGAAGGCACGAACGTTATCGGATCATCGACGTGGATCAGGAAGGCGTGACGTTCTCATTTTTCAACTTTATCGTCGTTGGCAAATTGAACGCACTCTCTCACGAAGAACGTGAGCAGATCATGAGACATGAAAAAGCACACGCAGACAGGCTACACTCCTTCGATATTATTCTCATCGACCTCCTCAAAGTTCTCTTCTGGTTTAACCCATTGATAAGAGTTTATAAAAATATTTTGGTTCAGCTACACGAATTCGAGGCAGATGCGCGCTCTGTCGGAAGATCGGATGTTGACCATTATTGCAGCCTCATGGCGAAGGTTGCCCTGGAGTCATCCGGGATTAAAGTCGCCAGTTGTTTTCATCAATCATTAACATTAAAAAGAATCCAAATGATCAGAACAATCAAGCATAATATAAGTCGTTGGAAAGTAGCGCTTACTTTCATCGTTGCGTCCGCTGTCGGCATTATGGTAGCATGCGAAGACCAGTCGAAACCCGACGCTAAGACGGATAAAGATGTCCCGCAGGAAGCAATTTCCAGATTCGAAGCTTTCAGGATCAGCCACGCCGGCGCAACCTTCCTGGTGGAAAACGATTCGAAGAAAGATGCTGCAATGAAGACGCTGGAAGCCGATTACGGACAACCTGTCTCCAGCGAAACTTTCACAGTTACCGTTGACGGCAAGGATAGGGTCTTTGAACTACTGGAATTCAAGTCACAGATCGATCCCGACCAGGTATTTAGCGTCGTGGACGAAATGCCTGAATACAAAGGAGGCTTCGAAAAACTCGTAGAGTTCATGCAGGACAACATGAAAATGCCCTCGACACTGACGAACAACGGCACAACGTACGTGTCGTTTATCGTCGAAAAGGATGGCGCCCTCTCCGACGTGCAGGTCATGAGACCGTTCGATCCTGAAGCCGACGCCGAGGCCCTGCGGGTTGTCAATTCATTCCCTAAATGGAAGCCAGGTAGAACGAAAGGGGAAACTGTACGAACCAAAATGGTCTTACCGGTCTCCTTCAAGCGATAGGATTATCATGAAGAGTGCATGGTCAGAGGCTCTGATCATGCACTCTTTTCCCTCCTGCTTATCATCTCGCCAATCGATTTAGAGGTCGGGAGTGAGATACAATTCTATATGGCGATCGTTTTCTTTCTTTTGATCGCTTCCCTCCCGATAAAATAAACAATCACCATGATACACAATACGCCCGGGCCGATCTGGCTCCATGGTTTATAAGACGGAAGCACGGTTCCTGCGAAAGCTGACAACAACGCTGAAAGAGACGAGATCATTTTATAGATATGCTCATAGAGCCACCACCCCGTTAATTTCCTGTGAAGAAAAACACCCTTTATCAGATCGTAAATGGTCACCAGAGCCAATGCGGATACTGTCGAATAGATCACGGCCGGAGCCCAAACCGCATCCGAAGTCATCAGCCAGATCATATAGGTTATCCCGGTTGCCAACGCTGATGACGTGATCAACAATTCCGATCGTCCGGCCCTGGCCTCCTTTCTTCGAACAACATTGTAGCCGCTCCAGGTATTGTAGCCGGCGAGAACGGTCAGCAAGAACAGCCACCCCAGAAAGCCCGTGCCTACTACCACCACCAACAACCTCGAATAATGTATTCCCCACGTTCGGTGGGTGCAATCGCCTTTTCTTCCAACGATCAAAATAGCGCCCAGTACCATTGCTATAGTGCCCGCTGTGACATGAAAAATAATATTGATCTGATGGATCATAGTCGCCGTGATTTTTTCTCAAACAACGGAGATCCCATGCTGACATCCGCGAATTTGCTGACCGGAAGCCTTCGCGGGTGACCAAAGCGCTTCGTCACAGCCACCTGAACGTCGATTTACTTTATCTTCGTGCAATGATCTTCCAAAAGATGCAGCAAAATGTCTGGATCCGGAACCTGTTGGGTTTCGCGGGACTGGTCTTCATACATTTTGTTTCGGACTGGTCCAGCTTCCACAAACGCAGCGGCATGGACAAACCACTTCCCTATTTCTTTTTACTGCTGCTTTACGGATGGATCGTTTTTCACAACCGCGTCCTGTTCGATAATCTTTTCCTGAAGGGACATAGAGCTAAATACTTCCTGTGGACCGGCCTGGTCATGATTGCGTTTTCCGTGAATATGCACATCATCGTCACGGAAAAATTCCATATCGACTATACATTACCTCATATCCTGAGTTTCTGGCTGTATACACTCACCGGGCTCGGAGTTTGGGTCATGTTCCGTCATTTTCGGAAAGCCGAAACGGTTTCGGAACCAGACCGATCTGTCATGGAGTCCGGCAGCAGGGAGACATTGACTCATTTCGCATTTTCAAGCGATGGCGAAAAAGTTGTGATACCCGTTGGTGAGATCATCTACCTTGAAAGCCTTGAAAATTATATTAAGGTCTTCACCGAAAAGAAGGTCTACATCGCACGGCTTACCTTGAAGCAGGCTGAAGATACCCTTCCCAGGTACGATTTCATCCGCATCAGCAGATCTCAAATTGTTAACGTTAAACACATCTCAGGCACGAATGGAGATAGTCTGATCATTAACCGAAAGGAAATGAAGATCGGTAAAGTCTATAAGAGGTATGTTGAAGAACGCGTCAGAGGCCTGCGCCTCCCGTAACAGTTTGGTTACTTCACTTTGTCGATAACCTCGGCAAGGCGTTTCTCGAGGTCGGCTCCTCTCAGGTTTTTGTCGATAATGATTCCGTTGGGATCAACAAGGACCGAAAAAGGAATGGAGTTGATATTGTAAAGCTTCGCGGCTTCAGATTGCCAGTATTTCAAGTCCGACACATGAGTCCATGTAAGGCCATCCTGTTCAATCGCCTGGAGCCAGTCTTCTTTCCTGCGATCAAGCGAGACACCAAACACTGTAAAGCCCTTATTCTTATACTTGTTGAAAACCCGCACAACGTTCGGGTTTTCCTGGCGGCAAGGCCCGCACCATTTCGCCCAAAAATCCACCAGCACATATTTTCCACGCAGTGATGAAAGCTTTACGATGTTGCCATTCGTGTCAGGCAACACGATATCGGGAGCAGGCTGGCCGATGGCTGTCGCCTTCATCCGTTCCACATTCTCCAGAAAACTTTTAGCAATGCCGTAGCCCGCCCACTCTTTCTTCAGCTTTTCGGCGACTTTCAGATATGTTCCAAAGTATTTGTCCTTGTCAATGGTATTGGTCTGCAGCAGGTGGATGACTCCGACCGATGGAGGGCTGGCTTCCAGCCACGCTGCGATCTCGTTCATCGCGGCGGTTTGCTCTTTTTTGATCAGTTCCTGGTATCGCATCTGAAGACCGGCGATCTTCTGCTGATTCTGCT
>CBHTUB010000484.1:0-4238 GCA_966095595.1 uncultured Chryseosolibacter sp. | reverse complement strand
CAGGCGCTCGCGGGCCTTGAGATTCGCTTCCCGTCTGCGGACATACCAGTACGTAAGCCCGAACGCGGTGGTCAGGCAAAGACCATAGAACCACCAGGTGCCGTAAAAGGGTGGTGATATGGTGAAGTGAAAGGTTTTTTGGACCGCTCCTTCAAAGTGATTGGTTGCTGATGATTGAACTATAAATGTGTAGTCACCCGGCGGAAGGTTGGGATAAGTGATGAAATGATTTTTCGAATATATCCACTCCATGTCATATCCCTCCAGCTTCAACCTATAGGATACTTCTGCAGGATTGTGATACCAAAAACCGTAATAATCGAACGAAACATGGTTCTCGTCGTGTGCTAGTTCTTTATTTGTAGTGTCTGTCGCGCTCAGGAACAATTGAACTTCATTGATTGCCGTAGCTGGCCATTTTTTCATGGGCTTGATCGTCGTGTTGTACCTGATGATGCCACTCTGTGTTCCAATCCAGATGTTACCCTGTCTGTCGATACTGAATGCGTTCAGGTTGGGATCGATCTCCGAGATACCGAACTCGTCGCCGTGATAAAATACCGTACCGGTTTTGGGATCCAGGACGTCGATTCCATTTTTACTGACGATGACGAGATTGTTGTTTTTATCTCCGATGATCGATGAGATCGAAAGATCGCGGAGCCCGTTGTGGGGAACGAACGCTTGAAATTGTTCGCCATTCCAACGAAAAATTCCCGCATTCGCGGTGCTTATCCAGATCTGCCCCGAAGCGTCTTCTGTCACCGAATAGATGATGTTGCTCTTCAGCCCTTCGTTGAGTGAATAGTTTTTGAACTTCCCATTTTCCAGCATGGTGATTCCCTTTCCATCAGTGGCAAACCATACGCGGTCTTTAGAGTCGATGAACACTTTATAAATGTAGTTGCTGCCCAGTCCGTTTTCCGATGTGTAGTTTCTGAACTTCGGCTGGCCCGATTTGCCATTCAACCGGTATTCGGAAACACCGCCAAGTGTTGCAAACCACAGGCTGCCGCGCGAGCAGGCAATGGACAAGACATTGTTGTTGATGAGGCCGTCAGCCTCTGTAAATTGCCTGAGAGATGAACTGGCCGGGTCGAAAACAAACACTCCCTTGTCAAAGCTGCCCATCCAGATCTTTCCCGCGTCATCTTCGGCGAGGGTTATGATCTGAACGCCTCGCAGAATTGGATGGGAAAGCAACGTCGGCTCATTTTCATTCGAAAGCCGCCGCGTGAATACGCCACTGCTGGTGCTAAACCAGATAACATCGTCTTTACTGTATAGAATTGAATGGATGCCGTTGTTCGAACCACCCGCTGCCTCCATAAAAGAGAACGTCATATTGCTCGAGTGAAATGCACCCGTGCCGCTACAGATCCAGACATTTCCTTCGTTATCCTGAATGAGGTCCGTTACTTTTTTTGGCAGTCCTTTGGAAACTATGGGATGAACGTGATGGAGGCTCAGGTCTACCTCGATGACTCCATGCGTCGCTGTGCCGACCCAAATGATATCCCCCAAAGGCAGAATAGCCGTCACGCGTCCGTATTCCCACTTATCCAACGGAGAGGTTACTTGCCCACCTGATAGTTTTGCAATACCGCCTGATTCGCTTCCAAGCCATACATTTCCCTCGTCAACGGCAATCGCCGTAATGATATCGTCGCGAAGGCCCGACGAGGATTGGATCTTCGTGATGTCGTTTTTCGGGGAGGGATCGACGATCGATACTCCTACATCCGTTCCAATCAAGATCTTTCCGTCGCCATCAGATGCCATGGCATAGATGAAATTATCGGAAAGGCCATTATCTACGGTCAATGAATCGAACGGTGAACTCGTTGCGGAGAACAGTCCCTGTCCGTATGTTGAGATCCAGATTTGAGAGTTCTTGTCTTCCGCGAAGCCGGTGATTCGCTCCTTTATCCTGTTTGTGCCGGGTGCGGGACGTGTAAACACCCCGTTCGACAGCGTGCTGATCTTCCCGTCCTGATAGCCGACCCAGATGATTCCCCTTGAATCTTCGAAAAGAGCCGACACTTCATTGGACTCGTTCGGGAAGTGAAGGAAGTGCTTGTAGGCAGTTCCGTTATAACGTACCAGACCATGTGATGTGCCAAGCCAGATGAAATTGTTCTTATCCTGGAGCATGCAATGCACTTCGGCATTTTTAAACTCGAGGGGAAGAGTATGTTTTCTGAAGTAGGGACTTTGTGAAAAAACGGAAGTTAAGTGCACTGAAAAAAGTATGGCGGATAAAATGCGAATGCCTCCAATCATCGCTTTACACCTTTGCTTTTAATTCGACATGAACGGTTCCGGCAATTTTTTGCTGCATGACTTTGGGGATGGCAATATTGTGATCCTCAAGAGGTACTGAAAATACCGAATTAATTTCAATTGAAGAACCCTTTATAATAAGCGTAGCCGGATAATGCGTTCCTGTTCTGTCCCATGTATGCAGAGGTTACCCGGGGCCCTGACATTGCGACATCAACGTTGCCCGTGTCCTGAGCAATCACATTACTGAAAAAAGTAAAAAGAAACAGTGGAGTGATAGATGCATAGGGATAGATCTATCACAGCAACAGGGAATTAGAAGGAGAGGTTCAGTAGAATCGGAGTGGCTGCCTCAAAAGATCACAACAAATCGAATTCATTTACTCTGCCGTGTGAAGCTTTCTGCGGCTCTTTATGCGACGGAGAAAAGATAGAAACGTTGTGCTATCGCTTTTAAGGCAGCCGTTTAAACCCGACTATTCTATCGGTTAAAAGAAGAATTGTTCGCTGACGATCTTTCCGTTTTCAACTTTATACAAGGCTATTTCGTCGAGTTTCTGACGGCCCCGGCCCTTGAATGTGGCCTCAACTCCCATTGCGCAGGTGAAATAGTTTCCCGCAACGAGTGATTTGCTGCAGTATCCGCCGTGAGTCTCCTCGATCATCTGTTCCCACTCTTTGCCCTTTTGTCTGATCTGGTCGAGTCCGGTTACAGATTTTAATCCCGGAGCCCCTTCCGGTTCGATACTTTTGGCGTCGGCACTAAATAGCTCGTCCAGGATCTGGTGCCAGTTCCCTTGCTGTGCCAATTCGTCAAAACGGTTGGCAACTTCTTGTGTGGTCATTGTTTCTGTCGTAGTCATAATGTCAATTGTTTTGACAAAGGTGTTTTCGGGGCCTGTCAACGTTATGTCAGCAGAAAAAATAATTAAATGAAACTGGCGTTTTTTTTTGATGGGGTTCAGGCCTGACTTGCAGCCCAGAGCGCATAACCCCCCAGCGCGCCGCCAGCGATTATCCATGCCGTATTCAGATTTTTGAAGAAAAAGGTAACGACAAAGCTGATCAGCGTGATCAATACCGTTCTCCAATCGTTTATCACCTCCCTGCCAAGCTCGAAAATGACGGCCAGCATGATCGCGATCGAGGCAACATTCACGCAATCGAGGAATGATGCCATGATCCTGGACCGGCGAAGCCTTGGTATCAGGGGGTTAAGCAGGGCGACAAATAAAAATGAAGGCAAAAAAATCCCGGCGGTGGCAGCCAATGCCCCCTGAAGACCATTGAGTTGCCACCCGATAAAAGTCGCTGAAGAAAATACCGGCCCGGGTGTGAATTGGCCAACGGCGATGGCATCGATCAGTTGTTGCTTCGTCAATACACCATTCGAGACAAGCTCATCTTCCAAAAAGGCAAACAACACATATCCGCTGCCATAGAGGATCGCTCCGATCTTCAGAAAGATCAAAAAGACCTTCAGATTTGACAAAGATGAGATAGGCGCTGAAAAGATAGTTGCAGCAAACGGCGCAAGGGAAAGTGTATGCTTTCTGCCCATGATGGACTGATACAGAATTCCAACAAGTCCCGCTCCAAACAGGACAGCGATCTCGCTTGCGCCGAGCAGCACGAGCACTGCACAGCCCACCCCGATCACTCCCAGCCAGAAATTTTTCAATGCGTTGCGGGCGAGCCTTTGCATTAACGCGGCGATCACGGCGATGATGGCAGGCTTGATACCGTAAATAAACGGATAAACGTCGGGCAGCGTACCGTACGCCGCATATGCCCAGGCGAGTATCCCTGTGATGATCACGGCAGGGCATATGAAGCAAAGTCCGGCATTGACCAGTCCCTTCCATCCTCCCTGTTCATGGCCGCAATGCATCGCCATCTCTGTAGAGTTCGGCCCGGGGATGAGTTTGGTGGCGCCTACCAGATCGAGGATATGT
>CBHTUB010000483.1:0-4248 GCA_966095595.1 uncultured Chryseosolibacter sp. | reverse complement strand
GCCCGTCCGGCAGGCGGGGTTAATCAGCAATCATAAATCATGACCCTGCGATATCGGTAATGTTCTAAACTTTTACCGGACACTGATAATTTCAGATTTCAGATTCAGGATTCGAATTCCAGGTTGTGTCTCAGTAAACCTGCGGCCGTTTTGGGTGGTTCGTTTATTTGGAGGAACGTAGCAGGTCACTCGCGCTGACACTCCGGCGTTAACAAATGTTAATGGAATTACTTACCGGACGTGATTTCGCAGGCGGCTCAGGTGGCTGATTTTTGTATTGAAATCAAATACAAATCCGCTATGACTCGCACAGTAATCGAAAATTCGCTTAAAGATCTCAACGAACTTGTTTTGAACGGAAAACTACTTGATGCGTTCGACAAGTATTACCACGACGATGTTGCCATGCAGGAAAACGGCAATACCCCGGTTGTCGGCAAAAAAGCAAATCGCGACCGCGAAGTTGAATTCCTCAACAACATCTCTGAATTCCGCAGTGCTTCCGTGCATGGGACGGCAGTGGGCGAGAATAAATCATTTGTGATCTGGAGCTATGACTATACCCATAGGGAGTGGGGTATAAAAAACTACACTCAGGTGTCGGTACAGACCTGGAAGGATGGAAAGATCATACACGAGCAATTCTTCTACGGCGCTTAGTCATTATTGGTTAATCAAAAACAAATCGCATTATGAACTCTTCAAAAATATCGGAAATAACTTTACTTGCAGTGAGAGTCCTTATTGGCGTGGTGATCGCCGGCCATGGCGCTCAAAAACTTCTCGGGTGGTTCAACGGCTTCGGTTTCGAAGCTACAATGAACTTCTTTACGGAAACTATGGGGCTACCCTATCTTCTCGCGCTTTTGATCATTCTCACCGAATCGATTGGAATGCTTGTCCTGATCGCCGGGCTCTTCACGCGCTTTCTATCGGGCGTATTGATCGCTATCATGCTTGGCGCAATCATCATTGTACATTTTCAATATGGATTTTTTATCAACTGGTTCGGCGCACAGGCCGGCGAAGGTTATGAATATCACATACTGGCAATCGCACTTGCGCTGGTGCCTTTGTTAAACGGCGGAGGGGTGTACTCGGTTGATCATTTTATAAGACAACGGGTTGGAAAGAGGGCTAACAGTGTTGCCGCCTGACTCTCCTCTAATACAATCTCAATGCTACTGGTAACGCACACTTACCAGTAGCCGTCTTCCTGATAAACCACTACCTGGTAATTTCTCACTTCTGTTCCTTCTGCATCGTCTGACAGTATACCAACCACTTGGCAGCGATCAGTGTCTGTTCGATCGAAGCCATCATCCTATATTTAATATTCAAATTCCGTTTTCTTCGGAGGCGTTTGATGTATTCGATCTGTTCGTCTATTGCGTACTCCTTGTTATGCCTGCGTAGAGGTGTCTTCTTTTTCATATCATCCTTCTTTATCGGTCTGATACAAAAATCATCTTTGTGTAATAGTGATTTCAATAGGCAGCAGTGCGTATTTGTGTACTTAACCTGTGAGTGTTTTTTTACTTATAGTGTTTTTTTTAAATCGGACATTCTCGCCATCTGACATAGCATGAGTGTGCAAGAAAAAAAACAGCGCTCCGGCATCTCCGATAGCGCTGTCAAACGTCCTCTCTATGGACCGTTAGAAAACCTAATAACTTGCTAATGCTTCATAGCCCTGCCACAGCGCCACGCTTGCGAGATGTCTATCAGTCAGTAAAAACGGCGCGCCGGTAAGGAAAGGTGTACACCCCCATCAATCAACAAGTATTTTACTACTTATCCGATCCTTAACAATTTTTGATAAGGCAGGATCGGTTACACGCGTCTGGGAAGCGTAATAAATTCCGACTCCGAACAAAACATTTTTTATCAGATTGTTTACATCGTAAAAACTCCAGATGAACTGGCTGACGTCCGCGCCGACCCGCACCATAAATGAGTCAGAAGTGACAGCAAATAGCCACAGGCTCGCACTCATGTAGAATAGAATCGCATTGTTAATCCAAAAATGACCCACCGTGTAAATCGGCCTGTGTTCTCTCTGAATTTTTCTGGACAGCAATACTGCATACGTAATGATGGTAAGGCTACTGATAAACCATGCCAAATTCTGATGCTCATCACGCAGGGTTTGATAAAAATACGTCACGACAAAAAAAGCGACGAAAAATTGAATCATGCTGATGATGAGGATGATTTCATATTTATCCCGGAAAAAAGTTTCATAATAATAGTATGACAACAAGCAAAATTGAGCAATGAAATAGATATTGATCACCAGTGCGGTCGACAGATTCTGCTGAAATAAAATAAAACCTATTAAATCACAGAACCCTGAAACGAATATGAGCGCTGCAAGAAGGTGTATCGGTCGACTTACGCGCCTTAGTGCTGACAGATATATTACCAATGGAATGACTGTCGAAAACCAGGACGCGACTGCAATAATGTTAAAGTAGCTATTCATTTCAACTAATATTAAAATGAATCAACCGTTAATTCATACAACAAGCCGGACATCTGAACGATGCATCATAGACCTGCTCTTCCAACTCTGTGCGTCCGCTGTTTGAGCTCTCAACGCTCTTTTGCACAACCAAAAGTAGCTGTGGCACTTGTTCGTCGCTGAGCGCTTCCTCAATTCGAAACTCGGGGTTTTCTACGATCTCGTGAAAAATATCAGCTCCAAAAAAATGGTAACGTATGGCGCCGGGATAGGCTGTTGTGTAATTGTCTGCCCATCGTTGCGCGGTGTTAAGGTCGACCTCTGTGTCGGTATTCGCGTCGACCAACACCCTTTGCGATTGGGATCCCCAGAGCGCAATGGTATTATCGATAGGTATAATAAGAATATGGTGCATGCCAGCGTTATCAAGTGCGTGATGAAAGGCGAATCCAACCAGGCCGGATGTCGACCCCATCATGGCTTGCAACGTCGATTGTGTTACAGTGTAGATCTGTGCGTCACGGGCGCCGGCAACCTCCTTATTGTAGTTTTCAATCCAGCGTGCCGCTGTGCTGACAGGTATCGGTTCACCGACGCCGGCGTTGAAGACAAGGTCAGCAGCACCTTTTTGCGAGTCGTGCATTTCACTCTGGCACGAAACACAAAGCATGAACAATAGGATAACAAATGGGTTTGTGATTGTTTTTTTCATATGGGTGTTTGATTAGTATCGAGTTTCTGAATAAGCTCGCGCTTGCTGTTGACGTTAACCTTTCGGAAAATATTCGAAATATGCTTATTGACCGTGTGCAGCGATATATGCATCGAGTCCGCAATTCTTCTGCTCGCATGCCCTTCGATAATGAGGTTGGCAACCTCCATTTCCTTCCTGGTAAGTTTGTACCTGGAATAGGCCTCATCATGTTTGTTTATAAAAAGAACTTTATGCCTTAGCAACTCTACTTCGGCATATGTCTTTCGGATCTCGGAGACCGACGACTTAACGTAAACGACATTCATGCCTATAAACCCGACATTCGCAAGAATAAAATCCCAGGACTTAAAATCGCCCACCAACGAAAGAAAAGGTACAACGGACCAGCAGATCAAGGCGATATAAACGGAGATAACCACATGCACTTTTCCCACACCGGTATTCCGAATGGCGGGATCTTTGAGTTGCCGCATGAGTACCGTGGATGCACACCATATAACGCAAAAAGAAAAAAGAAACGGCATAATGCCCGCTCTGAAAGGTTCGTCAAATTCAGGGAGAATAAACAAAAACACCAGTGGCATGGAGAGCAGTGCCCGGTTCGGCACAAAAAACCTGATGTGCTTCAGCTCGAACGCGCGATAGAAAAAATAACCGAAGTACACGGTCACCAAAAATGTAATTGTCTTCGTTGTCGCAGATTGCGCTTCCTGAAAAGAAAGTTGTTCGAAGGGCAGAAATAATTTGCAAAGATTGTGCAAAACCAAAATAACGAGAAGGATAAGATATCGTACCTGCATCCCGTCCCCTGGCTGCTCATAGAGGCGTATCACTTGCACCAGCAACATGCTGATCTCAAAAAACAATATTCCGTATGCGGCAAGGTTCATCCCCGAAAAGAAATTGGTCTTAGTACGGGCACAAGAAAATCATTTCCTGTGAACATTTTATTCACTGTCGCAACACCAGGCAGGTCTTGTAATGTAAGTTTTAAGAACAGACATTATTTTGAACGACTTCTACCTGAACATAGTCATCATTAAAACCATGAAATGGAAAGATCGACTCT
>CBHTUB010000482.1:0-4259 GCA_966095595.1 uncultured Chryseosolibacter sp. | reverse complement strand
AAAACGTTGTAAAAAGACGACTTTCTTATTGAAGGGGCATAAAAAAAGGAGAGTGACGATCTCTCCTTTATGCAAACATCGGATTATCTCTAATAAGTAGCGGGCAAACCAGCTAGCATACGTTTTTTTTGACGTTGGATTGTGATGTCAGGTTAATTTGTGCTTGCTGGTAGCGGATTCGTCTTGAAGCCTGATGCATTTTTGTTGAGCAATTTTCCAAGGCGATAGGTGTAACTGATGTTGATGGAATAGTCGGCGAAAGCAGCGTCACCCTGCACGTGTACTTTATCGCTTTCGTTAGCGATGGCTTCGTTTTGGATCCGCTGCGACTCGATGTCGGCAGCGCTCTGTATTCTGTTTTTGACAAAGTTATAGGGGATGAACAATCCGATGAGATGATTTCCATGGCGATAAGAAAGACCGGACTCAAATGCGATCACATAGCCAGGTCTTCTATAGGCTACTTGTCCGCCCAGCGCATCGTAGGCAGGAATTCCTTCGAAGCGTCCTGCAGCCGAGAAGGTGAGGTTTTTCTGTTTCAGGAGTGAGTATGACAAGCCTGCTCTGGCGAAATACTGGTCGGGCGACGCATAAACGTTGTAGCCGTACATCGTAGCAAGCACGTTTCCGTCTGCATCCTTTACAACAGATGGTGCAGATTTGAATGAGCCATTAGACTCTCTCGGATTGAACAGGTAATAACCGTTGGCAAATCCATAGAGGCTACCGACAATTTTTCTGAAGCCACTAAGTTCGACAGAGAAGCCGATGCCACCATCGCCAGGCTGGATAGCCTGATCCATCGTTACCAATGAGTCATATACCACGTTGCCATGCCTTGATGAAGGTGTGAGGAACAAACCATTGTCTTTTTTGGTCGTGCTGCCCGAATTGGATTTGATGCCAAGGCCAACCTGCAGGTTCCCGTTGACAGCGACAGCAGGGTCGAAGATCCAGTAGCTCGCAGTCGCACGGATATCGCCAAGGCCCTGGGCGAATACGCTATAGCGGATGCCTTCGAGGGTTGTTCTTTCACCCGTTACCGGGTCTGGAGCTGATTGTTTTGTTCTGAGTACCTGTGAGCGCTCATTGTGAACGAAGGGAATGGCCAAACTCACCTGTAGTCTGTCGCTGATGGCATAGGCGAAGTTGATATCGATCGCATTGGAGTAAATGTTAACTGCATTGCCTTTTTCAACGCCATTCGCATCGAAGCCTCCGCCGGTCGTTTGACGATGCTTTTGCTCTTCCTTGCCGACAAAGTGTCTCCATGAGTGAAAATATCTGTAGTTCAAGCCTGTTGTGAACTCGCCTTTCGGAAGTATGTATCCACCACCCATCAGGGCGTTAACACCGCCCATTTGACGGACTGCCACGCAACCCTGGGCCGAAGCTCCAAATGAGATGGCACAGCAAATCAGATATAAGAGAAATATGTATAGATTTTTCATAAGCAGAAAATCAGTTTTGTAATGATTGAATAATGTATTGAGTAATAGAATTGGTCATGATGAGCATGAAGGCACGATCAACAATCAATGACACGGAAAAGAAAAGAAATTCCTATGCTTTTGGTGGTGGATGGGGGATATCCCTCGAAAACGTTGAAAAATTAGCCTGGTAAAAAGATTCAGCTGTCGTCGCGGCAAGTATCCATGAGGTTGCTTCAATGAAAGTTGTTCTTGACTCCGTTTTGTATTCTTTAAGTAGCTTGCCCAGAAGGTTATAGGCTTTTTGTTCGGCGCCGGGGAGATCGTTCGACAACTTCACATAATCATTCATGGTCGACACCAGTCGCTTTTTGTCAAGATTCTTCAGACAGACCACATGAAGTGTGTCCTTTTCCAATTTTTGCTTGACGAGCTCGTAAAATTCGCCATTGTATTCAAACCTTCCGCTTATGCGTTCGAAATCCCAGGGTGATGAGTAAGGCAAGGTCATCGGGACTTTGAATTCTATCGTTTCTTCCTCGACATAAGAACCGGAATCAATGATAGAAGCGATCTTGACCTTGTTTTGGTGTTGAAGGACCCAGAATACGATATAATACCCGCCCACATTAAAGCAGAATACCATGAGCATTAATATCGCTAACGCCTTTTTCAAAGGTTCATAGGTTTAAGATACGATAATAGAAAATAGAACATGAAGTTCAAACTCCATAGAAGTAAAAGCTCATTCGACCAGAGCTTAATGAAATATTATCAATGATGGGCCAGTGTTTTTTGAAATTTTTAAAAAATGCGTAGCGGCAGCGAATGTGGCGGAAGAAGGCCGTCAGGCAATTTTTCTTGCCACGTTAAATCGCTCTGCAACGTTATCCCAATTAATGATAGGGAATAGGTTATCGACGAATTCCGCCCTCCGATTTCTGTATTTCAGATAATATGAGTGCTCCCAAACGTCAATTACCAGCACAGGTATTACACCCCACTGTGTTAGCTTCTCATGATTCTCACATTGGAGAACCGTCAGCTTTTGCGTGTATGGTTGATATCCCAGAATACCCCATCCGTTGCCGTCAACACCCTTGGAAGTTTTGGCGATGAGCAGCTTTAGTTTGTCATAGGACCCGAAATCTCTTTCGATCTGCTTCAGCAGCTCCCCGCCCGGATCGCTTTTTTTGTTCGTTAGATTTGTCCAGAAAATTGTATGGAGGATGTGTGACGATAAATGGAAGGAAAGTTTTTTTGTCCAGTAGTCTACCGTGTCGAGATTGTTTGTATTGAGGGCGTTTTTGATCTCCGACAGATCTTTGTTCGCGGCTTTTACCGCATCGCCGTGATGAAAGGTATAGTGAAGGTGAACGGTTTCCTGGTCCATGGATGGTTCAAGAAATGTTTCTGAATAGGGAAGCGGCTGAAGGGCGAAATTGCCATCGGCATCGGTGAGCTTATCGATACCTGTTTCTTTCAGGGCTTGCGAAAATACATTGTTTGCAGGCAGAATGCTTGCGCCTCCGAGGATCAAGCTGTTCTTCAGAAATTCATTTCTTTTCATAGCCATTGCATTTATTGTTTTTCCAATTTATCCAAAAGCTCGTTGATTTTTTTAACAATGGCATCCCGTCTTTTTGGATACTCCGCATCTACATTTTCGACCTGCGACCAATTCTCCGTCTTGATGGAACTGCCGGTATCGGAAGGTAATGGGGGCGTGAAGAGTATGATACGATCGACATTAACGGTGTCAGCGGCCAATAGCCTCTGAGGTTTCACACGTGGATCGAGCAGCTGGTCTCTGGTCAGACCTTCTCTCGCACTCATGGATACCGTGGAGTCTGGCTCTATCCCGCGGCATTCTGCGACATAGGGGATGTTTCGTTCCTTCGCCAGCTTATTAAAGTATGCCGCCGCGATGACGCTCTTTGCCGCGCCATGCTGACATACGAAAATGATTTTCTTTTCCTGAGCCATGGTAAAATGAGTTAGGGCTAACGTAAAAGACAATAAAACGATCGTTTTCATGTTGTCGCTCGGTATTGAAATGATGAATCGTTCAACTTCACCACAATATACACTGCAATTCCTCCAAAGTATGGTATGGAATTTACTGTTTGTATGCTTTTTACGTCTGAATGATCAGACTCACTGATTTTCGGTTGCGTTCGCAGATCCCGAATATCCGTTGCCAACCTTGCGAGCGATGATCCGCAGGACGATCTTTCTTTCCTGAATCACTAAAAAAAAGAACCAACCCCTTGCCGGGATTGGTTCCTGCGAAAAAACTATAGAGACGTTTTTAGTGCTGATAGAGGTACGTAACTTCATCCGCTGACAACGCGCGATTGTATATTTTCACTTCGTCAAGTGACCCCGTGAGGGCAGCTGCTCCGCCTGAGCCGCCAAAAATGAAATCCATCGCGCCGTAGACCGGACCTGTATTGAAGTTGTCTGATGCAGTGGCTTGTCCATCGATATAGATTGTCATGACGCCCCCGGTATAAACGCCGACCATGTGGTGCCATGTATTCAGGAAGTTGTCACCTGCAAGGCAGTTTGCCATTCCCGAAGTGCCTGGTGTTCCGTTTATGGCGAAGTATGCACCCGGCATCACGTAGTACAGCATGAATTTGGAATGGTATACAAAATAGTGTGCACCTGTGGATTCGCTTGCTTTGAACCAGAAGGACATGGACATGGCTGACGTGTTGTCCATGACTACGGCGGTAGACACGGTTGCAGTCGTAGCTCCGTTAAAGTACATGGCACTGGATGCATTGTTGTAACGATCGATCGTGTATGATACGCCGTCGCCGG
>CBHTUB010000481.1:0-4261 GCA_966095595.1 uncultured Chryseosolibacter sp. | reverse complement strand
TTTTTTGGTTTAATCTTTTTAAATATCTTTTTTGTTTTTTGTTAAACATTCTAGTGTATTTCGTGCCTAAAAAACTTTATTAAAAAAAAAAACCACGACTCCGTTCCGATCGGAGCAACGCCGGCGTTTTTCAATCGAAATTTTGCGATCGGTGACGAATGACCATGCCCGAAAAAAAGCAGATCAGCGAAATTGCCATTTCCCCGCAAACCAGAGCTGTCAGAGTTCAGGAAAATCCCGAAGAGAACCGGCTTGTAACCTAAAAAGAGATGCCGGGACGTCACATCTTCCTCATGTCCGTTGTACCTGAATTTAATCGTCAGGTCCATGGGTGTTTCTTCATACGGGACGCACAGATACTCCTGTGTAAGAGTATACCCGGTGAGAAATCTTCGAAGCCAGGGTTTGATCACACTTTCAAGGTATTGCTTCTTACGGTAGTTTCAAATACTGCTATCAGTGTGGATGAATTTTGTATTTTTGATTGAATGAACGGTGTGATTCTTTTTAATCCCTGGAGCGCCAAAAATGGTTACCGCATCCCCAACTCGATTCTACAGGTCGCGGCATCCATCGAGGGAAAATTTGAATATGTAATTGTTGATGGCAACAGGGATCGCGACCCCTGGAAAAAGATCGAGTCTTATCTGCAAACGGGATCTTACAAATATTTCGGATCCACCGTAATGCCCGGTCCGCAGCTAAAACAGGCCATTCCCATTACAGCAAGAATTAAGAAGGATTTTCCTGAGACAGTCACCATTTGGGGTGGATACTTTCCCTCGAATCAGTACAAGACCGTCGCCGGGTCCCCTATAGTAGATTACATCGTCGATGGCCCGGGAGACAATGCATTCCCCGAATTGCTTTCGCGGCTACAACAAAAAGCACACGTCGATGATGTGCCCAATCTTATTTTCAAACGCGGCAATGAAATAGTAAAAACAAAAAAGGCTGTCCTGCCGGAGATGGATTCGTTACCTGATCTTCCCTATAAAAGGCTAAACGAGTTTTATCCCCTAAGTGGTTATCTCAAGAAAACCTTTCTCGGTAACAAAACCGCTGCATATCATTCGAGCATGGGCTGCCCGTTCACTTGCTCGTTTTGCGCTGTCGTTCCTATTTACAATGCACGATGGAAGGGAAAATCGGCATCGCTGATCTATCGTGATGTAAAGTATCTGATCGATGAACACGGCGCAGACGCAGTTGAGTTCCACGACAACAATTTCTTTGTAAGTGAAAAAAGAGTCGTCGAATTCGCGAAGCTCATCAGTAACGAAAAAATATCGTGGTGGGGAGAAGCGCGTATCGACACGATGGACAAATACTCCGATGAATCATTGGCAACGATCCGCGATGCGGGTTGCAAGATGATCTTTTTTGGGGCTGAGACATCCGATGACGAGCTGTTGAAAAAGATGGACAAGGGAGGAACACAGAACACGCAACAAATGCTCGCGTTTGCCGGCAGACTGAAAAAATTTGGAATCATTCCCGAATATTCGTTCGTGCTCGGCTTCCCGGGAGACACGCCTGAAGACGTCAATGCGCAGATCGACCGCGACATAGCATTTATCAAGAAAGTCAAGGAGATCAATCCGATGACGGAGATCATAATCTATGTATATAGTCCCGTGCCAACTGAAGGATCAGAAATGTATGAAGCAGTAAAAGCAACGGGCTTTCGCTTTCCGGAGACATTGGAGGACTGGCTTTCTCCGGAATGGCAGAATTTCGATCTCAGGAAGAACCCCTTAACGCCATGGCTGACTGCCAAAATGATCGACAAGATCCAGGGATTTGAAACCGTATTGAACGCACAGCATCCTACGGTTTCGGATTTCAGATTGGGAACACACAAACGAAAATTCATGAAGCTGCTGTCGGCAGTGCGATATAAGAATAACCTTTTTCAGTTCCCTTACGAATTGAAGGCGCTTCAGAAGATCTGGAAGTACCGGCAACCCGAACTCGAAGGCTTCAAGATGGAATAAAATGCGAAGGCTATTCAAGCGGATTGTCTCCTTCATACTGATACCTCTTGCCCAATGGTATCTGAAAAAAGAAAGGACGGTCGAGTACAAGGGTACCGTTGTCAAAGTCCTTCCCGGTGTCTTTCATCCCGGCTTATTCTACAGCACCAAATTCATGTTGCAATACATCGAAACATTGCCTCTGGCCAACAAGAAAGTGCTTGAGCTCGGCTGCGGATCCGGTTTGATCTCGGTCGTCGCGGCTAAGCAAAAAGCAATTGTGACTTCCTCCGATCTGAGCGTAAGGGCGATTGGCAACACGCAGCAAAACGCACTGAGCAACCATGTCGATCTCAACGTCGTGCACTCCGACCTGTTCGACGCAATTGACGATACCTTTGATCTCATACTGATAAACCCTCCCTATTACGCAAAAGTGCCACGTAAAGAATCCGAGTTTGCATGGTACTGTGGAGAGAACTTCGAATATTTCAAAAAGTTATTCTCCCAACTGACAGCGCACACGCACGAAAGAAGCCAGGTGGTGATGGTGTTGACAAAAGGTTGTGACATCACGAGCATTGAAAAGATCGCAAAAGAAAAAGGTTTCGTCATGTCGGTGATCATGGAGAAGGAAGTACTATTCGACGAAAAGGATTACTTGTTCAGCATCTCACGAGTGACTAGCCCATGATGCCCAGCTTGAGAGAGCAGACACACTTTTTGCAGACGGGATTTTCAGCCGTATTTAGGGTACGCCGAAAAGCTTTTGCCTCGGCAGAATTGATGATCTTATCAAAAGAGGCGTTATAAATATTACCGTAGGGTTTGTGAAAAAAACAGGGCATCACATCGCCGTTCGATTCTATAACAGCTGAAACCCACGGCGCGTTACACGGCGGTGCTTTGAATTCTCCCTCACCAAGCATTGCCCTGTAATAGTCGACGATGCGTCGGATCTTTTCCGGGTTTTCGGCAATAAATCGACTCTCAAACTCCTCCTTCAACCCGACGACAGCTTCATCAATGACCTCATCAAAGGTGCTCACGTCCGTGCGGTCCAGGACAATCATGTTTTGACTGTCAGTCATCGCTTCACGATCGTGATTAAAAGCGGCGGTGCTTACGTCGGCAGCCAGAAATGAAATCTGGTCCAGACCAATCTGCCTTGACGCCTTTACAATATTTTTGAAATCCCGATAGTTCAGCTTTTGCAGTACGCACCGCCCTGTAATTCGCATCGAAGGTCGTAGTGCTTTTAAGGTTCTGACGCCACTTGCCAGTTTCGCGAAGCCGGAAGGTACGTTACGGATCTTGTCATGAACCTCTTCACTGCCATCGATGGAAATGATAACACCATCAAAGTATTTTACGACGTTCTCCGCATTTTTTTCAAGCAACAGACCGGTCGACAAAAGTGTGTTCCTTATCCCGGCCTCTTTCAGGAGCCGACATAACGCCCACAGGTTGGAATGCATCAATGCCTCCCCTCCGGATAACACGACTTCGCGTACACCGAGTTTCCTGAAAACTTCCAGGTGCTTCATCAATTCCTCTGCCGGGATCTCCTGCTTATTGTGATTAGCTTTCCAGATATCGCACATCACACACCGGCAATTACATCTGCTGTGAGGCATCAATACGATTACGGGCAGATCGTATATCTTGTTGGTGATATGGTTAAGCATCCTGCGAAACATAAAATCACATCTCTTTCAATTTGTGACGAAAGACTGACATCCTATTCATCTCAATAAAAATAAAGATGAGCGAAAGAAAATAAAGGGGCAGAAAAAATCTTGTCGTCAGATCCGGGAACAATAAGTACTTCGCAACAGAGCCAACAGTAACAACCAACCACCAGAAATGGTGTCGAATAAAATTTTCCTGTGAGTTTAGCCATAGCATAACACCCCCGATGATCACAAAGGGTAAAATATAATTGGCCTGAATCGTCGCAAGCCCTTTGACAATTTTTAAACAATGTGCAACCACGCTGAATTTTTCCGGTAAAGAACCATAGAAGGCATCGAGTCCGTTTTTGTCATTGACATGGAGAAAAAGCCAAACGGAATAAACGGATAATGCAGCAAGGCATAACGCGAGAACAATCTGGGTTACTCTCGCCTGGCTCCATACCTTATATCTCACGGCATAGAAAACCATAGCAGTCATGATGATCACTATCGAATCAATTCGCGCAAGAACGGCAAGCGTCAGAACTACCATAATCCAGACCATCGGTTTCTGCCTGTCGAACAAATAACATGAGAGCACGATAAGGG
>CBHTUB010000480.1:0-4314 GCA_966095595.1 uncultured Chryseosolibacter sp. | reverse complement strand
AGACCTCATAGTCGAACTTCTTTTTATTGTTGTTATAGAAGTGAACAAGTTTCGGGGTTTCTTCCTTGCAATGGCCACAATCCGGATCGAAGATGAACAGGATGGTGTATTTGTTCTTAATGTCGTACATCGAGCGGGGCTTAAGCTTATCGTCGAGCATGATGAGGTTTGCACCCGTACGACCTACAAGACTGCGCCTGAAACGGTCAGCCTGTTCTTTCAGGTTCTTCTTCAGCGTCGCGTTCACCCAGAAGTCCATCTGGCCGGTCACGAAATATTTGTCCCAGAGATTCACGTATACTTCGTCCATCCCCATGATATCCGGCGTCTGGTATTTTACAACACACATCCACACGGAATACTTGAACGTCTCCTGATTGCTTTTCGCTTTGGAGACAATGAAGTCTATCCCTTTTTGGACCGAATCCGGGTTGGGCAGGTAGAGCTTGTCAAGATACTCATTGATCTTCTCCTGATAGATCGGGCGGGGGAGTCTGATGAGTGCGTCATCCGCAAGATCGAAGTAGTCGAAGAAATGCTGACGATACCATTTCAGCTGGAAGGTGGAATCTGTTTTGCCGTTCGGAAGTTTGGGAGGTTCCGGAACCTTGAGCTGCTTGGTTGCCTTGAGCAACTTTGCGGTCATGGTCTTCGGATGCTTTGCGATCAGCTCATCCTGGTAGGCCAGGACTTTGTCGTTGACCTTGTCGAATTGCTTTTTGGCGTTGGCCTTGTCTTCCTCTTTCGCCGCACTATCCTGCAAGACCTTGATGAATGGTTCAGCCTCTTTATGCCGTTCCATATTGAAGGTCATGTTCTCGAAGAAGATCTTGTTGTCGACATCGCCCTTGACCACCATATTCTTGATGTAGTCCTCGGTAGAAGTCTCCAGTGTGAAATTCTGGTTGTCGCTAACGGCGAGCTCGAATAATCTTGTCTTGTTGAGCACCAGGAAATATATCCCGTGTGACAGAGGTTTTTTGCCGTCGAACACAAATTCGCCGACACTGTTTACCCTGGCGGTGTCTTTGATAAAGGTGCTTTCGCCGTAGTAATATCCCAGGTACGCGGTGGTATCCTTGAGACCTTTTACTTTAAAGTTGATTTTGTAGCCCTGGCCCAGCAGATTGGCGCTGAAAAAAGTGAGGAGGCAAAAGAGAGCAATTCTCATAAGTAACAGTTCAATTTGAGGTTCAAATCTCTAAAATATTTGATTCGGTTTCAACTGGCATTAATAAGCGACAGCTGTTGGAAGTGACCGAGTTATCGATATTTAACAATCTTTAACACTTAAGATCCATTATAAGTCGTTCGAATTTAGTGCCAGTTTGATAGCCATGTCAGATAATCGTCTGCAATTGAATGTTTTGGCTTATTTTCGCACCCATGTCTTTACGGGTTGAAAGTCTTACAAAGGTCTACGGTGATCAGCGGGCAGTCGATGATATTTCATTTATGATCAATGCCGGTGAGATCGTTGGCTTTCTGGGTCCCAACGGAGCCGGGAAATCGACGACCATGAAGATCGCCACTACGTTCCTGCCACCGACATCAGGAACGGTAAGTGTTGCGGGGTACGATGTGGCCACACAGTCCCGCGAGGTAAAGCAATCGATCGGATATCTGCCGGAACACAATCCGCTGTACCTTGACATGTATGTGAGGGAGTATCTGATGTTTGTCGGTAAGGTTTACGGGCTCGGACCATCGGCGAAAGCCAGGGTTGACGAGATGATCGAACGCTGCGGTCTCATATCCGAGGCGCATAAAAAGATCGAAGCGCTTTCGAAGGGATACCGGCAGCGCGTCGGCATCGCGCAGGCACTCATTCACGATCCAAAGGTGTTGATCCTGGACGAACCGACTACCGGCCTTGACCCGAACCAGATATTGGAGATCAGGAAGCTCATCCGCGAGGTGGCGGTGAACAAAACAGTGATATTTTCCACGCACATCATGCAGGAAGTGCAGGCGCTTTGCGATCGGGTGATCGTCATAAACAAAGGAAAGATCGTGGCCGACGACGTGTTGTCGAACCTGATGCGATCTGGTGCGGGTTCCAAAGTGGTGGTTGCGGAATTTGAAGGTGTGGTCGATCGGCAACTTCTTGCGGATCTTCCGGGTGTGGTTTCCGTTGAATCGGTGGGGGCGAAATTGTACAGGATCACCTCGTCAGGAGAGGTCGATCTCCGGGCTGAAATATTCCGGCTTGCCGCGGAACATAGCCTTCCCCTGGTGGGCCTGAGGCAGGAGGAGAGCACGCTTGAGGCTATCTTTCAGCAACTTACAAGCTGAAAAACGTTTTAATTTCCATCTTTTTATCATTATCTTTCTTGATACTTTTTAATGTTGTCGGAAAAATAAAACCAGAACCTCTATGAAGAAAGTATCAGAAATACTCGCTGCCAAAGGTGCAAAAGTCATTGCCGTAGAACCACAAACCAAAGTACTCGATGCATTGAAGATCATGGCCGATAAGAATATCGGGTCCATCATGGTCATGGAGGGAGATAAGTATATCGGATTACTCACTGAACGTGATTACGCCCGCAAGGTGATCCTGAAAGGAAAATCGTCTGCCGATACCCGGGTAGGTGAAATCTCTTCCGGCGACCTGCCAAGGATCAATAAGGACACGTCTATCGAAAACCTGATGCAGCTGATGTCTGATAACAACCTTCGTTACCTTCCTGTCTTCGAAGGAGAACAGGTGATCGGGATCATTTCCATCAACGACGTGATCAAGGCGGTGATCGCCAACCATAAGGACACGATCACGGCGCTCGAGAATTACATTCATTCCTGATTTCCCGAACGATGCTGAAAAAGAATTTGCGGCATTTGCTGCATAATTCTTTATTTTGCTGCGTTTTGAGAAAATGCTCCACGTTCTAAAAAAAGAATTCAACAGCTTCCTGAATTCCCTCGTCGCCTACCTCGTTATGGGTGCATTCCTGACGGGGATCGGCTTGCTCATGTGGGTATTCCCGGAGACCTCGGTTCTTGAGTACGGCTACGCAGATATGGACACGCTTTTTTCGTACGGTCCCTATGTCTTGCTGTTCCTGATCCCGGCCATCACCATGAGAAGCTTTGCCGAGGAAAGAAAAGGCGGCACATTGGAGCTGCTGATGACCAAGCCCATTTCAGACTGGCAGATCGTACTCGGAAAATACTTCGCATGTTTTCTGCTCGTGCTGCTCGCGCTCGTGCCTACGCTGAGTTACTATTATTCGGTGTATCAGTTGGGTAGTCCGCAGGGTAATATCGATACGCCCGGAGTAATCGGATCGTATGTGGGACTTTCATTGCTGGGCGCGGTCTTTTGCTCGATCGGCATTTTTGCGTCGTCGCTTACGTCCAATCAGATCGTCTCGTTTATCCTGGCGGCATTTCTCTGCTTTCTGGTGTTCTCGGGTTTTAATTCCGTGGCATCGATCGATATGTGGTCGCAGAATACTTTACTGATCAGGCAATTTGGCTTGCTATATCACTATGAGGCGCTGAGCAAGGGACTGATCGATACCCGAGACGTTATTTATTTCGCGAGCGTCGTTATTATTTTCCTTCTATTAACCCGGACCGTGGTGGGGTCGCGCTCATGGTGAACTGGAAAAGCCGGAAGTTGACCGATATTCTTTTGTTGCTGAACGGCCTCGTGCTGATCATTCTGATCAATGTTATCGCTTCAAGAAATTTTTATCGTCTGGACCTTACCGAGGAAAAAAGATACTCGATCAAGCCACAGACAAAAGAGATGCTCGGCCAGTTGGATGATAAAGTCTATATCGAGATCTTTCTGGAAGGAGACCTCAACCCAGGGTTTCGCCGGTTCCGCAAAGCCATCGCGGAAACGCTCGAAGAGTTCAGGATCTATTCCGGCAACAAGATCGAATATTCATTTACGGATCCAGCGAGTGCGATCGGTGAAAAGGCTAGAAACGAATTTATGGCGGATCTGGCGGGCAAAGGCATTCGTCCTACCAATGTGATCGAGACTCAAAATGGTCAACGGGTCGAAAAAGTAATATTTCCCGGCGTTGTCGTTTCCTATGGTGGAACGGAGCTCGGTGTAATGTTATTGAAAGGCAACAAGGCGCGAAGTCCAGAGGAGGAGATCAATGAGTCGATCGAAGGGATTGAATATGAGCTGGCGAATGCGATCTACAAACTGACAAGCGTCGATCGTAAGTCTGTGGGTATCGTTCATGGACATGGCGAGCTTGATAGTTTGAGTTTTGTCGCGGCAAAACAACTGATAGAGGAAATGTATGCAGTTGAAGAAGTGAGTTTGTCGCAGGACAATTTGAAATC
>CBHTUB010000479.1:0-4364 GCA_966095595.1 uncultured Chryseosolibacter sp. | reverse complement strand
GAAGGCATGATCGAAGGCGAGATCGTCAAGCTTGGCGCGCGTTCGGTTGGTAACATCATTCAGCGTGGTGGTACTATTCTGAAGTCTGCAAGAAGTCAATCGTTCAGAACACCTGAGGGAAGAAAAGAGGCCTATGAAAACCTGCAGAAGGAAGGAATAGATGCTCTGATCGCAATCGGGGGTGACGGGACATTCACCGGGCTTCACAAGTTCTATGAAGAATTCAAAGTGCCCTCTATCTGTATTCCGGGCACCATCGACAACGATCTGCCGGGTACTGACTATACGATCGGTTACGACACAGCCACCAATACAGCCGTAGAAGCGATCGATCGGATCCGCGACACTGCACTTTCACATAATCGCCTCTTTTTCATTGAAGTAATGGGCCGCAACTCAGGCTACATTGCCATCAACAGCGGGATTGCGGGTGGAGCGACAGCGGTGATCATTCCTGAAGAGACCATGACGTTCGACGAGCTTTATAACATGCTCGGTGCGGATAAGGACAGCAGCAAGAAGTCGAACCTGATCGTAGTCGCAGAAGGCTCGAAGATCGGCGATGCCAATACGCTGGCTAAAAAAGTTGCCGAGCGCTCATCTTACTTCGACATAAAAGTTACCATCCTCGGGCACCTGCAGCGCGGGGGCTCTCCTACTTACTTCGATCGTGTACTTGCCAGCCGATTGGGAATTGCGGCGGTGGAAGGTTTGTTACAGGGAAAGAACGACTGCATGGTCGGCGTAAAAGATAATAAGATCGTCTACAATGACTTCAGGACCATCGTTGAGGGAAGACATCACGATATCGATCCTGAGTCCTTAAGAATAGCAAAGATCCTGTCCATCTAAACTTGCAATAAAATGAAAGAGCTTACGATTGGAATCGACATCGGTGGAACGAACACGAAATACGGGATTGTCGACAAAGATGGCCATGTTGTATTTCAGGGCAGCATCTCTACAACCGAGTATGAAGAGTTCAAGGATTACTTCAATGGTTTAGCCAAGGCTTTACGGACAGCGATCCAGGGTATCAAGGGCGAGCACAAGGTATTGGGCATCGGTGTGGGTGCTGCCAATGGCAATTACTACAAGGGAACCATCGAACGTGCCACGAACCTCAAATGGAAGGGCATCATTCCGCTGGCCGACATGCTGAGGGACGAGTTCGACATGCCGGCAGTGATCACCAATGATGCGAATGCCGCTGCGGTGGGCGAAATGGTCTATGGCTCTGCAAAGGGCATGAAAGATTTTGTGGTCATCACCCTGGGAACAGGATTGGGAAGTGGCTTCGTGTGTAATGGCCAGTTGCTGAATGGTAAACATGGTATCGCAGGAGAAGTGGGCCATACGTCCGTTAACCCGGCCGGGAGATTTTGTAATTGTGGCAAACGCGGATGTCTCGAGACCTATGTGTCTGCAACCGGCATTAAAAGAACAGTTTATAAGCTGCTCGCCGACCACCTTGAACCGAGCGAGCTGCGTGGCATCAGCTTCGACAACCTGAATACAAAAATGATCACTGAAGCGGCTATGCGTGGCGATGTCGTAGCGCTTGCTGCTTTTGAATACACCGGCCGTATACTCGGCATGAAGCTAGCCGAGACCGTAGTTCATACGGACCCTGAAGCAATCTTCCTTTTTGGAGGTCTGTCGCTTGCCGGTGACCTGATCTTCAAGCCGACCATCAAGCACATGGAAGCGAACCTGATGCCTTTGTTCAGGGGTAAAGTGAAAGTACTTCCGTCCGGCTTGCAAAACCAGGCGGCGCCTATTCTCGGAGCGAGCAGCCTCGTCTGGAATTACCTCGACAACAAGAAGAACGAATTGCGCGAGGTCGTCGCCTGATTTTGGCGACCGGGCGATGGTCGCTAGTTTGCCGATCTAACCGGCATAAGATTTTTTACTGCAGGCATATCGTCATAGGATATGTCACCTACTATCTCTTTATTTTCGAAGACCTTCCCCTTCAAACTTTGCAGCTGCTTGCTGCTGTTGGTATTTTTCTTCGCGAACATCTGGTCTGTTGCGCAAGATCAAATCGGTGGCGGTAACAAGAAACCCAAAATCAAGGGCCAGCGAGATCTGTCCACTGATGAAGATCAATCGCTTACCATATATCTGACAGACTTAACGGTTGACGATGATGACGATGGCTGGCGATATCCGTGGGGATTTACGCTTCAGGTTTATCCGGGCGATAACTACTCGGTATCGGGAACGACCATAACACCAGTGCTCAATTTCAACGGACGTCTTACAGTGCCCGTGACGGTAAGTGACGGACAAGCCGAAAGTGAAAGATTCAACCTGGACGTCAATGTCAATCCGGTCAATGATCCGCCCGTCATAACGGGCCAGCAAACGCTTAGTGTGTCAAACACGTCTTTTCTCCTGCTTGAAGTGGCACACCTGATCATTTCCGACCCGGACGATAGATTCCCGGACGACTTTCAATTGATCGTATCCGAAGGTGAGAACTACACCGCTTCCTCGAACCGGATAACACCGGATGCAGGGTTTGTAGGCGACATCTATGTTCCGGTACGGGTCAACGACGGGCAAGCCGAGAGCAATGTCTATAACGTGGTGATCTCTGTGGCAAGTGGTGGCACTGCCCCGATGATCACCGGCCAGCAATCCGTTTCAATAAGGGCCGGACGCACTTTCACATTTGACTTTTCTCATTTGCAGGTGGATGATCCCGATGGCAGCTACCCCAATGGCTTTTCCATTCATCTTCAGGCGGGCAGCAATTATACAGTTGCGGGAAACACCATCACTCCAGCCGATAATTTTACAGGACAGCTTACAGTTAACGTATCCGTAAATGATGGCACGTTCGAAAGCAACGTATATCCGTTCCTGATAACGGTAATTCCCGGCGATGGGTCGGGGGCGCCTCCAATCATTGGCGATTTCGAGATCCCCTCCGGTTTTACGCCCAACGGCGACAAAGTCAATGACACGTGGATGATCACACCGATCGCCAATGCAGCATCATATGCCAATGCGGTGGTCAGGATCTATTCAAAGAGCGGACAACTGGTATTTGAGTCGTCTGGGATCAGTGAAGAATGGGATGGCGTTTACCGCGGCGACGTGTTGCCTCCCGACGTGTACTTCTTTACCGTCGACTTCGACAGTCCGGACTCAAAAAAGGTAGTAAAAGGTATCGTTACTCTACTCAGATAAGATAGGAACTGCTTCCACCCGAACACCGAGATTGTGGCCCAACTGGGCAAAGTGTTTCTTCCAGTCTTCCGACCTTCCGTTGTTCTGCTGAATGCCACGGGATATCTCGAAGTAGAGATTCTGAGACTTGTAAAGGTTTGGCCTCAGGTTGAATTTCACCAGCAAAGGGAATAAACGGTTAAGCCTTTCAATGCGCTTTCCGCTATCGCCTTCCGCAGCAATTCGTTTCAGCTCCTTGAAGATACTTTCCCCTGCGAACTTTTCGACCTTGCCCGGATCTTCAATTCGAAGGTCCCAATTGACAAGCTCCGTCATGATGCGCTCTACCTGACGGATGTTGATCTTGTCCGAAACGAAACAATTCACAAGATCGGCATTCAGAATATACTCGAACGATGTGCGGTATGCGTTGGGGATCGGGATCTCATTGTTGGCAAGCGCCATCACAAGCGGATAGTCTCGATTGTAAATTCTTCGCAATGAGTCTTCGAGATCGATCATGCTTTGCTGCGTGATGAAGTTGAAGACCTTTCGTTTTTCATCCTGGAACAGTTGCCAGATGGAGAACTTCTCCGGTCCGAAGTAGGTCTGCATCAGGCCGATGATGTCGCCCAGCCGGCCTTCTTCAAAGGCGTTGACCATTCTCACCTGCATGCTCGCAAAACGGTCTTCCTCCATTTCGATCGAAATGTTTCCGATGATGTTATGTCCGCCGAGGTGGATCACGGCGAAGGCAAACTTCTTCTCGGAGCGGGTCACGTTTGACTTTACCTTGGTGACAGCAAGGACCATCTTTTGCTGGCCAGCTTCCTTCCGGATAAATACCTCGTTGGAAGTGGTGTAGTTGAAGACGGGGAACGACTCAGGATCCTCTTCAAACAATGAGGCAATGGCGTAATGCATGCCCACACGTTGAAGATTGGTCTTGGAAGGCAGCACATATCGGGTGTAGATGTTGGCGCCGTTCTCCAGGCCTGAAACGTTGCTCGGAACCCCTTCCAGCCTTTTTCTGAACTCGAGTTCAAGATCGAAATCATTGATTTGGCTCACCAGCTGCATGGCACGACAGGCATATTGCATGATCTGGGTGGTCTCGATCCCGGAGACCTCGTCAAAGAACCAGCCACAGCTTGTGTACATGAGCATGGCATTCCGCTGAACTT
>CBHTUB010000478.1:0-4369 GCA_966095595.1 uncultured Chryseosolibacter sp. | reverse complement strand
GACCGGAATAAAGATTTCCGTACCTGATCCGAAAGTCATCAGAAGCATTGTGATGATCGACCTGACAGGCAAAGAAGTCGAAGTCATTAAGCATGAAGACATCAAAACAGAACAGACTATGGGTACTCGTTTGAACCCTGGATTGTATGTGGTGAAGGTCAATGGTTTCAGGAGCCGGAAATCCTTTAAAGTGATCAAGAAGTAAACTACCGAACAAGATGAACGAAGTCCGGGTGTGCGCTTTATATCATAGTGTCTTCAGATTTCTATCTGATCAGGGCACTGAAGGGGTGAATAACCGGACGGCTGGCTCATCAAACGGTAGTCTGACAATTAACAAAATTTAAAGAGGCTGTCTCAAAACTTTGCTCAGTGCAGGATCGACCGAAATTTTATTCTCTGTGAAACTCCATAAATTCTCCGTGTAACGCTGTGTAATAACTATTGCACAAAGATTCACAGAGGAGGCGCGGAGGTTCACGGAGAAATTCAAAATGAAATTCGACGTTCTGTTAACTGGCTTTTTTGAGATAGCTTCTTTTTTTCCTGCCAGTTTGCTACATGAGCTGTCAGCATATCAAGTAACAACAGTGAGTAGATCTCACATCAGGAATCACCAATACTTGCAAGCCTGGATGACGCAGGTCTATCAACTTAAAGATCAATTGAACCATACGGCATAACCTTGCCTTCTTAAATCCCAGGCCAGTTTCTCCTCCATCGCCAATGCTTCCGCTCTTGTCATCGCTTTTTGATTGATATGGTCATAGAGACTCGGACGTAAATACCTTCCGTACTTTCGGACGATGCTGGCAGCCAAGTTGTGCCCTTTGCTATTCACATACCCCGTGCGGTGTTGCATGAACCGCTCCTGTGGAGTTTTACTAGTCATCCCGACATATAGACACTCAAGGACTCCGTTGAACTGCGGATTGGCTTCACGGAATTTCCTGTTTTCGGTGAAGACTTTTTTTGAAAGCTCTACAACGTATACCCGATATCTCATTCAATTGTCGACATACTCCTGGCAACCGACATGAGCAACAGGAACAACTCCCTTCTTCAAAAGAACTCGCGTCAAAAAAGTCATTTCTGATATTCAATTTTCGTAATACGCCAGATGAACTCACCCGCCCCTGTCCTTACCACTGCTTCATCCCCTACTCCCTTTTTCATCAACGCCTGCGCCATCGGTGAGTCGATGGAAATGTAATCTTTGGTGTCTAAAAGCTCTTCGCTCCCGACGATCCGGAAGCGTTTTTTAAAGCCCCTGTCGTTTTCAACTTCCACCCACGCACCAAACATTACTTTACCTTCCTGGAAGGGCGAATAATTCACGACCTTGAGATCATCAATACATTTGCGGAGATAGAGCACGCGGCGGTCGATTTCGCGCAGGCGTTTTTTATTGTAATGGTAATCTGCATTTTCGGAACGATCTCCAAGGCTTGCGGCCCACGATACCTTTTGTGTGGTCTCCGGGCGTTCAACCCGCCACAGATGATCCAATTCAGCTTTTAACTTTTCTAAACCTTCAGGCGTAATCAGCGGCGTTTTCATGGTTAGTTGATCTGCAAGATGCAAATCCATTCGACTTATCTCAACTATACCGCATATTGCAGGTCGTCGAGGTCAGAAGTAGTTGCATCATCCGGCAAATTTATCAAAACGTCAAAGTTATGCATAATACGCCAAACCAGCTGAGGTGGCCTAACATCCACACAAGGCATTCCTGTTTCCATGCGGCCAGCTAACGTACCGGGTAACAGTCTCTAGATAGTATCGGAAACAGCCGACAAGGCGATGCAAACCTGTCAGCCTTGCAGTCGGAGCGGCCCTCTTTCATCTCCTTGTCACCTTTATAAAGCTCCTGATAACGACGACCTTCCAACACAGGACACATTCAATGGAGAGCTTCCTAATGCGGAAGTCTCTCTCTGATCAATCCATAGACCCATGTGCCCGCGATCGCGCTTAACAGCGTTGCCGTGACTGCCAGCACTCCCGTACCGATCTGCGCGAAGAGCGGCCCTGGACAAGCCCCCGTTAACGCCCAGCCAAAACCAAACAGCAATGCCCCATACACGTTTCCCTTATTGAATTTTTTGGGATGAAATTCGATCGCCTCTCCGTATATCGTCTTTACACCGAGCTTTTTAATCAGCCAAACGGAGATCATTCCGACCGCGACCGCGGATCCGATCACACCGTACATGTGGAATGACTGGAAACGAAACATCTCCTGTATCCGATACCACGAGATGACCTCGGCCTTCACGAATATGATTCCGAATGCAATGCCGACAAGCATGTATTTAAAATTGAACCACCAGGGATGTCTGAGATGAGATTCATTCACGCACACCGCATCGAGGGAACGAACTTCGAAATCCGTATTTTCATCCGGCTTTGCAAAAACTACCTTTTCGTTCATTGTCACTATTACAGTTTTAAAATGTAGGGAAGAATAAAATTAGCCATGACCACGCCTCCGACCATAAAACAGCACGTTGCTACCAGGGATGGCCATTGCAAATTAGACAGCCCCATGATGGCGTGTCCCGAAGTACAGCCTCCTGCATAACGCGTCCCGAAGCCAACGAGAAAACCGCCGACGATGATCAGGATAAAGCCCTTTAGCGTGATGAGGCTCTGGAAATTAAAAAGCTGTGAAGGCATCAGGGAATCGATCTCGGTCACGCCATAGGCAGCAAGCTCGGTTCGAAGGCTTTCATTTATTTGTATCGGTTCGGATGAAAACAGTAACGTCGCCGCCACGATTCCACCGATCAGTATGCCGGCCACAAAGAACAGGTTCCAGGCTTCTCTTTTCCAATCGTATTTGAAAAAGGGAATGTTTGCAGGAATGCATGCCGCACATATGTGACGCAGGGATGATGATATCCCGAACGATTTGTTGCCAAGGATCAATAATGCGGGAACAATCAAGCCGATAACGGGCCCTGCAACATACCAGGGCCAGGGATGGATTAAAACTTCGAATATTTGATTCATATAATCATTAACAGCATAGAATTTTTCAAGGATTGTTAAAGCGGTATCCGGTGATATAGTTTCGTTTAGCGCGACAGCTCATTCGCGATGACATAGACGCCCATCACAAGCACAAACCATCCGAAGCCGCTCTTCAGCTTTTTGCTTTCAATAAACTTTGAAATGTAACCACCCAGGAAAATGCCCCCGATGGCAATGAGCGAGACGACAATGATGAATCGAAAATCGATATGCTGACCTGATCCGACATCGCCGAGGAATCCAATCAGGGATTTCGCTGCGATGATCACCAGCGATGTGCCCACCGCTTTCTTCATGGGAAGTCGCGCAAACAGTACCAACGCGGGGATGATCAGAAATCCTCCACCAGCTCCTACAATACCTGTCAACATGCCAACCACCGATCCTTCAAGAATGATCATCGGATAATCGAATAAGATTGGAGCCTCCGCCTCTTCCTCACTTGCTCTCTGCCGGATCATACTGATGGCAGCAGCGAGCATGATGACTGCAAAAAAAACCATGATGGCTATGTCTTTCGTAATGATAAATGAGCCTATAAAACCGACCTCATCGGGAATCATCGGCACCAGGAATCGCCTTGTGAGGTAAACAGCGATAAAACCTGGAACGGCAAAAACAATTGCGGTCCTGAAATCGACAAGCCCCCTGATTGAACTCCTGATACCCCCAACAGCCGAGGTGGCGCCTACAATAAACAGTGAATATGCGGTGGCAAGCGTCGGCTCGATGTGGAAGAGATACACCAGCACGGGTACCGTAAGGATAGATCCTCCCCCACCAATAAGACCCAACGAAACCCCAATCAGGCCCGCCGCAAAATACCCAAACAGATTTTCCATAGGATGTGCCTATTAAAGACACAAAGGTCCTGCCTGTGGAACCCCGGATCAGTGACCACGATCACATAGCCTGATATTGTTGAAAAATTAAAGCTTGAGATTGGTGATCTCGTTCCGGGAAATCGCTATCTCGTTCTGCGTCTCGAGTTTTTTCAAGAGTCGCGAGATCACCTCCCTCGAGGAATTGAGGTCGTCGGCAATTTGCTGATGGGTGACAGAAATGGTTTTTGTTTTAAAGGTATCAAACTGTCGTTTTAAGTAAAACAGGAGTTTTTCGTCCATGGAATGGAAGGCGATCTGGTCGATCACCTGGAGTAGCTCTTCGAACCGTTCCCGATAGGTCTCGAGCACAAAGTAATACCAGTGCTTGTAATCCTTCATCAGGCTATCCATGTATTGCAGGGGAACCGCCAGCGCTTTTACATTGGTGACCGCTCTGGCTTTGATCTCGCTGGCCTCATTTTTTGCAGCACATATCATCGACAAGGCAC
>CBHTUB010000477.1:0-4373 GCA_966095595.1 uncultured Chryseosolibacter sp. | reverse complement strand
GACAGGGGTTTTCTGGGAGGAGCCCTTTCCTTCAGCCTCACGCGCACCAACGACTTCAATCGCTCGGTCAAATACAGCGCAAAGAACAGTGATAACTCCATCGTAGATTATTTTATCTACAATGCTGATGGTCTGACGACCGCACAATTCGACGATCCCCAGGATCCGGCTTCTGATCCGGGGTCCAACAATAAATTCAATGATCCGACGGGCCTTGCATACTTCAACTATCTGATCGGCCCGCTCTCGCTGATCGATCCATCGTATCCTGATGATCTGTATTTCACCGATGCCGGTTATCCCGATTATCAAAGCCAGGAGATCACCATCAAGGGCGCGTCCAACCAGTGGAATATCTCGTACGGTGCCAATTTTTCGGACAAATACTTCGTGGGCGCCGGAATCGGAATTACGTCGCTGCGGTATAAATCAAAGAAAACTTTTATGGAAGTGTTCGATAATCCGGACACGATCCAGAATCTGATCCTGAATGAGAACCTGGACATCCGAGGCACTGGATTCAATGCGACCATGGGTGTGATCGCACGGCCAATCGACTTCCTCCAGATCGGCTTGTCCTATCGAACACCAACGATCTATGGCATTACAGAGAACTATCGCGCAACGATGAGCACGGCGTGGAATAACTTCGACTATTACGGAGACGGCTCTGAGGTACTTGGCGACAACACCAACGATCCGATTGGAACCGACATCGTCATATCGGAATACAACCTCAGGATCCCTTCGAAGCTCAGTGCCGGTGTTGCGTTCATCACCAAGTTCGGATTCATCACAGCAGATATGGATGTGACAAATCCGTCGAAGGCGAAATACAAATCTACCGTTGATGGCGTGTCTTTCTCGAGCGAGAACGACGAGATCAAAACCATCTACGATCAAACGATCAGCTACCGGGTAGGAGCAGAATACCGGATGGGCATATTCCGGTTCCGCGCCGGATATGGCTTGACAGGAAACTCGTTCTCCAACGACCTGAGGCTAACGGATGACGAATTCGACGATGTCACGGAAACGTTCAAAACAGTGAAAGTAAACGACAAGATCCAGACGATCTCAGCCGGTGTCGGGATAAGGAAAAAATCATTTTACATCGATATCGCCCTGATGAGAAGCACCGGCACGACGCACACGCAACCCTATAGCTTCGGCGTGGGCGACCAGATCATCGGTCCGGTGGTAAAGCAGGACAACCGGCAGGTCAACGGTGTAGCTACGGTTGGCTTTACTTTCTGAAGTGAATGGCCATCAGCAACTGCTGCAAATCGATCTTATCTGTAATGATGTGAGCTTGCCTGTAGAAAGGCAGTCGCACCTTCGCTATCTCGATCAGCTTCTGTTCACGCTCATACAAGTCTCCGGCGATCAGGGGACGGTCGTTGTTGTTTTTGATCCGTTCGAGGATCTCGCTTACCGGCACATCGAGAAATACACTGGTACCGGTTCTGTTGATGATATCCATTCCATGATGGTGACACGGCGCCCCTCCTCCGGTGGCCATGACAAAGTCTTTTTTGCTTTCGGCCCACTGATGCAGCAAAGCGGATTCGATCTTGCGGAAGTATGCCTCCCCCTGCGTGGAAAAAATATCGGGAATTTTTTTTCCTTCTGATCTTTCTATCTCTGTATCGAGGTCTACAAAGGGTATTGACAAATGCACGGCGAGCTGTTTGCCGAGCGTCGATTTACCGGATCCCGGCATGCCAACCAGGTATACCTTCATCGTTTTATTTTTTTGTCAGTGAGAGCACTTCGTCAGCAGAAGGCGTGTCGTTGTGATGCCACATGCCTTCCACCGTACCGTCCACCCAAAGCGTGATGCCGGGATTCGAGCGGATGATCGTTTTCAGCACCGTTGCGTCCACAAAGTAATAGGGAATTGCCAGCTGATGCTCATGGCGGAAGTTTTCAAACTTATCACCGGATGAAGCGGTCAGGGCCATCATTTCAACCTTTCCATCGAGGTCATCGATCAGTTTTCTGATCTTGTCGATATTATTCGGCGAAGCCTTCGTGACATCGTAGATAACAAATAACAGCTTGTTTCCTTCGAAGGTAGATTGAGTCACGTCATCGCCATCCACCGTTGTCACCACATAGTCCGTGATCTTTGCACGGGTCTTGTCTGCGTTGGTCTGGCGAACGCTCAAATATTTATACTTCGTCGTATCGGTGAGATATTTTTCAGACGTGATCTCTTTCTGATCTTCCTTTTGCAAAAAAACATATTCGAATTTCGGCTGCTCTTCCGGCTGCATCTGCTGCGGAATATAGTTTCCGACTTTGTATGCCCGGAAATCGATGAAGGGCAAATGATTGATGGCATACACGCCCAGGAAAATGCTGATGGCGGTAACGGTTCCGATAACCACATGGCCTTCCAACGTGCGCAATACCGGTTGATATGTTTTACGATACCAGAACAGGTGCAGGACAAAGACCATCAGGAAAACATCCTTCGAGAAGGATTCCCATGGCGTGAGCTTGATGGCATCGCCGAAACATCCGCAGTCCGTAACTTTGTCGAAATACGCAGAATAAAATGTCAGAAACGTGAAGAACACCATCAGCAACAGCAGCAGCACGGTGGTCACGCGCATCCGGTAGTACAACAAAACAGCAACGCCCAGCACGATCTCGAGCACGACCATGATGAATCCGATTTCCAGGGCATAGGGAATAAAGTAATGAAAAAATGATCCGAAGTCGTCCGCAAACACTTCGAAGTATTCTTCCATCTTTATCTGAGTTCCTATCGGGTCGTTGAGCTTGATGAGCCCGGAGAAAATAAAAAGTCCGCCAACAAGAAACCTGGAGACCTGGTCAGTAATCTTTCTAAACATTTCCTTTTTCGTTCAGCTTTATCAGTGCAAAAACAGCGTAGTTGATCATATCCTGGTAGTTCGCCTGGACCCCTTCGCTTACAAGTGTCTTGCCCTGGTTATCCTCTATTTGTTTTACACGTAACAACTTCATCAATATGATGTCCGTGATCGAAGTAACCCGCATGTCGCGCCAGGCCTCGCCATAATCATGATTCTTATTTTGTAACAGATCGAAGGTCTCATTTACTGCAGCGTCATAGTGAGGCTCGAGCTCTTCAAAAGACAATTCCATCTTCTGCGAAGTTCCCAACCGGATCTGTATAAGCGCTATGATGCAGTAATTGATAATGCCGACAAATTCGTCCCGG
Organism: uncultured Chryseosolibacter sp.; assembly: GCA_966095595.1. Lineage (GTDB taxonomy): Bacteria > Bacteroidota > Bacteroidia > Cytophagales > Cyclobacteriaceae > Chryseosolibacter. The sequence continues at coordinate 1,159 of CBHTUB010000477.1, read as the reverse complement.
ATAGGGTCGCCAACCTTCTGAATGCCCTTGTCCTGAATGCTTCTGATACGCTGGGCCTTGATAAATATCTGGTCCGTAATGGAGGGAAGTCTCAGGATACGCCAGGCAGTGCCATAATCGCGGGTCTTCTTTTCGAACAGGGTTTTGCAAGCGGATATTACCTGTTTATATTCGACCGATGTTTTTTCAACCATAAAAATTAGCGGTGCAAAATACGCCATTTTCGACAAACATTACACTCAACATCGGCGGCCGTTTACTTGAACTGCGTCAGCCGGCGCTCATGGGCATCCTCAACGTTACGCCTGATAGCTTTTTCGATGGAGGCAGGTATACCAACGAAAAAAATATCCTTGAACGGGTCGAACGGCTCCACGCTGAAGGGGCAACTTTTATTGACCTGGGAGGCTATTCCTCGCGGCCCGGAGCGAAAGACATCCCGGCCGATGAAGAACTCAATCGTGTGCTTCCCGCGATAAAAAGCATCACCAAACATCATCCCCGGGTGATCCTCTCCATCGATACCTTTCGCAGCGAGGTTGCCAGCGCAGCAGTTTCCGAAGGTGCGGCAATCGTCAATGATATCTCAGGCGGCTCGCTGGACCCGAAAATGGTCGGAACAGTGGCGCAACTTGGCGTGCCCTATATCTTCATGCACATGAAAGGCTCGCCCCAGACGATGAGTCAAATGGCAAGCTACGACCACATGATGAAGGAGATCCTCGCGTACTTTCATCAAAAGCTCGCGACGATGCGACAGGCCGGGTTGAAGGACATCATCATCGATCCCGGTTTTGGTTTTGCAAAGACCAGGGAACAAAATTTTCACCTCCTCGACCATCTCGACCTGCTGAAAATGTTCGACATGCCCATCCTCGCGGGCCTGTCGCGAAAATCGATTATCTGGAAAACACTCGACATCCAACCTGAGGAAGCATTGAACGGAACGACCGCGCTCAATACTATCGCCCTGATGAAAGGCGCCAGCATTCTTCGGGTTCATGACGTGAAAGAAGGGATGCAGCTGATCAGGTTATGGACGGCACTTCGCGAAAACAGCGCACGGGAATTTTGAAGCAAAGCCGAGATTGTTACATTTGTTTCAATGGTGTTACTTTTCAAGATCGGGTTCTTAGAAGTGAGCTGGGTCGACCTCGTC
>CBHTUB010000476.1:0-4397 GCA_966095595.1 uncultured Chryseosolibacter sp. | reverse complement strand
GGGCCAGCACTTCCCGGCAATGATCACCGTTGATGTGGCTCTGCGACAGATACGGTGCCAGCTTAACATTATCCAGTACGTTAAGCGCACTGATCAAATGATTCTTCTGAAAAATAAATCCAAGATTTTTACCTCTGAAATGATCGAGTGCAGTCTCGTTCAACGACTGAAGATCCGTGGAATCGATAATGACCGAGCCCTGCTGGATACGAAGCAGTCCCCCGAGGAGATGCAGCATCGTAGTCTTTCCCGTGCCCGATTCTCCAAGCAACAGACAATGTTTGCCTCTTTCGACTTTAAGATCCGGGAAATCAATCGTCTTCCCGGTTGGATATTGATATCGGAGGTTACGAACTTCGATCATGGATTTGCTGGCTGCGAAAATACCAAATCCACGTCACATCCCGATTACTTATAATAGGTGACTTCAACCCTGAAGCGGGGATCAATGGCACCCAGCCTGTCATAGGCAGATTTCGAGATTCGAATGATCACTTTATCGGTCAGCGCGGTTTCCGGCAACTTGCCCATCACCCTCACAAACACCTCGCGGTTATTCATTTCATTCCTCACCTTCAGGATGGTGCCCACCGGGGCGGTCCGGTGGAGGGCGAGATATTTCCGGTTTCCTTCGGTTCCCTCGATCAGTTCGGCAACCCCTGATTCGAGTATCTCGTCGCCATTACTGACCGACTCGGAGATCTTGATGACCGGTTGCTCCCTGATCACTTCCTTGTCCCGGGTGAGATCCTTTTTTTCATCCTTCTTTTCAACAGCCGGTTGGTCGCGTTTTATCTCTTCCTTTTCCCTGCCAGCGTTCTCTTTTCCTTTCGATTCATCCTTGCCTTTATCGTTTTGCGCGACAGTTGTACCGGTTTTCTGGCTCTTGTTCTCCTTTGAGCTCGAAACGACAAGCGATTGACCTATCTTCAACTCTGTCGAAGTGAGGTTATTCCATTGTTTAAGCTGATCCACGGTGATCCCGTATTGTCGGGCTATGGAGTACATGGTTTCTTTTTCAGCCACTGTATGCAACCCTCCCTTGTTCGAAGAGCCCGAGTTACCTGAGTTGGTCACAACGGACCTTGCATCAGCCTTCACTCCTGATTTTTTTATGACGATCTCCTGACCGACAGAAAGGTTGTTATCCGAAAGGTTATTCCATTTTTTGATCTCCTCGGTGGTAACACCGTAGAGCTTCGAGATCGAAAACAATGTTTCTTTTGGCTCCACCTTGTGGACCTTGCCTTCGATTGCGGTTTTCGATTGCTTTGGCGTATACGGTATTTTCAGGATCAATCCGACCTCGAGACCGGATTTTGCGCCGGCGTTATACTCGAGGATCGACTCGACGGGAGTGCCATAACGCCTGGAAATGCCATAAAGCGTCTCTTTTTCATCCACTTTATGGATAATGAACATTTTCCCATTGATGGTCTCAACTCCAAGTGAATCCAGCTTTGCCGGGGAGTCAAAAAATAGAAAACCAAGAATTACAACAAGTTTCATCATACCAGCTTATAGCTTACCAACTCACGTTTATTTTTGACGAAAATTAAATATCCCGCAAAGAGGAAAAAAGTATCCAGGCCTATTCCTTTAAGTTGTTCGCCGATTTTTTCGGACAGGCACATTGTTCCTGTCTGGTCAACCACAAACAAATAGTTCGCCAGACTTCCCTTATCGGCATAAAACGACATCACCACAAAACCGCCTGCTTCCAGATACTCAATGGCCGATATGGCCTGAACACCCAACTTCATTTTCAAAAATTGCGCTACCGTCTCAAAATGACCGCTTTCCTGAAGATATTGTAACGGTCTACGGAGCAAAAAATTTTCCTTGCCGGGCAACTCTCCGCGAAATTCCAACGGTTCGCCGGTCCTGACGTCGAGGGCTAAAAACTTCATTCCTGCTTGCGTGTCAGCACCTTGTACAATGTTATCCGATACGGCGGAAAACGCAAAATTGTTTCTCCACCAAAGCATATTCCGTGTGATGAGATCAAGGGCCACGACACTTTTACGATCGGGATTCTGCCCGTCAACGTATATCGTGAACAAGACAACGTCGCCGGCGACCGCCGACACATTTACCCACCACTTCTCCTCCATTTCAAGATCTTTCCAGAGAAAGGCATCCGAGCCAATGTCGTACGCAGAAAACCTCACCGTTTTCGACTCCTCATCCCGGGCTTCAATGATCAGCATGGCGCGCTCCGGATGAGCCACAATGTTCCATATTGTTCCGGCAAACCGATGATCAGACCATTTTGTTAAACGGGAAGAGGTTTTGTCTGACATTACTTTGTTTTAACTTTATGGAAGACCACAAGGTATGAAAAATCTGTTGCTGACCCTGCTTATTGCCTTCGTTGCTTCCCTGGCGACCGCACAAAACAAGAATGTGTTTGTCATGGAGATCAAAAGCGAAATCGATCCCCGCATGACGCGCTACGTGGAGCTCGCACTCGCGGATGCGACCAAAAACAACGCAGATATCGTGATCATCGAAATGGACACCTATGGCGGCGTTCTGACTGACGCGAAAGAGATCGTCGATAAGATCATGCATTTCAAAAAACCGGTTTGGGTATTTATCAATTCCGATGCTGCTTCCGCAGGCGCGCTGATATCGATCTCCTGCGACAGCATCTACATGTCGCCGGGCGCGAGCATCGGTGCGGCCACCGTTGTAGACGGCTCCGGCGAAAAAGCGCCGGACAAATACCAATCGTACATGCGATCCATTATGCGCTCCACCGCCGAAGAGAATGGACGCAACCCGCTTATTGCCGAGGGAATGGTGGACGAAGCGATCGTTATCGATGGAATAAAAAAAGAAGGGCAGATCATTACCTTCTCTACCACGGAAGCAATCGCCCACGGTTATTGTGAGGGAAAGGTTGGCAGCATACAGGAGATATTGAAACAAAACAAAGTCGATGACTATACGATCCGGCGCTTCGAGCTCGGTGCCATCGAAAAAACGATCGCATTTTTTCTCAACCCATTCATCAGCGGGCTGTTGATCCTGTTCATCATCGCCGGTATTTATTTTGAAATGCAGTCGCCGGGCATCGGCTTCGCCGGATTGGTGGCACTTGTCTCGCTGGTCCTTTATCTGGTGCCGTATTCACTCAATGGTCTCGCAGAATATTGGGAGATCATCGCCTTTTTCATAGGTGTCATACTGATCGCCCTGGAGATATTCGTGATCCCGGGGTTTGGAATTACGGGGGTTTCGGGAATCATCATGGTCATCGGATCCCTGGTGCTGATCATGATCAACAACGACGCTTTCGATTTTGAATTCGTAAGGATGAACGATATCCTCCTCGCACTTGCCGCCTCGCTCGGAGGCATGCTCGGAAGCGGCGTATTGTTGCTGGTCTTCGGTTCGAAATTGCCGGACACGCAGTTCTATAAAAAGGTAGCCCTGACCGACACGCAGCAGAGCTCCGAAGGCTATACTTCCAATATCCTGAAAGGATCGATGCTCGGAAAAAAAGGTATAACTCATACAGTTCTGCGGCCCAGCGGAAAAGTCCTTATCGGCGAAAAGATCTACGACGCCTATACGCGCGGGGACTATATCGAACGGGGGCAGATCGTAGAAGTGATCAGTGACGAAGGCGGTACGCTCAAGGTGAAAGTTTCAGAATAGGTTTAAGTTGCGTACTTTTAAACCGATAACCCCTTAGCTGTGCCTACTGGAATTATTGGAATTATACCGGCCCGATACGCATCAACCCGATTTCCCGGAAAACCTCTTGTAACGATCCATGGCAAGACCATGATCCAGAGAGTCTATGAGCAGGCATCCAGGGCAACATCTTTGTCGCGCGTGATCGTAGCAACGGATGACGAGCGCATTCTCGACGAGGTTACGCGGTTTGGCGGCGAGGTCTGCATGACTTCTTCACAACACCCGAGCGGTACCGACCGTTGTGCAGAGGTTGTGCAGAGGATGAAGCTCGATTGTTATGCAGTCGTCAATATTCAGGGGGATGAACCTTTTATCGAACCCGCGCAAATTGATTTGTTAAGCTCGTGCTTTGACGATGTGCGTACCGAGCTTGCTACGCTGATCAGAAAGATCAACTCCGGAGAAGTACTTTTCAATCCCAACTCGCCGAAGGTCATCGCAGATAAAGACGGATTTGCCATTTATTTCAGCCGTCATCCCATTCCCTACGTACGCGGTGTGAGTGAAAGCGAGTGGCTTGCAAAGCACACTTTCTACCAGCACATTGGGATATACGGATACAAAACATCGGCGCTGCAGGAGATAACAAAGCTGCCTCCGTCATCATTGGAAAAAAGTGAGTCGCTCGAACAATTGAGATGGATCGAAAATGGTTACAGGATCAAAACAGCGATCACAACTTTTGAAAC
>CBHTUB010000475.1:0-4398 GCA_966095595.1 uncultured Chryseosolibacter sp. | reverse complement strand
ACGACGGACAGGAGTGCAGGGACGAACATTCGGAAATCGAGGTATTGTTTGTGGCGCTTGCAAAAGACTTCCGGCAGACAAAGAAGGATGTGTTCGACATTACGGAACACGTGATCGATTCCGAAAAGATGAAGCGCCTTTTGAATGGGAACTCATGAACATTATCGCCAATGATCACACTGGTAGCAGGTTTGCCCGGGTCCGGTAAAAGCACCCTCGCACAAAAATTGGCCGAAAGACTTGATGCTATTTACATCAATAGCGGACAGGTCAGGCTGGCCCTGCAGGCATCAGGCAAATATTCTCCTGAGGAAAAGCTTGTGATCTATAAAGAGATGTTATTGCAAACCGCCAGGGCCGTTGAAGAGAATAGGGATGTGGTAGTAGACGCTACGTTTTATCATCACACCCTGCGCGAGATGTTCCTGCGCCTTGCTTCCGGATACAACTTGCCCATCCGGGTTATAGAAGTCGAGGCGGACGAGAAGTTGATCAAAGAAAGATTCGGGAAGCAGGCGAAGGGCAGCGCCGAGCGCTACGCCGTCTACGAAAAAGTTCGCGATGACTTCGAGGAGATCACCATGCCTCACCTGACCCTTCAGTCGACGGACGACAATCTGGATTTCATGTTAAAAAAGGCAATATCCTACATTGCCACTGAAGTAGAGCAGAGCTTGTGAATGAGGTTCTGAAGTATGCCAAGGCGTTGCGCGGTAAAACGAAGTTGAGAAATTGGAGAATTCGCGGGCATCTCTCCGATGCGGGAATAAATCTCGTTTAAGGATGATCGACATCATCGCAACGGGTTGAATACATCGCTAGTTTGCTTTCAACTTAAATAAATGTCTTATGACTAACGGAAAAGCGATTTTAGCTGTGCTTGCAGGTGTTGCCGCAGGCGCTGCTCTGGGTATGTTGTTTACGGCCGACAGAGGCTCCGACATGCGGAAAGCGATCTCTAAGAAAGGCGAAGATCTTGCCGATGCGCTCAATGACAAGATCGATCAGAAATTCGACGAGCTGCTCACCAGCATTACCGGCAAAATGAAGAAGCCGGTGTCGCAGAATGACCTGCATGTGAACAAGACAGAGGCAATAGGTTGATTGACCTGAAAAAAAGATCGGTTATGGAAACGAAATCAATTGGCCACTATAAGGAGGCCTATATAAGAGGTCCGCACCTTAAGTACTTTGTCACCGCCGTGGCGATTGCGCTGGCTATCGTGGTAGCGATCGTCGTTGGGGTGGTATTCTTTATACAACTGGCTTAAGGGAAGCCCTGGATCTTTTTAATCCATGAAGTAATGAAAGTAAATTTCGAAGATATCTATGAGCGCATCGGATACTTGTTCTATGCGCTTGCTGCAGAACGCGGAAAATTGAACGCTGTTACCTTTGACAAGCTTAAGCGCCTGGTCGATCAGCAATGGAATCCGGTCACCACCAATGGACGTACACTGGAATCGCACCTGGCGAGCTATCTCCACTCGGGACTTCGAAATGCTTTCGACTTTTCCATGTCCGCCGGAGAAGCATATGACCTCTTTAAGACCTACTACGACATTCATAGCCTTCCCTTTGGAGAGCTGCTGCGGTCCAGGATCTTTGCGACGGCAAATATGATCGCCTCCGAATTTTCCGGAAACGGTGTGAAGTCCGGTTTTGTAACCGCCCTCGAAAAAGTGCTGGAGGTCAATCCCATTGCCTTAACATAATCAGGCTGCCCGAAGCGATTGACGCAGCGACAAAAGTCTTGACAGCAAATGATCGACGTCATCGACTTCGCGGTTGGGACCTGCTTTCTTTACATCAGCATCGTGCAAAGTCCAGGTTTCGTTGGAAAAAGGGTAGTAGAACATCAACGCTCATGCGCACTGGCGACTACTTGCCTTAATTGCCAGGGTACTGGCAGCCCAATTTGTAACAAGGATAGGGGATGTAAGATGACGTAGACTTGTCGCGGAAGCACAAACTACAATTCATCGGGAAAGGCGGAAGATATCCGCCTTTCTTTTTTATGATATGTTTCGGATTTATGGATTCATAAAAATTCCGATGCGATCTGACACGACATCAATAACGTAGCACCAAAGCCAAATGGTCAAATTCTTTCAGCTGATCATTTTCCGTGAAAACAACTTTTCCATTTTTAGCCCGGACCGTTTCAATGAGATCTTCCACAGCATCCGGGACGACAGTATAGGGTTTCCTCGGAGGCTGGAGGTGAAGCTTATTGTCGTCTTCCCTGCGATAAGCGCGATGATGCAAATCTTTTTCTACCAGAAGCGTAAGACCTCGCCCTTCCACAGCTGCAGACCACGCCTGCTTTAACCCGCCGGCAACATGGCCATTTTTTTCTTCAAGGTCCCGGACCTGGGATGCCACTTCTGCTTTCTTCACCTTGATGACCGCTCGCCACGCGTTATCATACATTTTCTGCTGATTTTTGTCGTTGTAGCTACCGGTGACTTTACCGGCGATCTGCGGTTTCAGACTGGTAACGCTATTGAACAAACTCGTCATTTTTTGTGTGCCGGCAAGTAATAATTTTGCATTGCCTGTCATACGTGCTTTGAGAAATGCATCGGCGTCGCGAAAAACGGCTTTGAGCCGGATCTCGGAAATTTCATTCTTGTCTTTTTCAAAACCCTTCATGCTGCCAGAGCTGGAATCGGCGATCGAGGCGCGTTGGTATTCAAACTGGTCTTCGTACAGCAATGGAAATTTTTCATCCCTTATTTCCTCCAATTCATCCAATATACCCTTGTATAGGTGCACTCCCTTCTTGCTTAAATTAAGTACGTAATAGGGAATGCTATACTGTTTTAGGTATAAGAGGTTGCGCACCTCGAACGTGTGGTTGACAGTGACAGTTGACTTTACCTCGAAGGGAAATGTTACGACCGAATACCGAGCTGAGGATATGAATATGCCAAGCCCCTCTTCCAGTGTTTCCGGCACATTTGCTATGGCATTGTCAATTTTCAATGTCAGGGCCAGACGGTCCTCTGGCGATAGCCTGGTGTCCCTGAGCAACGTTTTCGCGGTTTGAAGGCACTTCTTCAAATTCTCGTAGTTCTTCTTTTTGTTTATCCGGTCAGTGGGCATTACAATGGAAACGCATGCCTCTTCATTTGTGCGGATCAGGTTATCGATCTCATTCATTTTCATATTGCAAGACTTTAAAGTTTATACATACATAACATGGACTGATGACAATTGTAGACCTTTTTGCGGCCTTGAAAAATGACGTGCGTCATTCATATTGCCCATTGATATCACTACTGACGATGTGGGGTGCCTGGAGTATAAAAAATGGCTATGACACAATGGCCTCTCCGCCTTGTTCCAGCCAAACATTTGAAAAAGGCGAATTCAACCCGTTACCGGAAACGGGCAAACCAATGCAGGAATAAACGATGAGGTCGGCGCAGAGGGATAACCTGTTTTGCCATCGATTATTCCTGATCCGTGATCCAGGCGTGACGAAATCCGATTATTCGCTACTTCTTGTATCAGGTCAAATACCGATGATTTTTATCAGCACGGTCACGTGATAACGCTCATTTAGAAAGTTTGTACAGCGGCGTTATTTCGAATATTAATAATCCCCTGCACATGAAAACAATATTCAAACTCTTTTACACCACCATCATAGGCACTGGCATCCTGATAGCATGCGAGGAACCAGCCCATGTAGTCCCGAAGATCATTTACTCGGAGTCCTTCGAAAGTGCCCAACCTTTCTCAACCGCATACAATATGGAAACGGGAGACTGGGACTACGCATTGAGTTATCCGGGTGGGAATGCCTATTCAGGAGAAAAATCGGCGCGTTTTGAGATCCGCGAGGACCAGCCCCTGATAGCAGATGGCAAAAGGTCCGAGGTCGTGGTCATTAAGGGATCGGAGGGAAAGCTCGCAAAGAATGCGTGGTATAGCTTTGCAGTTAGGTTTCCTGAAAATGGCTATGAATACGATCATGAACACGATGTAATAAGCCAATGGAGCGAAGACGGGAGCCCTGTACGACTGCTCACTCAAAAAGACTCGATATTCATTGAAGTAGGAAGCGAGAAAGGCATGAAGCAAGAGTTTTTTGTCGCAGCCATTGAAAAAGATGTATGGCACGAAGTAGTGATTCACATCTATCATTCCCATGAAGCCGACGGCATTCTTGAACTATGGTATGACCGCGAACGAAAAGTGGACTTTCACGGAGGAAATATGTACACCTCGATGTTGCCGAAGTGGAAAGTCGGGATTTATAAGCCCGCGTATTCGGAAGGTACGGCTGACGTTTATCGACGTATCATCTTCTTCGATAACATAAAAGTGGGCGACCCCAATTGCACATATGAGAAGATGAACCCGAAAATCTACTGATCGAATTCTGCT
>CBHTUB010000474.1:0-4406 GCA_966095595.1 uncultured Chryseosolibacter sp. | reverse complement strand
CTTGATTTTCAGGACAGGATCGACAGTGCTCATTTTCCGGGAACTCAATACCAGCGCACCGATATGTTCCTCGACCGTGGCGACGATCATGCCGCGCTCATCATCCCACCGCACCACTTCCCGTTCCGACGCATGTGCAACGACGTCATTGGGAGAAAGCGGAGCCGCGAGGAAAATTTTGCCTTCGCCCATACCTGCGTCGAGATGTGCAACAGAAAGCCACGTGTTGATGACCAGCGGATCGTTGTCATTCAACCGCGCGGTTCTTCCATTGGCGAGCTTGTATCGGGGGCCAAATTTCTCAAGTTGTTTTGCCAAACGTTCCGGATAGGAAGCAAAGAGTAACTTGCCTACGTCGGTCTCCAGTATCTTTTCGTTGTCCACATCAACCCTGACAAGCTTCCTCCATGAGGCCGCAAGCTTTTCGATTTTTTCAAGTGTAGACTTGTCTGCATTTACCCGCTCGCCTTTCCTCCACTTTCTTAGTACATCGACCCGAAGAGAGAGATCGGCTCCTTCCGTTTTGTCCATCGGATCTTTTTCTTCCATAAGAGATGCGATATCGGTGGCCAGCGTGAGCGATTGTGAACCCTCCTGCTTTGCCTCGAGGATCATATGCGCAATTCGCGGATGCGTCGGTAATTTTAACATCGCTTTGCCTTTGGCGGTGATGATACCTTCGTTCAAAGCTTCCAGATCCGTCAGCAGCACTTTTGCCTGATTCACCGCTCCCGACGGCGGCATGGTGATCCATGTCAATTCTTTAACATCCCTCACGCCCCATTCGCTCAGTTCAAGCACGAGCGGGGCAAGGTCTGCCTCGAGGATTTCAGGTACACGCTGCGCAAGGAGGTTCATGTGCGAGCCTTCGCTCCACAATCGGTAGCAAACACCGGGGCCCAACCTGCCGGCACGCCCTGCCCTTTGATCGGCTGCATCCCGGGTAACACGTACGGTTTCCAGACGCGTAAACCCGCTACGGGGATCGAACCGGGGAACGCGTGCAAGCCCCGCATCGACGACGACTCCTATACCCTCGATGGTTAGCGATGTTTCCGCAATGGAGGTCGACAGAATGATCTTCCTTCTGCCCTGCGGATTCGGCAGTATGGCTTCCTGTTGTTTTTTATAGGGAAGATCACCAAAAAGTGTGTAGACCTCGGCCTCGATGGGTTGTTCGAATAATCTCTGATAGCAACGGTTTATCTCACCGGCACCCGGCAAAAAAACCAGGATGTCACCTTTTTCTTCCAGTAAAGCTTTTCTTATTGCACGAACGACCGATCGAATGATGTCATTGTCTTCCGGCGTGATGTACTTCAACGACACCGGAAATTGCCTTCCTTCACTTGTCACAACGGGTGCGTCGTTCAAAAGCGAAGAGAGGGCGGCGGCATCCAGTGTTGCGGACATGATCAGTATCTTGAGGTCGGGGCGTATGAGCTGTTGCACCTGAAGCACGAGGGCAAGTGCCGTATCGGCATGAAGAGAACGTTCATGGAATTCGTCAAAGATGACAAGACCGATTCCTTCAAGGGAGTTATCAGTTTGAATAAGACGTGTTAAAATTCCTTCCGTAACAACTTCGATCCGCGTTTTCGCAGTGACCTTTGTATCGAACCTTACCCGATAGCCCACCGTGGCACCCACTTCCTCTCCAATATTGTCGGACATGCGCATGGCTACCGAACGCGCCGCAAGTCTTCGGGGCTCGAGCATGACGATCTTTTGACCCTGAACCCAGCTACACTGGAGAAGCTCCAGGGGAATGACGGTGGATTTACCTGCTCCCGGAGGCGCCTGGAGGATCACAACCGAATGGCTGGCAAGTTTAGTTTTTAGCTCGTCGAGGACTTTCAGGACAGGATAGGACATCCCCAAAAGTACAGACGTTATAGAAAAAAAACAGGCAACCTGAAAAGATTGCCTGTTGGAATGTGATACACTGATAAGACTACTCCAAACCTCCCCGGACAGAGCGTCCGAGATTACCGTCACCTAACCCCTCATTTTCATCTTCATCGGTATCACTATAGTTGACAGAGTCGAGCGTATCGTCCGAAGTTCCGGATATCTCTTCTTGCTGAAAATCGTCCAGGTCTTTATCTGATACATCTTGCTGTCTACCTATGCCTGTCGGTCTATCTTCGCGTGCCCCGGCGGTTGATCCCAAAGATCCATCGCCGGAAGCAGCACTTTCATTTGATTCAGACTTTTGATGGCGCTTAACTTCATCACCTAAAGCAATCCTGCCATCCCCTCTGGCAGCTTCACCCAGTTTTGCTTTGTCTCCCCTCGCACCGTCAGCAGTCTTTCCCTTCATACCCTTACTTCTCAACTTGTGCTGTGCGGCTGTGATAGTCCGACACATTAAAGCATTATTCCGCTCACTGTTAAAACAATCTTATGCCACTGGATCATATTATCTTTTAAGACGTCGATGCGGATTTATATCTACATCGCACGTGGCTGCTCTGCACTTCTAACGGTATGGCTAGCTACAATAAAGCCCTGCGTTACCACAGGGCCTGATGTTGACCGATCATATTTTTTAACAATGCAACAACTTACTCGTTCTCGCTTTCCCTGTTACCTTGCTGTCTCCTGGAAGCATCGTCGCCTGAGCCTTCTTCCTGCCGGGTGTCTCTGCTTCTATTTTCGTTCTGATCGTTGTTTTTGTTTGTAGAACGATCACGATGTTGACTCATAGGTTCCTGCCGCGTCTGGCCCTGGGGGTTCCGCTGCTGTTGTTGTCCGCGAGTCTCCTGCCGCTGGCTGCTCTGGTTTTGTCCCAGATTACCCTGGTTCATACCGCTCCTGTTCCGGTTTTGGTCAGATTCATTCCTCTTCTGATCTTTGGACTCCATCTTTGCGCCTGGAACGCCGCTCGTATTATGATCCTTTCTATTTGGCATAACATTAACGTTTAAGTGAAACATAAATTGGAAAAATCCATATTGAACAAATTCATGCCTCACCATCGATTGAAAAGAAGATATGGCTGGTAGCGTAATCATCATAGGCTGCGGAGCAGCAGGGCTCTATGCCGCGTCATTGTTGGCCGACAAGGGCTTTCGTGTTACTATTCTCGAGGCCAGAGACCGCTGCGGCGGACGAATCCATACATTGGACCTCTCTTTCCAACCGGCAGAAGCCGGCGCAGAGTTCATTCATGGCTCACTGCCGATGACGATGAAGTTAGTGAAACAAGCGGGCGCACACGCCGAAAAAGTAACCGCGTCTTTTTTCGAGTTGAGCAATGGCATATACACCAAAGCAGATTTTTTGAACACTGAGATCGAGGAAGTTTCAGAAAAGATGAGCAAGCTTTCGCATGACGTCACTTTCCTTGAATTCGTGAACGAACACCTGAGCGAGAGCAAATATGAAAAGGTACGAACGCACCTGACAAAGATGGTAGAAGGATATGATGGCGCCGACCCGGCTCTTATCAGCACGTTCGCCCTCCGCGACGAATGGAGCGAATGGAACGATGAGGATGACTTCAGTATCAGGGGAGGTTACAAAACGATCATCAACTATCTCCAGGAAAAGGCAATAAAAAACGGGGTCGGGATCGTTTTGTCGTGCAGGGCCGAAAAAATAGCCTGGAAAAAGGGAAGCGTAACAGTCGGCACGAACAACGGCGACTTCCCTGCCGAGAAAGTGCTTATCACTGTACCTGTCAGCATACTTCAATCCGGCTCGATCTCTTTCGAACCTGCTATTCCGGAATACATCGATGCAGCGAGGAGGATCGGCTTTGGTGGGGTGGTGAAGTTCCTGTTCCAATTCAATGATGAACTTGAGAAGCTGGGAGTATTTGAGAAAATGGGTGACTTCAGCTTCATATTCTGCGATGGCGCAATCCCAACCTGGTGGCGAAAACGACAAGCGTCTGGCAATCTGCTCACCGGATGGCTCGGCGGCCCCAAAGCATTTTCATTGACCAGAAACAAAGAAGAACAATACCGAATCGCAATCGACACGTTAACCTATATTTTAAAGTTGGGCAGGAAAGAGGTTGAAGCCATGCTTGTGGCATGGAGCATTCACGATTGGGTAGCGGATCCGTTCTGTCGCGGCGCGTACGCCTATGCCACGCCGGATACGAAGGATGCGCGCCAAATTCTCAACAAACCGATAGAGAACACTATATATTTTGCCGGAGAAGCCATATCACAAGGCGATTCCATGGGCACGGTTGAAGCGGCTTTGGAAAGCGCGGAAAGAATGGTTCGGAATGTCTAATTTCAGGTTTCAAGATTTCAGAATTTCAGGATTTCAAATCTCAAATTGGTTGAATATAAATAAGCTGAATTATCAAATATGAAATATAAAATATGAAATCCCCTACCAAATGAAATTCGCCTCGATAAATCGGATAAGCTCATTCTCTACATGCT
>CBHTUB010000473.1:0-4417 GCA_966095595.1 uncultured Chryseosolibacter sp. | reverse complement strand
ATCCTCCTACGGACCCAAGGTACGTCACAAACTTCGACGAGGATGTCGCGAACATCAAGTCGGTCACGCTGGACCAGATCAGGAAGTTCCACAAGGATTTTTATGGAGCGTCGAATGCAACGATGTCCGTTGTGGGGGATTTCGATGAGCAGCAGATACAACAACTTGTCGGCGAGCTCTTCAATAATTGGAAATCGCCTTCGCCGTTTACGCGTCTTGTTTCAAAAGCCGCAACCGTGCAGACCATCAATGAATCGTTCGAGACTCCGGACAAGGCAAATGCATTCTTCGCTGCGGCATACAACTTTGAATTCCGCGACGATCATCCGGACTATCCTGCCATGGTGCTTGGCAACTACATGCTCGGCGGCGGATTTCTCAATTCACGGCTTGCCGTGAGAATACGTCAGAAGGAAGGCCTCAGCTATGGCGTAGGCTCGCAGTTCAGCGCGGGTGCGCTCGATCATGTTGGAAGTTTCTTCGCGTACGCCATTTATGCACCGGAGAATGTCGAAAAGCTGGAAGCTGCATTCAAGGAGGAATTACAAAAAGTGCTTGCGGATGGATTCACGGCAGAAGAGATCGCTGCAGCGAAGTCAGGTTGGTCACAGGCACGCACAGTAGGCAGATCACAGGATGGCGGGCTCGCGGGTACGCTGAACAGCTACCTTTTCCTTGACCGCTCGATGAAATGGGATAAAGAGATGGAAGCAAAAGTCATGGCCCTCACACCTGAGCAGATCAACGCAGCCATGAAGAAACATCTTACACCGGAGAAACTCAACATCATCAAGGCCGGGGATTTTGCCAAAGCAAAGAAGGCGCTTGAAAATAAATAGACCATAAAAAACTAATAAGAGGGTTGGCCAAACGCCAGCCCTTTTTTATTTACAACCTTTCAAAAACTTACATCGCCGCCTACCGTTCCAATCATCCAATATCACGTTATTCCATTATCCGTATCAAAATATCGGGCAATAAGGCACAGTTTCATACATTACGAAATGGATTCATAGCATAGACCGGAGGTTACTTCAACTGTCTCTGCGTATCAAAGTAAATGAACCAACCTATCATGAAACAACTCTTTACTATTCTGCTTTGTCTTATTGGCTTTTCATCGTACTCACAACTGATCCAGGTTCACTTCGGTGCAACTACGGCAGTGAACGCGACATTTGTTCTTGACAAGGGTCTCTCGGAAGACCCGCGTTACAATTCGAAAATGACGTACAATTTTGCACCGATCGGTTTCAATTTCGGTATCGACCTGGGCCGTAAAGTTGGAATATCATTAGAGGCGATCAAGGCGCAGACCGGTCAGATCTATAAAATGGTCGACGCAGCAAACAGCGTTAAGGGCGAAAGGAAAATCGACATGAGCTATCTTCAGCTACCGATGCTTTTCAAGTTCATGAGTGGCGGCAGCGCAGGAACACGTGCCAACTTCAACCTCGGACCTCAGTTGTCATTCCTCACGGCGGCAAAGGAATCCGTTCAGGCACAGGCCGGCACCTACGCGATTCCCGATGGAACAGACTTCGCAAGCATTCAACAGGAATTTCCAACCGCAGTCGACAATGGTGACGGCACCTACGATCTGCCTTCAAATGTTCCTTCTACAGATATCCTCACCAAAAAGGCGAATGACTTCCGGAATACGGAATTTTCAATCGCAGCAGCATTTGGTTTGGACATCGATCTGTCAAAGCATTTGTTCCTGACCTCACAGGTCCGCGCGAACTACAGCATCACAGACATGCGCAACGGCGACGTGATCGACGAGATCAAAGCTGGTGGAAATCCATTCAACAGACGGGCTAACCTGCTTGTAGGTGTGCAGCTGGGATTACACTACATGCTGGGATCAACCCGGTCACACAAATAAACGGATTCATTACCTAACCTAGACCAAATAAAAAGCCACCGTCACTGGTGGCTTTTTCATGTCCGCTATCTGGCGGTATATTATGATTTACCGAATCTCTTCCTTTCGTTTTCAGTAAGGTAGATCTTTCTCAATCGGATCGACTTCGGAGTAACTTCAACGTACTCGTCGGACTGGATATATTCCAATGCTTCTTCCAGGGAGAACTTGATCGGAGGAGCGATCCTCATTTTCTCGTCGGCACCCGTAGCACGCATGTTGGTAAGCTTCTTGGTCTTCGTAACGTTCACCACGAGATCACCGCTTCTGCTGTGTTCACCGATCACCTGACCTTCGTACACAGGCTCTCCCGCGTCGATAAAGAATTTGCCACGATCCTGCAGATTGTGCAAGCTGTATGCGATCGCTTCGCCCTGCTCCATCACGATCAATGAGCCGTTGATACGGCCTGGGATCTCTCCGCGATATGGCGCGTACTCCTTGAAACGGTGCGTAACGATGGCTTCACCTGCCGTTACGTTCAACAGGTAGTTTCTCAAACCGATGATACCCCTTGACGGAATGTTGAACTTCAGGATCATACGATCGCCTTTCGGCTCCATGTTCAGCATCTCACCTTTTCTCTGTGAGACAGTCTCGATCGCCTTGCCTGCATCGGTCTCGGGAAGGTCGATCGTAAGCTCTTCAATAGGCTCACACTTCACACCATCGATTTCCTTGAAGATAACCTGAGGCTGACCGATCTGAAGCTCGTATCCTTCACGACGCATCGTTTCGATCAATACGGACAGGTGAAGAACACCGCGTCCGAAAACCATGAATGAGTCGGCCGAACCGGTATCACCTACACGAAGCGCGAGGTTCTTCTCGAGCTCTTTATCCAGTCTCTCCTTGATGTGACGTGAGGTCACGAATTTTCCTTCTTTTCCGTAGAATGGCGAGTTGTTGATCGTAAACAACATGCTCATGGTAGGCTCATCGATCGCGATCGACTTCATAGCCTCCGGCTTTTCCACGTCGGCAACGGTGTCGCCAATCTCAAATCCTTCAAGACCTACAATCGCTGCGATCTCACCCGGCTTCACCTCCTCGACTTTCTGTTTCTCGAAACCTTCGAAAACATACAGGTCCTTTACCTTTGATTTTACTATTGCCTTCGAGTCACGCTTTACAAGCGCGATAGGCTGACCGGCACGGATACCGCCGCGGTGAACGCGACCAATTGCAACCCGACCGATATATGATGAATATTCAAGCGAGGTGATCAGCATTTGAGTATTGCCTTCTGCTACTTTCGGAGCAGGGATATGCTGAATGATACCATCGAGGAGCGATGTAATATCGTTTGTAGGTTTTCTCCAGTCAGTGCTCATCCAGCCCTGTTTCGCGGAACCGTAGAAGGCCGGGAAATCAAGCTGATATTCGCTGGCGTCGAGCTGGAACATCAGGTCGAATACCTGCTCGTGCACCTCGTCAGGCGTACAGTTCTTTTTATCAACCTTATTGATCACCACGATCGGCTTCAGGCCGAGCTGAAGCGCCTTTTGAAGCACGAAACGTGTTTGCGGCATAGGCCCTTCGAAGGCATCTACCAGCAGGAGGCAGCCATCCGCCATATTCAGCACGCGTTCTACCTCACCGCCAAAGTCGCTGTGACCTGGCGTGTCGATCACGTTGATCTTGTAATCCTTGTAACGCACAGAAACGTTCTTGGCCAGGATGGTGATTCCACGCTCCCTTTCCAGGTCGTTGCTATCCATGATAAGCTCTCCAGGGGTCTCGTGGTCTTTAAAAAGTTTACCGGCCATGAGAAGCTTGTCTACTAATGTGGTCTTGCCATGGTCGACGTGAGCTATGATGGCAATGTTTCTGATCTTGTTAACGTCCATAAATCCTCGAAAATCCTTTGATTTTTAGTAATCGAGGCGCAAAGGTACGACTTATTTGCGGATTTTTCCCGGTGGATCCGAAAATAGCGGAACAAGCCAAAAGATGACGAAATACGGCAGAAACCATGACTCTACCTGTCGCACACGTTATCGTAATGAGGGTAACAGCCGGTAAAATGAAATAACGTATGGTTATGGGCTTTTGGGCGTTGGGATTTGGTTATTGGAGCACTAATGACTGGTCGTCATTAAATCAGTAGCTGAATGAGTTCTGAAAAAGGATATTCGGAGTTGAATGTTGTGATTAGAAGATAGAAGTCAGGATAAAGGCAATCAGGAATTTGGAATATGAAGTCTTGAAATCCTTTGGGTCTGAATTTCTGGCCAACACCCAACCGCTAACCGCCAATTCCCATTTTAGCCATTGAACCTCAAAAACGTTCCCATCGGCAGATCCCTGTCATGTTTCGATTTGAGATAGAACTCCCCGCACTCGAGGTTCTGGATGTTGAAATAGGATTTGGCGACGTTCAATCCGACCGTTGCTGACAGACCTACAGCATATGTGCTCAATATGAAGAAGTAGTTCTTCTTCTCCAGCAACTCGCTGCTCATCTGCATCAGTTCATCCAATTGTTCC
>CBHTUB010000472.1:0-4424 GCA_966095595.1 uncultured Chryseosolibacter sp. | reverse complement strand
CTGATAAAGAGAAAGCAGAGAAAGAGAAAGCAGAGAAAGAGAAAGCGGAGAAAGAAAAGGCGGAGAAAGAGCAGGCTGAGAAAGACCGTCTAGCGAAGGAACAAGCTGATAAAGAGAAGGCAGAGAAGGAGAAAGCGGAGAAAGAAAAAGCTGAAAAAGAAAAGGCTGAAAAAGAAAAAGCCGAAAAGGACAACGAAAAAGTCACCATTTGCCACAAAACGGGATCAGGCTATCAGACCATTGAAGTTTCGCGATCCGCTTTGAAGGCGCACATGGATCACGGAGATTCTGAGGGCAAGTGTGATGACGAAAAAGATAAGAAAGACGAGAAGTCTGAAGACAAGAAGGAGGATAAAAAGGATGGCAAGGACGAAAAGAAAGATAAGTCTGAAGGAAAAAAGGACGGTACTTCTTTCCTGATGTTACAAAGCCCGATCTATTACGCATCGATCGACGATGAGGTCGCCCTGTATGATCTGAACTACAACGGTGCCGACACGAACAAAATTTACAGTCCGGTCAAGGCGACGTTGTACTACTACAAAAAAACAACCGTGTCGAAGGGAACGGTAACATTCAAGATCCTTGACGCCAAAACAAACGCTGTGTTGTCTGTGCAAAAGATCCCCGGAGAATATGTGTGGATCTCGGAATGGGCAACATTCAATGGTGACGAACGTGCCTTATCGAAGGAACAGCTGAGCCTGAGCAAGCAGAAGGAGAAAGTTCCGCCGCCGGCACAGGATATGTTCATCGAGTTCACCAAGCCGATTTTTGATAAAGTGACCTCGACGATCAATTCGTTCTATAAGAACTATTGATGCTATGTCGCATTCAGGTAAAAAGGCAA
This sequence comes from uncultured Chryseosolibacter sp., assembly GCA_966095595.1. Lineage (GTDB taxonomy): Bacteria > Bacteroidota > Bacteroidia > Cytophagales > Cyclobacteriaceae > Chryseosolibacter. The sequence continues at coordinate 3,574 of CBHTUB010000472.1, read as the reverse complement.
TCCATGAGGTTGCCTTTTTACTTTCTGATATTTCAGGATCACCGGGAAGTTACTATTTTGCCAAACCTTTAACCCCCTTTTTATATGAATGCGTTTTCAAGAAGCTGGATGATCACAAAGCTCACGTTTAGCGTGATCAACAAAGACCGCGAGCTGTTATGGTTTGCTCTGCTGTCATTTATTTTTTCGACGATCTATGCCGTCGCGATGATCTTTCCTTCCGTGATCGTTTCACTGATGGAAAACGGTTATACCGAAGACTCCCTGCAGGCATTCGAATACCTGATGATCTTCCTCACTTACTTCGGACTGGCATTCATTGCAACGTTCTTTAACACCTGCGTGGTGTACACCGCCAAGGTGAGATTCGAAGGTGGCAACGCTACGTTCGACGAGAGCCTTAAATTTGCTTTTTCAAGGATCGGCGTTATCGCGCAGTGGAGCCTGGTGTCCGCCAGTGTCGGTTTGCTGCTGAGGGTCCTGCAGGATCTCGCGTCGCGCCTCGGAAAGGTGGGTGAGCTTGTTGCCAACATTGTCATCAGCCTGCTGGGTATGGCATGGAGCATTCTGACCATCTTCGTGGTTCCCGTGTTGGTTTACGAAAATGTCGGCCCTATCGACGCCATCAAGAAATCTGCCGAGGTGATCAAAAAGACCTGGGGTGAGAGCCTTATTAAGACCATTGGATTGGGGCTTGTACAGCTCCTCGTTTTTGTGATCATCATCATCGCTTCTGTAGCGCTTACCTATGCCCTCGGCTCCGCATTTGACCTCATCGGTGTGCTGATCGGTATTGGTACCGGCCTTGTGCTATTACTGCTGACCGGTCTTGTATTCACCGTAGCCAACACCATCTTCAACACGGCGCTTTACGTTTATGCCAACAATAACATTATTGCTTCCGGCTTTAATGAGGATGTGGTAAGAGGAGCGTTCAGACCAAAAGGATAATTTTTTCTGTAGATATTGAAAAGGATGCTGTCGGGCAAGTTCCGGCAGCATCTTTATTTTATATCGATCAATAAACGACCGCCCTGAATTCGCGTCGGAAAAGTCCTGATCGGTTGTGTTGCAGGTCCTGCCTTCACTGTACCGTTTGTGACGTCGAACTGAGAGCCGTGCCACGGACATTGAACGGTACCACAGATCATACTCCCACCTGCAAGCGATCCGCCACGGTGCGTGCATTTATCCCCGAACACAGAAAATGTGTCCGAGGTCTTTGTCAGCACATATCTTTTACCTTGCTTCCTGAGCAGTACCATTTGATTTTCTTTTAGATCGTTCACTTCGCTCAGTGAGACACTGTTGTTGTCATCCAGGCTGAGCTCTTTCCATTTTCCCGCGTTCGCATAACGAATGTCGACACCGATCTGGTTACGGTATACCAGCGTTCCGCCCATCCACCCGGCAATCATCAGCAATACAACACCGACGCCTTCTATGGCTATGATCCATGCCTGGTCAACAGCGCCACTCCTCAATCGGTAAGCGATCAGGAATAATATGACAACGGTTAAGTTGATCGACCCATGAGTGGCAGCGCGTTTCTTTGCCGAGCTTTCCGGAGGTACGACCTTGAGAAAATCGATGAAGCCCGGTATTGCGGCAACAACCGCCATGCAGCAACCAGCGATATTCATCGAGCGCGCCGTGTTCATGAGGTCTTCACGTTCATTTGTAAAGGCGATCAGATCAAATGCCAACGTCCCGACAAAAAATGCGATGGGGAAGGATACCAGTATGGGATGTAGCGGATGGCTCTTGACGTGCGCACGGCTTTTCATGGCGAGTTCATTTTGCCGTGACTCGAAAAGATTCGTGCCGTGAAGTTCCTGGGAAAAAAAACAGGCTATCTCAAAAGAGCTGGTTTTTTTACGGAGTGTGGGAGAATTTTATTTTTTCTCCGTGATTCCTCTGTGCTCCTCCGTGAATCTTTGTGCAATAGCTGTCACACTGAGTTCCACGAAGATTCACCGAGTATCACAGAGAATGGAAATTGGTAGATACCGCACACAGCAGACTTTTGGGACAGCCTCCTTCGATATCTTAGCTGTTGTAAACCGTGGCGAATTCTTTGGCGAAGTCTTCAAGCTTTACCTTTGCCAGGAAGGGCTTTTTACCCCGTGCGTCGGCCTGCATAACGCCTTCCCTCATGGCTTTACCCATGTCTGTATAATTTGCTGCGTGCGTTTCAGAAAGCCCTGCCTGAAGCAGACCTTGTTTCTGTTGCTCGTCGGTGAAGACTACCCAGTTCAGATCTTTGCCAATGGCTTTTCCAAGCACCTGGGCGATCTCCTTTCCGGAACGCTCGTCTCCGAAGATATACTGTACACTCGAACCTTTAAAGTCTGGTTTCAGGAGGTCTTCGAGTGCAGCTGCTGCAATGTCACTTGTATGTACAAGGAAGATCTTCTCAGTACCGTAATTCGCTCCCATAAAACCTGCCTGTTTGATCAAACCGATCTGTGCAAGGAAATTGTAGTAAAAGAAGGAGGGACGCAAGTGGCGGACGTTAAGGTTGGGAATCTTGTTCAGCATCTGTTCGAAGTGGAAAAGCCCGTCCACCGGGCCTACACCCTTGCCAACATGCGCACCGATGCTACTGAGGTTGACCACATATCGGATGTTGTTCGCAGCAATAGCTTCAGCATAATTCCTTGCAACCTCTGTCATCGACTTGATCCAGTCTGCCGTCTGCCAGATCGGAGGTATCATCGTATAAACGACATCGGCGCCTTTAAAGGCTGACTTTACAAATTCAGCGTTCTGCACCTGACCAACGATCGCCTTCGCACCAAGCTTTTCGATTTCTGCCACGCGGTCGTTGGAGCTCGTGATCACTTTTACATCTTTTCCAGCTTTTACCAGACCCTCTACGATCGGTTTGCTGATATGGCCTATTGAACCGGTAATAACATAAGTTTTCATAACCTTGAGTTGTTGTGTTTTTGTATTGCAATCTTAACGTTAAAGTCTTTTATTTGTGAGTAGTTATAATAAACTGATATAGTCATAATATTTAGACTATTATTGATAATCAGATAGTTATGGATAAAGTTACTTTGTGGAATGTTCAGAATTGCCCTGTAACGGCAACGATGGAAGTGATTGGAGGCAAATGGAAGATCCTGATCCTTTACCTGATCTTTAACGACATCAACCGCTTTGGCAAGATGGGGATGGTGTTGAAAGACATCAGCAAGCAAATGCTGACAACCCAATTGCGTGAATTGGAAAACGACGGGATCATCGAAAGAAAGATATACCCGGAAATACCACCCCGGGTCGAATACTTTTTAACCGGGAAGGGAAGGTCGCTGCTTCCCATTATTAATCTGATGAAAGACTGGGGTGATGAACACCTTCTGCAACCTCAGTCCAATGTGGCGTAGGTGTCAATTTCAGATTTCAAATTTCTGGTTTCAGATCTCAGATTTCAAAATTTCACATTTTACAATTTCAGGCTTTACATCCTTTCAGGAATGGTCTGAGATCTTGAAATATGAAATCTGAAATCCCTTCTCCCGGTTTTCCGGAAATTTTGAGAATAGGGACTTCCCTCATAAACGGG
>CBHTUB010000471.1:0-4427 GCA_966095595.1 uncultured Chryseosolibacter sp. | reverse complement strand
GTATTTCTCCTCACGCCCTGAATCACCCGAACAAATTTCCAGTTTTCTCGCCGCCAACCTTCAGAAGGAGGTTGACAGGGCCAATGAAGATCTGGCGAAGGCGGAGCAGGCTGGCGTGCAGGGATTCTTTAATGAGCAATGGAATTATCCTGTGTACCTCTTTCGAAGAGGACAGCTTATCCGGTGGAGTGACAACAAATTTATTCCTTCGTTCCAGCAGGTGCCCGATTCCTCCAATGTCCGGCTCGTCAATACCGGAAGCTGGACGCTGCTGCTGATTAAGAAAGATCTGCCGAAAGAAACCGTTGCCGTGTCTGCTATCGGATTGTTGAAGCAATATCCCATCAATAATGATTATCTGTCGACATGGTATAATGCTTCCATACTTCCTTCTGCAGATGTAAGTATCCTTGATCCGGCTTCAGGTACGGGCATTCCCGTGTGCGTCGACGGCGTATGTTATTTCCGTGTAAACGTTCAATCAGCTGCACTCCAGATAGACGGCTTTAACCAGCTTGCCGTGGCGTTGATCGCCTCGGGAATTATCCTGCTGGTTGTGGTATTGCTGCGAGCCCCATGGCCCCGATTTGCCAATCAGGAGTTGAGCCTGGTTTACCTGATCTTCGTTTTGCTGACGATCAGGTTGCTGATGACGTTTTTTGCATTCCCCCGTGTGCTCATCCAGACGGATCTTTTTGACCCGCAGTACTTCGCCTCCTCCTCTTTCAATGCTTCACTGGGAGACCTCTCGCTGAATTTGTTGTGTCTGCTGATCGTCGGTATCCACGCATTCAGACATTATACGCACTTCGGGATGCAGTACATATCGGAAAAAAGCACGGGCGCAATGTTGCTCTCAGTGTCATGCGTGCTGATTACGTTGTTCGCCGGATTGTTTCCGGTTGTGGTGATCCAAACGCTTTACAACAACTCGACGGTCGACCTTGGTATCGGCGAGCTGATGAACCTGAATACGCTGAGCGTTGCGGCATTTGTTTCTGTAGTATTGGCGGGCATCAGTGCATTCCTCTTTTCCCATATATTTCTACGGACACTATCGAGGATCGCGGACAGGAAAAGACTGATGCTGTCAACGATCATTGCTGCCGGGCTGTTTGTTGTCATCAATGAATGGAGCGGACAACAGTACAAGTCGACATTGATCGTCATGGTCGTCTATATGGTCCTGGTCTACGTGCTGAGCCTCCACAGGACGTTAAAGCGACTGTCGTTCAATACATTCGGATATCTTTTTACCGCCATCCTTTTTCTCTCGCTGAACGGCGCCTATTCGATCCAATATTTCTCACAAAGAAAGAAAGTGGACAATCAGTTTCGGTTTGCCAATAACTTTCTGATCGACCGTGATTACTTCGGTGAGTTCCTCCTGCACGAACTTTCGCAAAAGATCTCTGCCGATGTTTTTATTCAAACAAGGATTTCAAGCCCATTCCTCGGAAAGGAGGCCATACGTCAGAAGATCAGGCAAGCTCTGCTACCGAGCTACTTCAACAAATACGACGTCGATATTTTTATTTTCAACGCGCTCGGTGACCCGATAGATAGCCGGTCGGCGACGTTTTCTGACTTCATTGCCGCCTATGACCGGGATGCCTATCGCACCGACTACGAAGGAATCAGGTTTGTCAATAATCCGGCGTCAGATATCACACAAAAATACCTGATCATTTCACCGATAAGAAGGCTTTCTCACAACGCCGGGTATATTGTAATTGAGCTTTCGTTAAAGAGGATCATACCCGAGAACGTTTATCCGGAGCTTCTTGTCGACTATCGCTTTCAGGATTTTTATCGTACGCGGGATCTGAGCTATGCACTGATCGTTAACAAGCATGTCAGTTTCTCTTCAGGTGAATTCAATTATGAGAGGTCTTTCGATAAGAAGTGGCTTGGCAGTACACACTTGTATACGAGGGGCGTAGCCGCAGACGGCTATGATCATATCGCCGTGGAAGATGAGAGCGGAAGGATAGCGATCGTTTCAAGCAGGGTTATTCCGCTGGCGAATAAGGTTGGGAATTTTTCGCTGTTGTTTATTCTGGGGTTATTCACCATCCTTATTCTGATATTTGTTTTCGGTGTCTATCAATACTTGCGGGGAAGCCGTCTGTTTTTTTCAGCGCGTATACAGCTTTACCTTAATCTGGCATTTTTTATTCCTCTGATCATTGTGAGTGTAAGTACGCTCGGACTCACCAGCAGATCGTCTCAACAGCAATTGAATGAAGAGTATCTGAACAAGAGCAGGGTTTTCTCGGAACAAATGACAAATTATGTTCGCGAAGATTCCGTGACGGAAGCCGTGGGAACTTCCGAACTGACGAGCAGGCTTACGGAGTTATCGAAGATATCGAACCTGGATGCCAATATCTATAACCGTCAGGGAATACTTATGGGCACGAGCCAGCCATTGATCTTTGAAACGAACCTTTTATCCGACTACATCAATCCCGCAGCGTATGCCAGGGTGCTTCGGGGAGAGATGTTGTTTATTGAATCCGAGGAAGTAGGGAAGCTTCAATATTATGTTTCGTATTCTGTCCTCAAATCGTCCCAGACGGGAAAGGTGCTCGGCATACTTGGTATCCCGTTCTTTCAATCACAAAATCTTCTCAACAAGGTTCAGTCGGTCGTTCTGATCAATATCATGAACATATTTGCCTGTCTCTTTATCGTGTTGCTGGTACTATCCTACGTCGTTGCAGAAAGACTTACTTTTCCTTTGCGTTTCATCACACATTCGCTGCGAAGGACCTCCCTGAACAACAACACGCCGTTGACGTGGGGAGCGAATGACGAGATCGGGATGATGGTGAAGGAGTATAACTCGATGCTTTACAAATTATCGGAAAGCAAAAACGAGCTGGAGCATACGCAGCGTGAAAAAGCCTGGCGGGAGATCGCCCAACAGGTAGCACACGAGATCAAAAATCCACTCACACCGATGAAGCTCACGCTCCAGCAGCTTGAACGGGCGGTGCAATCCGGCACGGTGACGAACGAAAAGACACAACGTGCGGTGGCTACGTTACTTTCGCAGATCGACACGTTGAACGAGATCGCCTCTTCATTCAGCGGATTTGCAAAAATGCCGGAGCCGGTCATTCAACGTATCGATCTGGTGACGATTTTGAAGCACGCTGTTGATCTCCATAGCCCCACGGGAGATATCGTCTTCCGAAATCCATATCGCGATGCTTTTGTGATGGGCGACGCGCAATTGTTGAGCCGCACTTTTTCCAATCTCATTTTGAACGGCATTCAGGCTGCCCGACCAGGACATCCCGTAAAGATCCTTGTAGCGCTTGAATTGCATGATAGAACCTATCGAATAAGCTTTACCGATAACGGAAGAGGTATCGCTCCGGAAATTGCTGATCGTGTTTTTCTTCCGCACTTCAGTACGAAAAAATCCGGCTCAGGTCTCGGACTCGCGATCGCGAAGCAGGCTATCGAGCAGATGAAGGGCAGGATCTGGCTTACGTCCGAGGTGGACAAGGGAACGACGTTCTATATACAGCTTCCGGGGGCGGATAGTTAGAATCAACTGATGGCTTTGGGCATTTAGCTATTGGTCTTTGGCATGTCGCCGATCCCACCAGCCCATGGCGACTAATATTCTTTATTTCCCGCGCATGGTACCCATTACCTTATTGGAAAAAACAAAGTCGTCCAGCTCTTTGACGTTGGAATGTGTGATGTCATTCTTTGTTCCTTCCCAGAGTTTTTGCCCCTTGTAGATGAAAAGAATTTTTTCACCGATACCCATCACGGAGTTCATGTCGTGAGTGACGACTATCGTGGTGATGTTGAAATCTTCGGAGATATCCTGGATCAGATCGTCGATCACCATCGAAGTCTGGGGATCAAGCCCCGAATTGGGCTCATCGCAAAAGAGATAATTGGGATTATTGACTATAGCCCTTGCAATACCAACGCGCTTCTTCATGCCACCGCTCAGTTCGGATGGCATTTTCCGGTTGGCGTTTTCGAGGCCCACGCGTTTAAGACAAAAATTGACCCGATCCATCTTTTCATCGTTGGGCATCTTCGTGAGGATATCGAGGGGGAACTTCACATTCTGCTCAACGTTCTTCGAGTCGAACAATGCGCTGCCCTGGAAAAGCATGCCGATCTCGCGTCGTATTTCGATCTTTGTGTCGCGATCGCCTTCAAAGAAATTTCTTCCGTCGTACAACACTTCGCCCTTGTCGGGCTTGACGAGTCCCACAATGCACTTCAGCAAAACACTTTTTCCCGTTCCGCTGGCGCCTATGATGAGATTCGGTTTGCCTTTTTCAAAAACGCCACTGACATCCTGAAGTACAGGCCGGTCGCCGAAAGATTTATAGACATGTTTTACTTCGATCATCTCGCCAAAAGTAATTGAGCCAGAAAATAGTCAG
>CBHTUB010000470.1:0-4436 GCA_966095595.1 uncultured Chryseosolibacter sp. | reverse complement strand
AACACATTATCGAGCATATCCGGGTCGAACCAGACGCTGATCGTCTTCACCGGCGATAGGAGCTGAAAATCTATCTTCCGCTTCTGGGCGATCTTTTCGAAGGCCGTCATTACATCACGGATGAACTCTACAACGTCTGCCTCCGAAGCACGCACCATCATCTTCTTGTCCTCGATCTTCCGGAAGTCCATCAGCTGATTGACCAGCCTCAGCAGGCGCACCGCATTCTTTTTGATCAGGGTAAGGTTCTCCCTTGCATTGGATTTAAGATCGGAGCCCTTGGAAAGCAGCTCGTCGATCGGTCCCATGATGAGGGTAAGCGGCGTTTTGAATTCATGGGAGATGTTGGTAAAAAAACTCAATTTCTCCTGGGTGGCCAGCTCCGCCTTTTCGGCCATGGCAGCGATCGTGTTCTTTTGTTCGATGATCTGTTTCGTCTTCGCTTCCAGACGCTTGTTGATCTCATTCTTTTCGCGCCACGACAACACGGCGATGGAACCGCCGATGATCATCAGCACAAGGCTCGCCAGCAAAACGTAGATCAGGAATCGCTGACTGTAATAGGTGTTGATCTGCTCATTGATCTTTTCCTGCTGCCTCACGATATCCTTTTGCTGCGAGAAGATACGATCACTCTGCAGCTTCATCACCCGGACGTTCTTCGAATCGATGACCGTGCTGTGCAGGATATTTTCTTTTTCGAAGGGTTGTCCCGTAAGAATGAGACTGGCGATCCGTATTGCCTCTTCTCCACCAGTCGGGTAGAGGAACGTTGCATCCAGGATCTTGTCATCGACGAGCTGAATTCCCGCACCCGGTGTCGGCAATGCGTCGATGCCGATGAACGATATTTTTTTATCCGGTCGAAACTCTCTGGAAACAACGTAGGCGGCATACGCCATAACGTCATTGTGGGCAAATACGAGATCGTAGTCCGGCATCCGCGCAATATTCTGCCGCATCTGAAATTTCGCAGTGTCGAGCTCCCACTGTCCGTTGATCTCGCCGACCATTTTTATTTTCGGATACGCCTGCAGGGCATCGACGAATCCGCGGTGGCGATCCTGTGCGGGAGAAGATCCCCTTCGCCCCCACACTTCCAGAATTTTCCCTTCGCCCTTCAAAAATTCCCCTACGTAAGACCCCGCGAGGCGACCGATCGCATAATTATCGGCACCGATGTATGCGGTATACATTGGCGAGCTTGTTTTTCTGTCGACGATGATGACGGGAATTCCCTTTTGAAATGCCGCTTCAACTACTGGCGTGATGGGGTCGGCTTCATTCGGTGATACAATCAGCAGATCGACCTTTCTATCGATAAAGTATTGAATATCCTTGATCTGCCGCTCGTTGCTGTTCTCCGCATCCCTGTATTCGAAGCTCATTTCAGGATGGAAAGCCAGCTCTCCCTGCATCGCTACGAGCATCTGGCGACGCCATGCATCTCCTCCCGTACACTGCGAAAATCCTATTTTGTATTTCTTCGCCATTTGCGGATTCGAACACGACCCGATGAAAACCACCAGGCACGCCACACAAAATATCCGCATCAGAATTTTCATCGTTGACAACATTTGAAACTACAATTTACGAATTATTGCCGACGATCAACGACCCCATCAATCAGACACGACGATCTTCCTATACTGCCGTTTGCCGGATCCTGAAAGTATTTCGACATAATAAATGCCGGAAGAAAACGAGTCGACATCGATCTCAGCCACACCATTTCTCGACTGGTATTCACCGTGTTTTTTTCCGCTTTGGTCGGAGATCGTGATCCTGAAGTTCTTACCGTTTGCCGACCTGAACGCCACGCGCTCCAGCGCCGGATTGGGATATACACTGATCTCATATCGCTCCCCGTCGTTCAAACCGGTAACAATTCCGGAAACTGGTTCGTCTCGCAATGCCAGTGGCAACTCTGAAGGGTCCGGCTCGCACACATCAATTGCCACGTTCGACACCATATCTTTCATATCCCATTTATAAAGCGAGATTACATTCACACCTCCACTTTGGGATACGAGATCGAACTTGTCACTCTCCTGTTTTGACGGATATACGCGGGCCGAGAATACGACCACTTTGTCGATGAAAACTTCCAGGGTACTATGATCGAGGAACAACCGGACGGTTATCGGTTCTTTGTAATCAAAAACATACTTCGACTCCCGGACGTCCTTCGCCGCAATCGACAAAGTAGATTTTGAGCGATCCAATTTTACCTTATTGTTCGCAAGATCGAACTGTATGGACGTCACCTCGGAACCGTCTGTATTTTTAAACGCTTGCAATGCAAAGACCGCAGCACTATCTGCCTTTACTTTCAATTCAACCTCAACCTGGGATCCTGAAATTTCAGGGAGATTATCTTGTGTTCCCGGAGCAATTGTCCTGTCAAGGATCTGTACTTCATTTTCCCTTAGTCTGCAAAGGTTCGGATGCGGGATCTGTCCGATGGTTGAGTCATTCAACAAACGGATCGCGCGTGGCAGGCTGAAGAGATGTCGCCAACCGGCCTTTACCTGGTCCTCGACGGAGCGGTCTTCGGGTATAATACCCATGTATACCAATCTGTCCACTGCATCTCGCCCAATGGAAGGCGCGAGCAAATTTTCATTGATCAGCTCGAGCGATCTGGGAACGAGATCATAGGGCACGAACTTTTCATTCTCAAACTTTCCGATCCAGTATATGGTTCTTGCCCTCACGCCGGGAGACGGCGTAGGTGTGACGCTAAGCATCCAATCATTTCCGTTCAGCTGATAAAAGAAAGGCATCTCCCAGAAAAACCCGGAACGACCAGTATTGGTATCGTTGTATAACCGGTCGATCGGTGTCCAGTTCACGAGGTCCGTCGACTTATAGGTAAAAAGGTATCCGCCACTGCTGAACTGCAAGCCGGAGCCAACGATCATGTAGTAGGATCCATTATGAAACCACACATACGGATCCCGAAAATCGAGATGCTTTACATTGGCAGGCGCTTCCGGCACAACAGGGTTTGAAACCGATTTTGTCCATGTGGTCAGCTCAACGTCGGCCGAGGTTGCCACGCCGATCCCGGCCTTTGCTCCATTTACACCCGTATAGATGATCACGGGTTTACCGGTATTGTTGTCCCTGATCGTTGTCCCGGACCAAATACCGAAACTATCGAAGCCCGGCGAAGGGGCGAGTGCGATCTTTTGTTCGGTCCATGTCACCATATCGGGACTTGTAAGATGTCCCCAATGCATGAAGTATAGGTAGGGGCCGTTGGGATTTTTTTGAAAGAACAGATGATACAAACCTTCGTGGTAGATGAGTCCGTAGCACTCATTTGTCCACGATGTATTCGGCATCGCGTGATATCGCGGTCTCAGGCGATCGTTGGCATGGCGAATGTCAGGGTCAACGGTAAGGTCGACCTGTTGTGCGCTGTAGAGGTCGTAACGGGCGGCGATCGCGGCAGAACTGAGAGACGTGTTATAAATGGACAGCTCGTCGAGCGCGCCGTTCATCATCGTGATCGGGAAGCCGGCAAATTCCTGATAGTCGGTATCACGTCCGAGATAGAGCTTGCCGTTGAAGGTTGTGATCGTGTTGTGATTGCTCAGCGTGACCTCTTTCCAAATGTTACCATTGACATAAATGCGTGCGACCTGACCGGGGAGATCGATCGAGGTAACGATGTGATTCCATCTATACTTTTCAAGGGTTTGATCCGTCACCAGAACATACCTCGTTTGATCTGCCCAGAAAATAAATACTACTTTTCCATAAGGCTCTATTTCCAAGGTATAACCGGAGCTGGCATTTTCATGACTGATGATCGCCGAATTTGCCGCCGTGAAAGATTCGGTTGCATACCAGCACTCAATGCTCATTTGGTTCGTTATGCCGGGAACGACGAAGTCCTTTTCAATCCATGTAGACCATGCATCGAACCGGAGCGCCGATCCCTCGACGCCTGGTATGCGCTCAGGCCTGTTGAAGTTATTTTGTATATCGAAGGAAGTTTCTGAAATACTTTCTACTGTCGATTGCGTTCCGCTTACCTCGTCGAATTTGAACCACGTCACGCGCTGGGCAAAACTTGCTGACATGTGTGCTATAAGTAGAATGCCGATCAATTGAAGACGTCTTATCATTACTTTTTGTTTTTCATCTCAAGATTTCAAATTTCAGATCTCAAAAATTTCAGATTTCAGACAGATCAATTAAAAACCATCAACCGGGTCTTGTACTTTCGATGCGACCCGAATAACTGTATCTGATACACGCCTGCCACGTCCGGTGCACGGAAAGAGAAGTCGTCCTGGCTACCGCTTCCGTGATACCTGGATACTTCACGACAGAGGGCGTCTGAAACAATCACGTTGAAATCGTTTTCAATCGCGGGAAGATCTCTGACCGATATTGTAATATTTTGACGGCATCGTACGGGA
>CBHTUB010000469.1:0-4449 GCA_966095595.1 uncultured Chryseosolibacter sp. | reverse complement strand
ATCCTGTTGTTGCTGTCAATATCGATCGTTCCGGTCTCCGTTCCTGCATCCAAAGGAATGTACACTGTCGCCGGTCTCACAGTCCACAGCTTATAGGATGATGTTGCCTCGACGTATTCGACGGAGATCAGTTGTGAAGGGGAATCGGATTTTTTCCAGAGGAAGATATGGCAGAGATTATTGACGGGTTTGCAATCTGCTTTTACAGTAGTGTTCGAAGAGATCTTCAGGACACTCTTCCATGTCGTTCCATCAAGTCGCCAAATAAAGGTGCCCGAGCTGTTCGGAAACACGGCATACCAGCTTCCCTTGTACTCCCAAACTTTCGATTGGGGTTTTTCTCCTGTATTCTTTGTTACCGCCAGCGGCGAAAGAGGTGTAACAGATGAGAAAACCTGCGCGTCAGCATCTCCGCAGAGGACCGTTATGAGAGTAAAGACTAAAATCGCCAGTGATCGCATATAGTGGTAGTTCATGATTTTCAAAAAGCGTTTTGATATGTTTTCCCGCCGAAGACCGTCAGCCAGATAATTTTCAAATCGAGGATAAATGACCAATTCTCGATGTACCATAAGTCGCAAGCGGTGCGTTGGGCGATCTGCTCGTCAGTTTCGGTAGGGCCTCTCCATCCATTCACCTGTGCCCACCCGGTGATACCGGGTTTGAAATAATACCTTAACATATATTTATCGACGTGTTCCTGCATTTGCTTGTTCAGGAAGTTTCGGTGCGGCCGTGGACCGACAACGCTCATGTCGCCGAGAAATACATTGAGGAATTGAGGGAGCTCGTCCAGATTATACTTCCTGAGAAACTTTCCGACGCGTGTTATGCGCGGATCATCTCGCTTCGTCGAGAGCGTTCCATTTGCCGATGCATCTGCGCCGTACATCGTTCTGAATTTGAAGACTTTGAACATCCTTCCGCTTTGTCCGGTACGGGACGGGCAATAGAATACCGGGCCCGGTGAATCCAGTTTGATGGCCAGCGATATGACCAGAAAAACGGGTGCGAGAAATATCAGCGCGACAAGTGAGAATGCCATATCGAACAGAAGCTTGGGGATAGCCGCATAGAATTCATCGAGGGGCATTTGTCTGACGTTGACGGTCTCAAATTCTCCATCGTGGTCGAGCTTGAAATTCCTTCCAAACAATCCGGAATAGTCAGGGACATACCTTACCCTAACGCCGTGAAAGTCTGCATGTGAAATGATCTTCTGGATCTTTTTATTTGACGAATTATACGGGAGCGCGATCAATACTTCATCGACCACATGATCGTTGAGGTAGTGTTTGATATCGTTGACGGAGCCGACAATCTTTTCGGTGTTGATCCTGGGCTGCTCCTTCTTGCATTGGAGATACCCCACTATTTTCAATCCAAAATCACTGTTGAACTTGATATAATGTGTGAGTCTTGCGGCGAGCTGTCCGGCACCGGCAATGAGGACCTCTTTCGTCATTTTCTTCCGGCGATAGCTGATCAGGCTGACAATGGCGAGGTTAACGACGAGGTCTGCAGACATGAACAGAACCATACTCATGAGCAGAAGTCTGCCATCTAGTGCCGGAGACCGCCACACAAGAAGGATCGTCATTAACGCCAGTGCGTATAAAACATAGGCTTCTGAATAGGCTGCGATCCTGAAGCGAACTCCATTATGAAGGTTGGCCTGGTAAATTCTCCTCACGTATGCTGAGATCAGCCACAATAGTGTCAAGCCCGCCAAATATGAGGTGTGTTCCTGGGCCGACTGGCTCTTGTTCAATAGTTCGGTCGCGCCGAAATAAGTAAGGAGAATGAGGGTAATGTCTATAATAAAATAGACTGCAGACAAGAGTTTGGCCACGCGAAACATAACGATCAATTAAAGCTTTCAAATTTTAGACTATGATGACCGCAAGGTATCTGCATGCGGCACCGGCACCCAATGATTTGAATCGCCCGCCGGTGATGATCTTTATCATGGGTAAAGTTTTTAACCAGGCTTAACTCGCAGTAGTGTTTAATCTATAATGCTTGGCAACCCCTATCGACATCAATAAAAGTTTAACCAGGAGCGTTTTCTCGGGTTTTCTCTGGCTCGCCGGCGCGAGTGGCGTACAGATCATGCTGAAGATCATTGTACTGGGCGTCCTTGCCCGGCTATTAAGTCCCCACGAATTCGGCGTAATGGGTATCGCCCTTACCGTGGTCGAGTTTTCAAAGCTTTTTGCGCACATGGGTGTCGGTCCGGCGCTGATCCAGAAATCGGAGATCGGCGACGATCATTTAAAAACAGGGCTGGGCATGTCGCTCATACTCGGTGTTTTCTTCGTTCTTCTCATCAATATCATGGCGACGCCTCTTGCTGTGTTTTTCAAAATGCCAGAGCTCACGGATGTATTGCGGGTCGTTTCATTGGTATTCTTAGTTGATTCATTCACTGTCGTGGGCCAGGCCCTTGTCATGCGAAATATGAAATATCGTCTGACAGCCCTTATTGAAGTGGGATCTTATACAATTGCCTATGGCCTGATCGGCGTCGCACTTGCCTATGCAGGATGGGGCGTCTGGGCACTGGTATTTGCCAATCTTGCACAAGGTGTTCTTGTGTGTGTGTTTTTGATGGCCGTACAAACGTTCCCAAAGATCCCCGAGCTTCGCATGACTGTATTCAAGGATCTTTTCTATTACGGCGGTGGAATGACGCTGGCCAGAATCGGGAACTTCGTCGCTACGCAGGGAGATAATCTCGTGGTGGGAAAGGTACTTGGCGCTTCGTCCCTTGGGCTGTACGGACGTGCCTATCAGTTTATGGTGATGCCTGCCAGTTTGATTGGAAACGCCATGGACAAAGCGCTGTTCCCGGCGATGTCAAAAGTTCAGAACGAAAAGGACCGATTAAGCGTGGCTTACCTGAGTGGCGTGAGCGCGATCGCGCTACTTGCAATCCCTATCAGCATCGCGACTTTTTTTCTCGCGCCGGAGATTGTTGAGACGATCCTTGGAAACGGTTGGGAGAACGTCGTGCTCCCCCTGCAGATACTTGCCAGCAGTCTGTTGTTTCGGATGAGCTATAAAATGAGTGACTCACTCGCACGTGCAACAGGCGCAGTGTACAGACGGGCGTGGCGCCAGATGCTCTATGCAGCGCTTGTCTTGAGTGGCGCGTGGATCGGTGCCTTGTATGGAATTGCCGGAGTTGCCATCGGAGTCGCCGTGGCATTGACGATCAATTTTGTTCTGATGGCACACTTGAGCCTGAACATCACGGGACTGACATGGGAAGCTTTTGCAAAAGCGCACCTTCATGGAGTCCTTTCCGGAGCACTCACACTTGCTACAGTCTATTTTGTCAAAAATCTCGCCACACGAATAACAGACTCGGCTCCATTCATATTGGCAATAACCATGATCGGAATCGCGATCCCGTTCGCTATTGTCCTATATGCCAGGCCGAACTTTCTCCTAAGCGGGGAACTGAAGTCCGTTACCAGCAAACTTCTCAAACATCGTTCAAAGAAAACTGAAATTGGAAATGCGTGATACATCTACAACTGTCGAAAAGCTGGAGATCATTGATCGGCTGCTTGATGCACTTCATGATGAAGGAATTGTTTACTGCCATTGGAAAAGCAACGAACACCTGAACGCAAGCATGACCGGGGATACTGACCTCGACGTTTTATTCGACGTGCGGCAACAAACCCGGTTGGAAAGGATCCTGGAAGAGCTGGATTTCAAAAAATTCGAACCTGTAAAAGAAAAAACCTATAAAGACATCGTCGATTATATTGGCTTCGACAAGGAAACGGGCAAGGTTGTTCACTTGCACACCCACTATCGCCTCACACTGGGCGAGGCTTACCTAAAAGGGTATCAGCTTGATATCGAGCCGATGATCCTCGGGAGCCGGCACTTCAACGAGGAGTTTGGGATCTACTGTATCGATCCGCACTTCGAGCAGGTGCTGTTATTTATCCGTGAATCCCTGAAAATACGGCGGCGGGATCGCTTCAAGCACCTCCTGGGACTTGCAAAGGCAAACGCCAACGCGGTGAGGGAATGTCGCTGGCTGCAAGAAAGGACAAACTACCGTGATCTTTATTCAACCATCAGAAAGATGTTCAGAAATGCGGATGCTGTATACCGGATCATCTCCGTGGAAATGACGTTTGCAAATCTTTCAGAGCTTTCTTCTATCGTCAGGGACGAGTTCAGCAGCAAACGACTCTATTCTCCGTTAGTCGCAAACCTGACACGCTGGTATCGCGAAGTTCGGGTGAAGCTTGCGAGATTACTCGCCAGGGTTTTAAACCAACCCGTGCTATCGCGCCGGACCAATCCACGCGGAGGAGTAATTATCGCCGTTATCGGTGCAGATGGCTCCGGAAAATCTACGGTCACCGAAAGTCTCCGGCAGACTTTCGATAAAAAACTGGACGTATTCAAAGTCTATTTCGG
>CBHTUB010000468.1:0-4470 GCA_966095595.1 uncultured Chryseosolibacter sp. | reverse complement strand
TCACAAACCGGAATGCGCAGGTAGGCCAGCGGATCAACGCAGGCGCACAGCTCACCATCACAGGAACGAACAGCCTCACGTTATTTGACAACTGGACGGACAATGGAACTTTCAATGCCAACACTTCGACGGTGAATCTGCGCGCATGCACCAACAACAAGAACATCGTAGTCACATCGGGTGCGGAATCATTTTACAATCTCTCGATCAGCAATACGAATGGCATTCAAGTGAACGGCGAGCACCACATAAAGGGAAATGCTTCATTTTCAGCCGGAGTAGTAACATATCAAAATGGTAGCTCGCTCGTGATATTCGATGACAATGCGACTGCTTCCGGAGCATCATCCGCGTCTTATGTTTCCGGCAAAGTACGCAAGGACGGAGACGATGCGTTTCAATTCCCGATCGGAAGTGGCTCTATTTACCGACCATTGAGCATTACAACCCCTTCGGCGAGCGATCAATTTACTGCCGAATATTTCTACTCGAGCTCGGCAACTGTCGGGGTGCCCAGAGTATCGGCGATCAAAACACTTTCCGGCTGCGAGTACTGGTCGCTCACACACCCTAACAACGCAACAACACAAGTAACTGTCGCGTGGCAGTCCAGCGATTGTCTGCCGGCCTCTGAATATGTCTCTGACCCCTTCTTTCTTACAGTGTCATACTGGGATGGAGCAAAGTGGACGGATGCGGGACAAAATAACGTGTCGGGAACGGCGGCCAGCGGAACCGTCAGAAGCAACAACACCTCTGCATCCGGCTACTTCACCCTGGGGTCAACAGACGTTGTAAACGTGTTACCCGTGGAGCTTGGCGATTTGAAGGCCCTCGTGCAAAAGGCATCCGTTGACGTGCAGTGGAAAACATTCTCTGAAAATCATACACACCTCTTCGAGATCCAGCGTGCAGATTCGACGTTGCTTTTTACGCCAATCGGTGAGGTTAATGCCGCAGGAGATTCAAAAGATATCCTGGACTACAGCTTCACGGATATGCTTCCCTCGGCGGGAATGAACTACTACAGGATCAAGGCGAAAGACCTCGATGGAAACGTAACGTATTCGCGTATCGCAGCCGCACGATATGAGTCCGACGGAGCGCTTCTTCTCTTTCCAAATCCCGCACAGCAAGGTCAGGATATCCGTATTTCAAAACGTGGGACCCTGCGCGTTATCGATCCGATAAAGGGAGTGCTGATCATGGATGTTTCCAATCAGGATTTTATTCCGACTGAAAGGCTATCGCCCGGAATGTATTTTGCAGTTGATGGACAGAATGTATACAACCGATTTATCGTTTATTGAGTTAAAACCGCTGACCACGAATGCAAACCCCTCATCCACGAGGGGTTTGTTAGTTAATGACGTTTCGCCGTAGTTGTGACCAGACACATGTGGTGCAACAAAGATGTTTTGCGTCACCGTTACCCGTCGTAAAAGTTTAACAATGCTTTAACAATTTACCCTGTTGCGCACAAAAGAAATTGGCAACCCCAACGACAAAACGACGTTACGTTCAACACCCGATGATGTCCACCACTCTTTAACCTATGTTCCCCGCCAAAGCCATATTGCTCTTCATAATATTTACGGGTCTCCTGTCTGAGTTACTTGCCCAGGAAAAAAACCAGCCCGGAAAGGAATTCCAGATCCGCAAGGCGAAAGGACAGATCAAACTGGATGGCATACTGGATGAAGAAGACTGGCTCTCGGCCAACGTCGCCACCAACTTCTATGTCAACTCTCCTGTCGACACTATGGCACCGACGTTTCAAACGGAAGCACGTGTGGTGTTTGACGAGCAATATTTTTATGTCTCCTTTGTTTGCCACGACGACATGTCGAAACCCAATATCGTGCAATCGATGAGACGTGACTTCGACTACGACTTCAACGACAACGTAGGGATCTTCCTCGACCCATACAACGACAACACCAACGGTTTTTATTTTCTGGTAACACCGTTCAACGTTCAGACCGAAGGAACGATTGCAGCGGGAGGCTCACTGGACAATTCTTTCAATGCTGACTGGGATAATAAGTGGAGCTCGCATGTAACGCGGTACAATGACAAATGGGTCGCAGAAATGGCTATTCCTTTCAAGTCCTTCCGATACAATGGCAACGCTGCCAACTGGAATGTCACGTTCCTCCGCAACGACCTGAAGCACAATCAGCTCTCGAGCTGGATCGCCACTCCGATCCAATACATCCCGGCGTCATTCGCCTACAGTGGCAAGCTCTCGTGGAGTGAGCCGCCTCCCGAGGCCGGTGTCAACATTTCCCTTATTCCCTATGTCACGGGCGCAGCGTCGAAAGACAACGAGAACGAACAACCTACTGATGCGTCTGCAGATTTTGGATTCGACGCCAAAGTGGCAATATCTCCGGCACTAAATCTCGATCTCACGGTTAATCCGGATTTCTCCAACGTCGAAGTAGACCGTCAGGTGATCAACCTCACACGATTTGAATTTCAGTTTCCTGAGAGACGAACGTTTTTCCTGGAAAACAGTGACCTTTTTGCAACACCCGGATTTCCGGACTCGCGCCCTTTCTTTTCACGCCGGATCGGACTTGCAAAAGACTCGTCGGGTAATCTTCATAAAGTACCGATTGCCTACGGGGCGAGACTCAGCGGCAAGATCGGGAAAGACTGGCGCATCGGCGTGCTGAACATGCAAACAAAAAAGAAGTCGTCACTGAATCTTCCCCAACAGAATTATTTTGTCGCGGTGGTACAGCGTCAGATCTTTTCGCGATCCAACATCGACCTGTTTGTAGTCGACAAGCAATCACTGGGCGTCGGCGCATATGATGAAAATAAAGAGTATCATCACGACCTTATCCACGAAGAGATCAATGGTACGGATACTACCCGATCGCTCAACCTATACAATCGTGTTGTCGGCGCGGACTTCAACCTGTTCACGAACAGTAACCGGTGGACCGGAGATTTTTATTATCACAAGTCATTTGACAAATTCACTGACGACAAAAATTATTCTCACGGAATGTTCCTCAGCTACTCGACACGGCATTTCAACGCGTTCGTCGGCGAAAATGCCTACGGCGAGAATTACTATGCATCGACCGGCTTTGTTCCTGGCAAGGCAGTGTACACCAAAGGATATCAGGCCGGGTTCAGCAGGGCCGAAGGTAGATTTTACCCGAAGAACTCCAACATTACCAATATGGGGCCGGGACTCGAGTTCAACTATACAAAAATTCCAAACGGCAGCACGACCGATTGGAGCATCGTCGCCGACTACGAGATCAATTACCAGAACACTGCCCAGCTCCGCGCAACGGCACGTCGCATTTTCCAGAAATTGCCAAGTGAATTCAATCCGATCGACCCCGAAGATAACATCAGTTTCGAATCGGGCCATCGCTTCGAATGGATAGAGTATAGTGTACAATTCAGCTCCGACTCACGGAAAGTAATGACCTACACCATCGGGACGTCAGGCGGCCAGTTTTACAATGGCAATCGCATCGGCGTATCGGGAACCGTAATGTATCGCTACCAGCCATACGGCAACATCAGCATAGCGTATGATTACAATGAATTGAAATTCCCGAAGCCGTACAACGACGCCCGGTTTTTATTGTTGAGTCCCCGCGCAGACCTTACGCTCAGCACGAAAGTGTTTATGACGATGTTCGTGCAGTACAATACACGTTATGAAAATGTCAACCTGAATGCGCGCTTTCAGTGGCGTTTCCGTCCCGCGAGCGATCTGTTCATCGTCTATACCGAGAACTATCTTCCCGAACAGCTTACTTCGAAGAATCGGGCATTGGTGCTGAAGTTCACGTATTGGATAAACCTATAGTTTTTTCTTCCTGCTATCCACGAAGTGGGCCACTGCGTACAATGCGGCAAAAAGGCAGAGCGAAACCAGGAATGCATACAAAGCTTGCCGTCCGTCTATATGCTGTAACGCGTGTCGATTGAACCAGTCGGTCATACTGCCGGCAAGATACTTTTTTGTTTGCTTTACCGTCCGAATCCCAGCCCATAAAATTGCTGACAGTATACACCTCAACTGTTCATGGATTTCCATGGCTGCTTATTCTCGCCGCGCAAATCTTTCAGTGCGGGGCGATACTGCCGAATGGCATGTTCTTTTGATGAATTCATGTGTTGATCCACAGGAACAGCTTTCGGTGAAAACTAAAGTCTGAACTTAATTTTGACCTGGATAATACCAGGAAAAGAAACAGGATTAACCAGAAGGCTGCGTTCTCATCAATGCAGCCTTCTGTATTTTGTTTCAATCTAAACCCAATTATTATGGCACTCATGAAAAGATCTGACTGGCCATCGGCATTCGGTGGCTCGTTGTTGTCCGACTTTCTCGATGATCGTTTCATTTCTCCGCGCTGGGGAAATGAAGCGATGCCGGCAGTAAACATTCGCGAAAATGAAAAAAACTACGAGATCGAGCTCGCTGCACCA
>CBHTUB010000467.1:0-4493 GCA_966095595.1 uncultured Chryseosolibacter sp. | reverse complement strand
TCGCTATTATGATAGTGACCATCAAAGCAGCCAATGTCTCGAACAACAATACGCTCCACAAACTATCATTAAGCCCAAGTAAGCGGGACGTGTTAGTCACTATTAAAATTCCAATGAAGTGAAGACAATATAACCCGTATGTGATCTTGCCGAGCCCTGTAAACAACTTATTGTTCTCCATTTTATAGAATGAGTGAAGAGCAAAATTTTGCTCCAGGATGATGGCGAGAAAGATCGATGCAATTAATGGCCGCTCTATGATCCTCAATATCGGATGAAACCCACTGACCGCATCTCTGAAAAGGAAAGCTGATATCGCCACTGCATAAACTCCGATCCAGGTTATTACACGCGTATTTTGAATTGCATTGACAAATGTTTTTGAATAAAAACTATAAAATGCGCCGATTGCTCCGATGACCATGTCTCCAATACATGAAAATGTATGATACTCCAGCAACTTTGGATCAGGATGCAATGCTCTGTACGTTAATGATCCCGCGAGTATGGTAAAAAGAAGAAGAGGAAAGTATCTCAATGGCACGGCAGTCAGCAGGAGAGGCCAAACGAAGTAAAATTGTTCCTCCACTGCGACACTCCACAGCACACCCAAGACTGATGCATCTGGTAAACCATTTTTAATAAAGTTAAAATTATTCAGGAAAACCAGGTACCATTCCACCTCAGCCGTTTCATTTGGTGTTTGTCCCATGAATGACTTAAACAACGGAAAAATCAAAAAACCGAATATGACACAGCCGTAAAACAGCGGCCATATTCTCAATATCCTGCGCATCCAGAAATACGGAATATTGATCCCCTTGGTGTTTTTTTCAATAATAAGGAGATATGTTATCAGAAACCCACTCAGAACAAAAAAGAAATTGACGCCGAGATTACCGTTTCCAAAAAGATCATATTTGATAAACTGATAAATCGAAGTTTCCTTGTGCTGGCTATAATCCGTGTGAAAACTATGGAAAAAGAAAACCAGCAAGAAAGACACAAAGCGCCACCCGTCCAGATTTGGAAAAAAAACCGACCTATTATTCATTGATTTCTGCTCAATCTCCTTTTTCGAGTTTCTTTAGTCGCTTTTTAGCGTCTTTGAAAGCTTCGTCACTTTTGGAGGCCTTCTTTTTGACCATCTGGAAGTATTTTTTTGCATCGGATTTCCTCCCCTGACGTTGTGCTATCTCGCCCAAAGCGATCAGGGAGTAAAGATAGTAACCCGATTCAGTAGCACCAATCTGCTCGGCATATCTGACGCAAAGCTCATAGTAAGTTTTTGCCTGATCATAATCTTTTCTTGAATCGTAGATCTGCCCAAGGAAAAATGCCGCGTATCGTCCGCTTGTCGCTTCATAGCCTACCATGCCGCTGTCGATGCGGTGAAGTATCGACTTGCACACGCCTTCCGCCTGGGCAAACCTTCCCATAGAATACAACATACGTGCGTAGTAACGATGAAAAAAAGGATTGTCGGGATAATTTTCGGCGAGGTATTTACTGATCTGAAACGCCTGCGGCTGATCGTTCTCATAACTATTCAGGATCCTCATCAACCATACCATTGCCTCGGTGCGGGTGTAAAAAGCATTGTAGGAAACTTCCTTTAATTGCTGTAAACCGAGCTTCTTATCGCCCTTCGGAAAAAACCAAAGAATGGGTTTCAACGCAGAATAATTCTCCGGAACCCAGACGGAGAAATAGTTGTAAAGTGCGTCGCCAAAAAGCAGCTCGGGGCTCAGGTTGTGATGGCCTTTACTTTCTTCGAGATAATCGAGCGCATCTTTACCGGCAGATGCAGCTCTTCTCCAGTTTTTTCTTTCCTCGTCAGAATACAACCGTCCCTTGAACCCATAGGCGGCAGAAAGGAAAAAAGCGGCTTCAACCTTATTCGCCGGGAAATCTTCGTATAACCGTTCCGCTACTGCAATGGTGGTGTCCATATAGGCCAGAAATTCGTCGTCGTGGGAAGTATCTTTTGTGTTTGGCATTATCTTCCACCACTCGATCAGTCCCATCAGAAAATACGGCAGGGGATGCCATCCGTAATCGGCTTTTAGCGCCCTGAAACTTTCTTCAGCCTTGTCGAATTTGAAATTATAAAGATCGTTCAATGCCTGGGTACACTGGAGCTGCACGCGCAAATCGGACAGCAGGATGATCGTAGTATCTTTTTTTACTTCCGCGTGTGCCCGGAGTGCAATGCCGGCGACTAACAGAAAAAATATCAAAAGAGATCGGCTTCTTTTTTTCAATTTTGCAGGGCAAATGGCCAGAAACCGGTTTCTAAATACAGTCATAGATCCGTAAACGTACAGACAGCTTGATAAATTCTCTTTCCTCAAACGGCAACGAAGCTAAATCATTATTTGGAGCTGACAAAAGGTTACTTTTTATCCTGCTTTGCCTGCTAACCACCCTGCTGCTATTTATCAAAATCTCATTTATCGAAAATGAAACGGCTGCCTTCGAGTTTCTGCAGGATCGGCCGGAAGGCACTGTCCTCAAAGCGATCAATGCCCTCAAGTTCGTTTCCATACCCCTGGTGTATGCGTGGAAGTTTACGGTGATCGCCTTCGTCATCTGGATCGGCTGCTTCATGTTCGGATACCGGGTGACTTACCGGCAATGCTGGGGAGTGGTGATCGCTGCCGAATTTATTTTCCTGGTGCCGGAAGTCCTGAAAATACTATGGTTCATGCTGGTCGATACCGATCCCTCCTATCACGAAATAGGCGCATTTTATCCTTTCTCCCTGACACATTTCTTCGACTTCGACAGCCTGGACCGCCGGTATGGCTATCCGTTGAGGGCTCTGAATGTCTTTGAAGTGGTGTACTGGTTCCTTTTGGTTAACGGCATCCACTTTTATGCGAGAAAGGACAAAAAATATGTATGGATCATTGTAGCCTGCTCATACATCCTGATTTTTGCCCTCTGGCTGTTGTTCTACATTACCGTTTATAAATAATCGCTCCTTCCCATCGGTAAAAGGTATCAATCCAATCCTGGAATACGGGCAAAACTGTTATTTTCGCCCCTTACTTTAGTTTATCTATCATGACCAATAACTTTCAGAAGGTCAACAATATCGTTGGCTGGGTTATCTTCACCATTGCACTATTGACTTACTGGTTCACCATGGAGCCCACCGCCAGCTACTGGGATTGTGGTGAATTCATAGCAGTATCGTATAAACTCGAAGTACCACACCCTCCGGGAGCCCCTCTATTCCTCCTGATTGGAAGGATCTTTTCATTCCTTGCCGTGGGCGATACCTCAAAAGTGGCCTATTGGATCAACTTTAGCAGCGTTCTGGCCGGTGGTTTTACCATATTGTTTCTTTTCTGGTCTATCACCCTGTTCGGCCGCAAGCTGATGAAGATCAGGACTGCTGAGGAACTCACGCCAGACAAGACCCTTGTATTGATGGGAGCCGGAGTAGTTGGAGCCCTGACCTATACGTTCTGCGACTCGCAGTGGTTCTCTGCGGTTGAAGCCGAAGTGTATTCCATGTCATCCTTCTTCACTGCATTTGTAGTCTGGGCGATGCTGAAATGGGACGTTATAGAAGATGAAGCAAAAGCCAACCGGTGGCTTCTCCTGTTGTTCTATATGGTCGGACTTTCAATCGGTGTCCACCTCCTCAACCTCGTTACCATTCCGGCCCTGGCCTTGTTGTACTACTTTAAAAAATACGAACCGGGCCCCTGGGGTATCGTTTGGACGCTTATCGTGAGCCTGCTCATCATATTCTTTATCGACAGCATCATTATTCCGGGACTGCCAACGATCGCCGGAAGCTTTGAAATATTCTTTGTGAACAGCCTGGGGCTACCGTTTGGGTCCGGCGCTTTATTCTTTACAATCATTCTACTCGGAAGCCTGGTGTTCGGGATCCGCTATTCGCAGCGAAACGCCAAGCCCGTGCTCAACACATTTTTGCTGGCTACGGCTTTCATCCTGATCGGATATTCTTCCTATGCTATGGTGGTTATCCGCTCGAATTACAATACACCGATCAACGAGAACGATCCGTCGGACATTATGAGCTTTGTCCGTTACCTGAAGCGTGAACAATATGGCAGCAGACCGTTACTGTACGGCCAATATTTTACTGCCGAGGTAGTTGGCTATGACGAGGGAGAATCTGTTTACGTAAAAGGCAAGGAAAAATATGAGATCGCCGATAAAAAGATCTCCTACAAATATTCTCCCCAGGATCAGACGATCCTTCCCCGTATCTGGAGCACCGACCCTGATCACCAGAGGATCTACCGGAGCGAGCTCGGACTCGAGCCCGGCGAAAAGCCGAAGTTCTCGGACAACATTTCTTTCATGTTCTCGCACCAGATCGGCTGGATGTACATGCGATATTTCATGTTCAACTTCGCAGGCCGTGAGAGCGATAATCAGGGAGCAGATTGGTTGCGTCCGAACAAATGGTTTGAAAAATTACCCGCACCGCTGGCAGAAAACCAGGG
>CBHTUB010000466.1:0-4499 GCA_966095595.1 uncultured Chryseosolibacter sp. | reverse complement strand
AACAATGAAAAGACGAGTTTTCTTGCCTCGAAACTTTTCAGGAAAAATCTTTTTGGCGAAAATCATCCGTATGGCTACGAACTCGAAGAAAGCGAGCTCAATGCCATCCATCGCGACGATCTGCTAAATCACTATCGAAAATGGTTCGGCGATATTGTAGTCTTTGTATCAGGAAAAATAGATTCCAGGACCGAAGCGCTCATCAGCAAACGGTTTATGTCCTTCACGAAGGCTACAGCACAATCCAATGGAATTGCCACCGGAACGCATTCAAAGTTTCATGAGCAACTCGAGAAAGAAGGGAGTGTTCAGGCAAGCATCCGCGCAGGACGCCCGTCACTAATGCGGGATCATGCCGACTACCCGGAAGTTATTTTCGCCACACACCTCCTCGGCGGATACTTCGGGTCAAGGCTCATGAAGAACATCCGTGAGGAAAAAGGTCTGACCTATGGCATATATGCATCCATTCATCCATTGCAGCATGCCAGTTATCTGGTGATCGGCGCTGACGTCAACAAGGAGAATATCGGCCTCACACTGTCTGAGATCCTGAAGGAGATGAAACTTCTCTATACAGAAAAAGTCGGGCAGGATGAGTTGACAACCGCCAGGAATCATTTCATTGGAAGTCTGCAATCCGAGATCACAACTTCGTTCGCTCACGCCGACAAGATCAAGACCATTTACCTTTCGAATCTTCCGAAAGACTACTACAAGAATATCATCAGCAAGATCGACTCAATCACACCGGAAAGGATCATCGAGATCTCGGAGAAATACCTGAATACGGAGTCGATCAGCGATGTGGCGGTAGGGTAGCCACGTCGCGGAGAAGGCTTCAGGTTGCAAGCTTCACGCTACAGGCATTGAGATTGACCAGATTTCAGATCTTTGGAGCCTTCGAAATCACATCTTCCCGGACTCTCCAGCGACGGTTTTATTATAGGTTTATGGATTTATTACATTCCCTTTGAACCTCTGTGTGCATTCCTCCGTGATTTCTGTGCTTTGCATGCCGAAGCGTTTCGCGTACACAGATAATGGATTTTAAATTAACACTCAATCGCTACTTACTTCACCACGCCACGAAGTTGTAATTCTTTTCGAACCTGTGCTGCGTTTTGAAAATGAATTGCCGGAAGCCCAACTGCTTCTGCGCCGATGATATTCTTGTGATTGTCGTCGATAAAAATCGAATAGGCCGGATCGATGCTGTAGCGTTCAAACAGGATCCTGTAAAACTCGGGGAAGGGCTTTCGCGTTTTTTCTACACCCGACACTACGATCCCGTCGAACCAATGCAGAAAATGAAAGTTGTCGAGTGCCCACGGGAACGTTTCTTCCGACCAGTTCGTCAATGCGTACAGCTTGTATTTGCCTGATTCTTTTATCTCACGCAGCAGCTCGACCGTATCATGAATAGGTCCATTAATCGTTTCCTGCCACCGGCCATACCACGCTGAGATCGCCTCTTCCCATTCAGGATATTGCCTGATCAACATACGTGTTGCATCTTCAAATGACCGGCCTGCATCCTGCTGATCGTTCCATTCGCTTGTGCAGACATTTGTGAGGAACCACTCGATCTCTTCTTCGTTCTTGAGGATCTTTCGGTAGAGGTGCCTGGGGTTCCAGTCGATAAGCACACCTCCCAAATCGAATATAACAGTCTTGACCACTGGAGATTTTATACGGGCTGGGTTGATCGTGATAATTTATTGATGACTTTGTCCGCAATGGATTCGGGCGTTATTCTTGTCAGGCAAGGGAAGCCACCCACGTAACAGGTTTCCTTTCCATAGACAGAGCACGGACGGCAAGGCAGCTCCTCACGACTGATCTGCACGATACTGTCTGATCCAGCCATGAATGGACTAAACCCAACGTCGGGATGTGTACCTCCCCACACAGACATGACGGGAACGCCTGACAACGCTGCGAGGTGCATGTTTGCCGAGTCGACACAGATCATCAGGTCGAGTTGTTGCATGATCACGATCTCCTGACGCAGCTTGAGCTGGCCTGCGACGATCACGCAATGTTTGGGAAACTTCGACTGAAGGCTTTCGAAGTACTTCACCTCCTTTGTTCCTCCACCAAACAGGAAAAACTTGGCCTGTGTCTTCGCCAGAATATTCTCGATAAGCGGAATATAATTTTCAAGCGGCCAGATCTTGGATGCGTGCATGGCAAATGGCGCGATGCCGATCCATTTTTCGGTTTTCGTGAGCTGATTTTTTTCAAGCCACTCATTTGCAACGGACCGCAATGAATCGTTCAGCGAAAAAAATGGAGGATTGACCAGGTTAAAGGGGAAGCCCGCTTTCTCGAACGCCTGGAGATAACGGATCACGGTGTGGCGCAAGGGCACAGTCACCTTATTGTGCTTTCTGGAAAAGGCTTTTTTTTCCTTTCGCCCTTTTTCAAAAACGACAACGGGTGTTCCGAATATCTTGAACAACGTGCGAAGAATGATCGTCCTGATGTGATCATGACAATCGACCATCACTTCGAAATCTGCTCTTTTGATCAGGATGCGGAAAAGGTCACGCATGCCGAGTACACCGGTATAAGTATAGTCGATATCGGCGGGAAACACTACGACGCGTTCTATGTCATAGAACAACGGAGCGAATTTGGGGCGTGTGACAAGTGTCACTTCAACATCCTGGTACGTAGCGACAAGCGACCGGATAACCGGTACAAGCAATGCAGCATCGCCAAGTGCAGAGAACCGAACAACTAAAATTTTTCTTAGAGACACAAGGTTAAGGGTGTGGGAAAAGATTGTCTTAATGTAAACGCAGAAATACCTATAATGTTTTATTTCGATTGTTGCTGATACAGCATAGGATTCAGGGATGCATCGTTATACATTTTCATCTGACGATACACTTTGAATCTCCTGTTTCCATTTGCGATATCCTCGATCAATTCGTCGTAGGCAGTCTTCATGTCGGACCTTTGTTCCATCAGCACATCCAGTTTCTGCCTGCATTTTTGAATGTGGTCTGCAGATGCATCCTTGCGCTCCGTCTGCTCCTTCATGTGATATATCTTCAACAACAATATGCTCATGCGATCCAAAAGCCAGGCAGGTGTTTCAGAATTCATCCTTGCCGTACTTTTCGGCACTACTCCCCTGAACTGCTCCAGGAAATAGTCGTCGATCTTTTCAACAGTATCGGTGCGATCCTGGTTCGATTTATCGATCCGGCGCTTGATCGTGATCCCTTCGGCCGGATCGATCCCGGGCTTGCGGATGATATCTTCCAGATGCCATTGAACCGTATCGATCCAATTCTTTGCATAAAGAAGGGCTTCAAAACTCCCGG
The DNA here is from genome assembly GCA_966095595.1 of uncultured Chryseosolibacter sp. Taxonomy (GTDB): domain Bacteria; phylum Bacteroidota; class Bacteroidia; order Cytophagales; family Cyclobacteriaceae; genus Chryseosolibacter. The sequence continues at coordinate 1,161 of CBHTUB010000466.1, read as the reverse complement.
CAGCAAACGGATTCTCCAGCTTTCTATCCACGTCGTCGAAACGGTGGTAATCATCAACACTTCTTTGAAAAGCTTTATAACATTGCTCTGCGTTTAACATATTAGCACTTTAGGCCCGCAATTTAAGTATCGCCGTTGTCCGGGAAAACCTCGTAGTTCACTATTTCATATCTCAGAATTCCAAATCTCATACAATTCACAGAATTTGAAACTGAAATCCGAAATCCCACTCCAACAACAGTAATTTAGCCATTTTAAATCAAGGATCATGTCGTCCCATCATTTTGTAAGAGAACAACAAGAGCCTGCGCTGATCCTTGCAATCGCAGATTTGCCGGATTACGTGCTGGATCTTCTGGAATGGGCTCCCACCATCATTGCCCTTGAAATTGCCTTGCCGGCAGCGCTCGAAAATGGTTTCAAGGTCGACGTGATCATCACCGAAAAGGATCACAACAAATGGCTGGAAGCATTCCATCACCAGCACCCCCTGCTCTTCCTTAAAAGCAACACGGGGCTGGCGTCAATATCAATGGCTATGGACCACCTCATCGACCAGCGGCAAAAGACAGTAAACATCGTGTGTCCGGATGCACATCAGCTCATCAACGGGCTTGAAAAGTTTACGGCGCTCATAGAGATCAATCTGCTCTCGGGACCAAGGCGGTACACGCATCACAATAAGGGTAAATTTCAAAAATGGCTTCCGTCCGGAACCCTTCTGGAGTCGCCGGATTCCTATAATCTCCTGATCAAATCCGGGAATGTTGTGCACGAGGGCGACTGCTACCGGGTTTTGTCTGACGGGATAATCCACCTCCAGGCAGACGGACCCTTCTGGCTTGCGGAAAAAATTTAACCCGGAATGGGGGTAAAAGGAGATACGATTGTCATATCTCAAATGCCTTAAAACAGTAAATTACGCCGGAAAAAAACTTTCTACAGGTGAATTTAACTGATCAGGAGCTTTTTAAGGCGCTGCGCGAAGGCGACATAACTGCTTTTGAGATGTATTTCAAGAATCTGTATCAACCACTGTGCAACTACGCTTTTTCGTTCCTCAACGACCGCGACGAGTCTGAGGAAATCGTCCAGGCCACGTTTTTGTCGGTTTGGGAGAATCGCGAGGCTTTGAATGTAAGCACATCGACCAAAAGCTAC
>CBHTUB010000465.1:0-4518 GCA_966095595.1 uncultured Chryseosolibacter sp. | reverse complement strand
TTGGTACAGTCATGGACTTACAGCCCCCTTAATTTGACCTGACTAAACCAAACATTTAAATCACAATGAAATTCTTTAAGAAATTATTGATGGCGGTATCATGGACGATGCTCTGCCTGTGGTTCGTAAATTGCGGCAGTGATGACGACACGCCAGAACCCACACCCTTGTCCGTCACGAGTTTCAGCCCGACCAGTGGTGAATCAGGTACACAAGTCGTAATCACCGGTGCCGGGTTTAGCACAACCGCTTCGGAGAATATTGTAAAGTTCAACGGAACGACAGCAACCATAATCTCGGCTTCTGCAACACAGCTGACCACCCAGGTTCCCTCGGGCGCTACAACCGGAAAGATCAGCGTAACAACAAACGGTGAGACCGTACAATCTTCACAAGATTTTCAGGTCATACCATTATCTATTTCGAGCTTTTCTCCCGCCAGTGGAAAAGCAGGATCAACAGTGACAATTACGGGTACAGGATTTAGCACAACGCCATCTGAGAATATTGTGAAGGTCAACAGCGAAACGGCAACAGTTACCTCGGCGACATCCACGCAACTGACCGTGACAATACCTGAGGGAGCATCCACCGGAAAAATCTCAGTTGACGTTAATGGAATAAGCGTTCTGTCTTCTGCCGACTTTGTGATCTTGACATTGGGAATCACTGGTTTCTCTCCCGCCAGCGGCGAAGCAGGGGATGCTCTGATCATTAGCGGTACGCAGTTCAGCACGACACTCTCGGAAAATATTGTAAAGATCAATGGAGTGATCGCCAATGTAACCGCAGCAACTTCAACACAACTGACTGTCACTGTTCCGATGGCGGTTACCACAGGAAAAATCACGGTCGAGGTTAATGGTGAGACCGTTGAATCGACTAATAATTTCATTATCTATTGGGCAGCAAAAGCACAGTGGTCTGGCAGCGACCGTTACAGCGCCGCGGCTTTCTCTATCGGCAATATAGGATACCTTTGGGGTGGTCGTACCAATCAAAATTATCTCTATGATTTCTGGGCATTCGATCCGATCGAGAATGTTTGGACGCAAAAGGCTGAATACAGTGGGGGCCCGGCCGCCGATGGTTTTTCCATTAATGGAGTTGGATACATCAGGTATGTAAACAAGCTTTATGCATACTACCCTGAGGTCAACAATTGGCTGGAGATGGCAACATTTCCCGGGTCGGCAGAATATGAATCATCATCCTTCGTAATCGGAGACAAGGGTTATGTCGTCGGAGGTTATTATTACAATGGCACCTTTAATTATTCAAAGGAATTGTGGGAGTATGATCCAGGCAATGGTACCTATGGTACATGGACACGATTAGCTGACTTTCAGGGGGCAGGCAGATTTGCAGGTGTAGCATTCGCTATAGATGGCACAGGTTATTTTGGAACTGGCTCTACCGCAACGGGAAACGTATCCGACTTCTGGGCGTATTACCCCACAACGAATAACTGGGTTCAAAAAGCAGACTATCCTGAAGGCATCTCTACCGAATCTGTAGGATTTGCGATCAGCGGAAAGGGCTACATAGTCGCCGCCGGCGTGTATGAAGCCGCCGACGGAGTTTGGCAATATGATCCTTCAAGCAACACTTGGGTTGAAAAAGCAGACCATCCCGGTGCTGACAGGGCTTCAGCGGTTTCTTTCACTATCAGCAATAAAGCCTTTTTTGGTTCAGGCGCCAACGGCGCTGGACTTCTGAAAGATTTCTACGAGTTCGACCCGCGTGATCAATAACCACATCATATTCAAAGCTTAGCGCAGAGCCACTTGACGGAAAAAGTCAGGTGGTTCTTTTCCAATATTATCCCAAAACATAAAATTCAGTGAAGCGAAAAATTCTGGCCATCGGACTCCTCATGGCTACAGCCTTGTTATCAGTGATAGTACTCAAGTCGAAGTGGGGAATTCACACCCTTCATGCCAATGGCGAACGTGCATCAGCTCATGTTCTTTCAGATGAAAAAATTGAATCTAAAATAGAAATCAATACTTTTATTACAGCATCCGGACAATATGGTTATGACATTCTGCTGGATGGAAGGAAATTCATTCATCAGCCTCACCTTCCCGGTATTCGGGGGACACAAGGATTCACCAGCGAACAGGACGCAAGGAAGGTCGCACAGTTCGTCGCTAAAAAGATCTTGAATCATATAATCCCACCTACTATTTCAAGAGCTGAATTGGATTCGCTCCTTTCCAGGTAGGAGCCCGGACACGTAAAGCATAACAACATTCAAATACCTGATCAGGCACGTGCCCTGACATCGGTGGCGGTCTCCTGTTGTTTCATGCACACAGATATCACGACATTCGAGCATCTATAACTTTGTCGGCAACTACCTCGCTGCGATCGAAAAGAAATTTGGTCACACAACCGACATATCCAGGAACATTTACAGTCGTTACACTAACCTTTCCAGTCTAATAGGTGTCTACACGAAGGAGGTTATCCTAACCATGGTCAACACGCCTAAACATCAAAGAAATATCGTTATCCGGTTCTCGTGCATGCTCCCAGTCTTTGCACTGATGACATCTTGTTCATCTCGCGAACAAAAGAAAATCGGAGCTACAAAGGACAGCAGCAGCAACACTACCATCAATGTCTCCTACCTGCAGGCAGACCCTGCCGCACCTCTGGAGAGCGTAGTCAGGAAAAACTTTGCGACTGTCAAAAATGGAATACTGAACCTCTCGTTTACGGACCTCGCCGTTTGGGTGAAAGTCGAGATAGAAAACCACCAGCTGACCAAAAGATCTTTGGTCATTGACAATCCGCATGTAATAGCGGTGCAAACTCTGAAAGTCCGTAAAGATATTTATCAGGATGAAGTGGTTATCGATCACGGCAATAAATTGGTAGTCCCACTGGATACCGGGGTATATTCTTTGATCGTCAAGCTCCAAAGCACTGAATCTTTCATCCTCCCCATTTCCATAGTCGAAGAGGACCAGATAAGGGAAGATGCCAGGGGCAGTGATATCTGGCAGGGACTTTACATGGGCGTACTGATCACGATCATGTTGTACAATATTTTTCTGTTTTGTACGCTCTATGAGAAGATCTATTTGTATTACGCTATATATTCTTTATTTATTTCCCTGGCCTTCTGCCACATCACCGGGTATATTCAGCGAGTTTTGCCAGAGGAAGTTATGTGGGTGGATAATTTTCCGTTGCTTGTATCCGGTGCATGCCTCTCGCTTGCTGTTTTTGCTTTTCGATTTCTGGATTTCCCGATACAATGGATAAAAAATGTAGTCCTCGCGATCTTTATATCCATCTCCGGACTGGCCCTGATGCTGAATGCGCTCAATTATCAGCTGCAGGCCAATCAATTTGTCGATCTGCTCGGTTTCTGCACAGCCATCTTGCTATTTCTCTGCGGTGCTTACTCACTGTTCATCTTGAAATTCAAGCCCGCCCGCTTCTATCTAATTGCCTTCACAATATTTCATATCGGCGCAGTCATCTTCGTACTCAAGGATTTCAGCATTATCGCCATAAACCCGTTCACCAGAAACGCTGCCCAAATCGGAAATATGATCGAGGTGATCTTGCTGTCAATAGCTCTTGCAGATAAAATTGCATTGATCAGAGCGGAACGAGAGAGAGCTAAGGAAAGGAAAAAAGAACAGATCCAACGTCATAAGGACTTTGTCGAATCGCAGAATACCAAACTGCAACAGGCGGTCAATGAAAGAACCGCTGAGCTGAAAAAGGCTAACGCTATGAAAGACAAGTTTTTTTCCATTGTATCACATGACCTCAGAGATCCCCTTATTATCCTTGCTCAATATACGGATGAGTATAAGGCAAAGATAGAAAACGACGCAAAAGATCATGACGCACACCTGCTGGCGAACAAGCTCAACAATACTGTTCAGAAGACCATTTCTCTTGCCGACAATCTCCTGGCCTGGGCGAAATCCCAGATGGCCCTCGAAGCGATACATCCGAAAAAGATCAACCTGAAGACGCACATCCGCGAGACCATTGAAGACCTTCATCAGTATGCGTTATGGAAAGAGATCAAGATCATCAGCTCGATAATCGACATTGAAATCACCTTTGATGAAAATGACCTGAAGTTCATAACCCGAAATCTTTTGTCGAACGCCATCAAATTTTCTACGGCAGGTTCTCATATCCTGATATCGGCCAACCAGTATTCTTCCAAATTGTCGCTCAGTTTTACCGATCACGGCGTCGGAGTGTCTCCGGAGCAAATTACTTCCATATTCATGTTGGACCCGTCTCGCAGGCAAAAAGGGACAGGGGGCGAAGAGGGTACGGGGCTCGGGCTGATCTTGTGCAAGGAGTTTGCAGAAAGAAACCTGGCAGAGATCATCATCCATAGCAACCGGGAGTCGGGGACGGTTGCGATTCTGGAAATACCCCTGATCACCCGATCCGGCGAAACAAAACCGGACTCGCTTGCGCCCATCGGATCTGGGAAATACGTTGCCACTGAGTCTTAAAGCACATCGCTGG
>CBHTUB010000464.1:0-4522 GCA_966095595.1 uncultured Chryseosolibacter sp. | reverse complement strand
GATACATTGATATAAAGTGATGTAATTGTCATGCTACGAAATCTTCTAAGATTAACACTCCCTTTAGCTTTTTATATTGTTCTGAATCCTGCTTTTGCCCAGAACCGAACTCACCAAAATTGGTGGATGGGCGCCGGGCCCAGGGGCATTCAGTTTACGCAGCCCAATGACAGCGCATTGGTTGTCACACGAACCCTGGCGGGTATCAGCGTATCGGGATATGGCAATGCGGGCGGGTTCGTTGCCTCCGACGTGACGAGCGGTGCCCTTCTCTTTTATACCGATGGCAATGTGATGTACGATGCCAATCATGAGCTGATGCCCAATGGAACAGGCTTGGGAGGAAACCCCGCAGGCAATCAACCAGCCGTTGGCGTAAGGGTACCTGGCAGCACAACGCGGTATTGGGTATTCACCAATGATGCAACGCCCCTCGCCGCGGGACAAGTGCGCGTTACGGAGGTCGACATGACCCTACTCGGCAACAACTTCGATAATCCGGCACTTCCGGCGCCTCCCCTGGGCGATGTGGTAGCAGGGACAAAAGCCACGATGGTCGCCGGTCTCGGCAATGTTGCGGAAGGAATGATCATTATCCCTCACGATAATAACACTGACTACTGGCTGATCACACAGGAACGCGGTACTACTACTTTCAATGTCAACCTGATCACGAGTGCCGGGATCCAGGCCGTCACTCCTATCGTAACAACCACTCCATTCACCTTTACGGCAACCCATCTGGCATACCATGAAGAAGTTCTGAATCCTGACCTGACACAGAAATTCCCAAATCGTCTGGCAGTAGCGCCAACCGATGGTGGCCAGAATATTTTATTATTTCAATACGATGCTGCTGCCGGGAACATCACCTTCGAAAGGATGATCGTGAACTCGGGAGTTACGGGTGCTTTTACAACTCCGGCAATCTATGACGTTGAATTCTCCCCGCTCGCCGAATATCTGTATGCTTCGCATCAGGATCTTCTGTTGCAATACGATCTGGAAAACTTCGCGGTAGCTCCGGACACAATAGATATCAATGGGATGGTTCAAAGCTTCGGCCTGCAGTTTGGATCTGACAGTGCAGTATATCACCTGTACGAAAACGGTGCGGGAGACTTGCTTATCGGAAGGATAAACGAGCCGGACATGATGGCTGACTCAGTGAACTACGAGCCGAGGCCATTTGGAAATATTGACTTTGCCGCTACGCAGTTTCCGCAGTTCCTGCCCGCGACACCAGTCACCGTTAGCCTCGATTTTGTCGCAGTCGGAAGTTGCCAGAATGCGCCGATCTCATTTTTCCCAACGGTTACCCCTGCTGCTGACAGCTTGAACTGGGCGTTTGGAGATGTTGCCGCCGGAACATCGAACGACTGGGCACCAACGTACACCTATGCTGAATCAGGGACGTTCAGCGTGACGGTCACTGCCTTTCTCAACGGCATCGCGACAAGTTACTCCGAGCCGGTGACCATTACACCATTCGATGTGCAACTGTCGCTCACGCAGGACACTACTGCGTGTAGCTGCGAACTCAATTTTCCGAAGATCCCACCTCCGCCAAGCACCTATCCAAACGGACAACCCTGCAAAAATTTCACATTAACCGCACAAGTCACCGGAAGCGCAAGCTCGTTCCAATGGTACGGTCCTCCCGGCGCGTTAGCGGGACAAACGTCGGCAACGCTCACGTCAGTGGACTCCGCGGGATTTTATTATCTCAAGGCGGAAGCCAATGGATGTACCGCCTACGCAGGTGTCAACATTAAGGAGTATGGCGTCGATGATCCGAGGGCCAATATCTGGCTCTTTGGTAATAACGCAGGTATCAACTTTAATCAGGACTTTATTCCTTCTACAGGCGCAGATCCGATCACGGGTCCGGTTGTCTCGGCGGAAGGAGTCGCGACCATATCGGACAGAAATGGTCAGGTCATCTTCTCTACCAATGGCGAGCAGGTTTTTGATCGCGACGGAAATGCTGCGCCCTTTGTGGCCGGAGGAATTGGCGGAAGTCAGTTCTCGGCGCAATCGTCCCTGATCATTCCCGTTCCGGGCGATCCCACCCGTTATTATATCTTCCTTACACAGGACATCTATCCGCAAACCGCTGTTCCGGGCTACGAGCTTCGTTATGCGATATTCGATCTGACCCTTGGGACGAACGGTCAACTCGTTTCGATGAACCCACCGACAAATACCCAATACAGTGCGGTATTGTTCACGAAGAGTACAGAAAGACTCACCGGAAATGAGCGCTGGCTAATCGCGCACGAATATGGCAACAACAACTTCAGGGCGTATGAGCTAACCGGAACAGGTATCGGCTCCCCGGTAATTTCCAGTGTCGGATCGGTGCAGTCACAGGCTGTTCAGGAGAATGGTGGCGGATATATGAAGCTGTCGGGACAGAGCATCCTCGCGGTGGCATTATCTACTCCTGGCGTTTCGAATGTTGTGGAGTATTTTGATTTTATAGATTCAACCGGTGTCGTTACAAATTTCCGCCAGGCGGATCTGCAACAGGCATCGGGACAGGTTTACGGCATCGAATTCTCGCCGAGCGGAACGAAGATGTATGCCTCTACCACCAACCCGGGAAGCATCCATGAATTTGCCTATGACTCGGTTACGAGCACCTATATCAAGAAGCCGGCGTTACCGGTCATTACAACTCCGACCAACATCGGTGCTATAGAAATGGGGCCTGACGGAACCATCTATGTCGCTACGGAGGGCGCAGGCTCTCTCGGGGTGATCACGCCGAATGAAGACAAGGATCTTCCTTCAACGTACGATGCGACCCAATTCGCACTTGCTTCAGGTACTTCAAGCACACTTGGACTACCCAACTTCATCCAGAATATCGGCGATGCACTTTCGACGCCTACCATTGCAGTGGTCGGTAATTGTTTTGGATTACCTACTACGTTCACCGGATCGGGAACCGACGTGATCGATACCCTGACGTGGCAATTCGGTGACGGATCAAGCCAAAGCGGTGTAAACCTGACGCAAGTCGAGCACACCTATGCGGCGCCCGGCACCTATATCGTGACCCTTGAAGTGGCCAACAGGTGTAAAGGTGTTGTTGGATTGCTGAATGCCACTGTCGAGATCTACGGAACACCGACGATCCAGGAGAGCAATCTCACGTTGTGTAATGGAGGAACGGACGAACAATTCACCGCCGCGGATCCTGCAGACCCGGATCTTGGCACCTATACATTCCTGTGGAATACGGGGGAAACCACGAATACGATCTCACCTCAGGCCGCAGGAAATTATTCGGTATCCGTTACCACCGCCGAGCTGTGCGTTATTACGGGTCAATTTATGGCGAATGATGCAAGACCGCAGGTTGATCTGGGACCTGACCGGATCGTGTGCGAGAACAGCAATGTCGGCACGTTCGATGCAGGGAACACCGGCTCGACATTTACATGGACCTTGAATAACACCGTAGTTACAGACCCGATCGATCCACAGCGGTATAACCTCAGCACACAAACTCCGGGCGATTATAAGCTTATCGTTGAAATACTGAATACGTTCAATTCGTGTGAATCGAGCGATACGGTATTGGTGAAGGTCAATCCGGAAGCTGCGTTTACTGTTGGAACTATCAATCATCCCACTGCATGTCTGAATAGTGACGGATCTTTTGACTTCTCAATCACAACGACAGGCAGTTATTTTTATAGCGTTACGAATGTCGCTGACGCGTCACTCATCACTGGGGGAAATCAGAATGGACCCAGTGGCGCGATAGTGGTACCCAACCTCAGTGCAGGTGGTTATAATGTCGCGATCACTCATCAGGTGACGGGTTGCTCCGATAGTGAGACTGTAGGGTTATCGGACCAGGGTGCTGGTTTCACCGTTACCATTGCAAGAGCTCAGACATGCAACAATCCGGGAACAAGCCAAATTCCAATACAGCTTACCACCAACGCCGGAACACCGTATGCCTATAAGATCCTCGGTGAGCTTACAACGAATGTCTTCGCGCAGGGTAGTAACATCATGACTTCTCCTGTCACGACCGCTCCCGTACCCAACGCTTCCTTTGTCGCAGAAGTGACTGCCGCAAATGGATGTATCGTTGTTTCCGATCCTCCGACCCTCATTCGTCAGGATCCACCGATCATTATTGCCTCCGTAGACACAGATGAGTGTTCTCTGCCAATATCGATCACGCCGATTCTCGACCCTTCTTCTCCGGCAGCAACTACTTATGCGTGGACAGGAACGGCGATAGTGGCAGGAACTGAAAATGATCCCACCGTTCAGGCCAATCCTGCAAGCGGTGTAGCAACAACATACGACGTAGTGATCTCCGGAGGTGCCGGCACATGTCCGGCCTATGCTTCCTACACAGTTACGGCAAATGGTGACGCAGCGCCATCCTTTACGCAATCTGATGCATGCCAGGATAACGTGACGCTGAGCGCCACACCAATCGGGCCGTATGCCTATGCGTGGACCAAGGACGGAATTGCCGTGACCGGTGCGC
>CBHTUB010000463.1:0-4555 GCA_966095595.1 uncultured Chryseosolibacter sp. | reverse complement strand
CCAGTTATCAACAATATTGTGCTGCCGTCTATTGCTTTCCAATATGCGGAAAGCGACGAATTATCTCCTGTAGCCAGTCTCACTTCCTCTTTAGGTGCTACAATGACTGTTCTTCCAGTTTGTCGGTCAATTATATCGAGTATAAAATCTCGCTGGCAATGCATTACAGATCTTGTATATGTAGCTACGGAATCCTGGCCATATACCGAGATTGTTACCATAGCGCCCATTATGGACAATAGCGTCAGGTTTTTCATCCTCATTTATCTTGACTTGTAATCAGGCGAGTTGGTGTGAAACTTTGTTTAATGCGAGGCAGTCGGAGGCTTCTTACGAATAAAGAGGTAGCCAAAATAAACTAGTGTAACGGCAACTCCAAGCAACATCAAGCCTTCATAGAGTTTGTGATTGAATCCCCACCAAGCTCGACGGTAATTTGCTTCAGGATGATAAGCTAGGAAAAATTTATCGGCTAACGTATAGCATACAGTATACCAAGCAAGCCAAAACAATCCTATTGCTGCTATCGTGCGAAGCTTCATACAGACCTGCTCATTATTTTTCAATTAACTGTTTCAGTTCTGCATAACTATTTTGAGTTTTAACTGAATAAGGTATGCCCCCATTTCCTACAATAGATAGAACAATCGTGTCCTTTTGATGCTCCTGTCTTATCCACACTATGTGGTCAACGTTAATGTGGTGCAGGGTGTCTTCCTGGTCAGAAACGTCAATAAATTTTGCCATAATGACGAGGGGTTTAAGTTGAAAAATTATGACAGATCTAAGATAATCCATTTCTTTTTAAGATGCAGCACTGGCGATCTTTTCGAGGGATCGAGCTAGAATTTGATTGAATTATGGTACTGATTATTGCCAACGATAAATTCCATCGAACGGCTTTTCTCATTCTTCAGTGCATCCTTCATAACTTTCTCCACAAGTTGTGATGTAGAAAGGCATTGATCTGTCATTTGATTACCGCGAAATGCCTTGATCTTGTCAGCGCCCTCAACACAACGCCCTTGCTATTGTCGAAATATTTGTGATTGAGATGCTTCTTCGTTTGAATATAAAGGCGTTCAGATCCTCTACATAGCACGCAGTAGATCGGAGCTTTGCCGTCTGAACATCCCTTGCCCTTTGCTTGGTACAAGCGAATACTAATCATAACTGCCGGGAAGGTTGGTTACATTAGGGTAACAAAGATATGTCCCTAATGGCTGTTTTGTTTAACCTGGGACGGGCTGTAAATAAAAAAACCGCGACTGTCCAGAATTCGCGGTTTTCGAGTGGGCCCAGCAGGGCACGATCCTGCGACCCCCTGATTATGAGTCAGGTGCTCTAACCAGCTGAGCTATGGGCCCTTCTCAATGATCAAACTCCATTTCTGGGCTGAAACCGGGCGATTTTTAACAATCACCCGCATTGAAAATGAGGTGCAATGTTACATATTTGATCCTGAATACACAACACGTTCACTGTGCCGGATTCTTCTGTTAAGAACATAATCTTCGATTTGGGTGGAGTCATTTTGGACCTGTCGATAACCGACACCCTAAAATCGTTTTCGAGGCTTTCAGGCCTCAGTTTCAAGGAAATCGAACGGATCTTTATTTCAGCGCCGGAATTTGAGCACTACGAAAAGGGTACGCTCGATGACGCCGGCTTCCGCCATTTCATCCGCCAGGCCTATCGCGTTGACTGCTCAGACGATGATATCGATGCATGCTGGAATGCCATGCTTGTCGATCTCCCGGTAAAAAAGCTGGAGTTACTCGAAGGCCTGAAGTCTCGCTACAATACTTTTCTGCTCAGCAACACCAACGGCATTCACCTTAATTATATCAACCATACCATCCTGCCGAAGGCAGCCGGTATAACAGATCTTGATAGTTACTTTCATAAAAGCTATTACTCTCACCGGATGGGTAAACGGAAGCCGGACGCGGAAATTTTTGAACAGGTGCTGGAAGAAAATAATCTGCGCGCGTCGGAAACGTTGTTCCTCGACGACAACGGGCTCAACACCGAAGGTGCAGCGAAAGTCGGTATCAGGACAGTTTACATAACTTCACCAGATCAGATCTTCGATGTCTTCAGATAAAAAAGAGGTTAGACGCATTCTGCTCCAGATCGCGTTGTTCGTTATTACTTTTTTTACAACCACCGTAGCCGGCACCTCCTGGGCGTTTGGTCGCTCGGTCTTTATGGAAGACTATAGCTGGGACGACTTCAGTAAAGGACTGTGGTTTTCGATTCCACTGCTGTCCATACTCACGGCTCATGAGTTCGGTCATTATTTCACAGCGTTGTATCATCGCGTAAAAACATCGTTGCCCTACTATATCCCGCTTCCGCCGTTACCCTATGTACCCTTCCTTTCGTTTGGCACGTTCGGCGCAGTCATCAGGCTCAGGAGCAAACCTTACAACACCATTCAGACTTTCGATATCGGCATCGCCGGCCCGCTGGCAGGGTTTGTCGTGGCCATGGGTTTTCTTGTATACGGTTTTTCAACGTTGCCCCCGGTGGACTACGTGTTTCAGTTTCACCCCGAGTACAAGGAATACTGTGCAGAATATGCCCAACATGTCTATTCAAAGGATTATTATGATCAGCACCTTCAGGACTCGACGGGAGTATACGATGTTGTCATCGGAAAGAACCTCATGTTTAAGATCGCTGAACAATTTGTAGACGATCCCTCACGAATTCCCAACGAGCATGAGCTGATGCATTATCCTTTGTTGCTTGCAGTTTATTTCGCCTTGTTTGTCACGAGCCTCAACTTGCTTCCGATCGGACAGCTCGATGGTGGTCATTTGATCTACGGCTTGTTTGGATACAAAAAGCATCGCCTCATAGCATCCGGATTTTTCGTTGCATTGATGACTTACGGAGGTCTCGGGAATCCATATATCAACCTTCATCAACAACCCGGTGAGCTGATGCTCTACACATTCATCTACGTGGCGTTGATGTACTTCTGTTTTGCCGGACTGGGCCTCAGCAGGACAAACACGCTCATGTACACCCTGATCGTCGTAGCTTTTCAATTTCTGGCTATGCTGGTGCTGCCGGGTGTATCGGGCGAAATGATGTGGCTCATTGTCGGATTCCTGCTCAGCCGTTTCGTGGGTATTCAACATCCGCCGTCGGAAGTGGAACAGCCCCTGGACAGCAAACGTATCGTGCTTGGTTGGGTCACGCTTTTGATCTTCGTGCTGTGCTTTGTGCCGATGCCTATACGCATCGAATTGATATTAGCGGGACAATAGAAGCTTGTGGGTTTCGACCTTGTTGCCACGAATGAGCTTAAGAAGGAAAAGGCCATTTGAATGGGGGACGGTGATCTGTGTTTTTTCGCCGTCGGCATCAGTTTCAAAAGTTACCGAAGCACCAGTGACCGAGAATATCTGCAAATGGTCATATCGACCCTCGATATAAAACGAATTCTTCGCGGGGTTCGGATACACCTTAAAGACATGTTCCTCACCGACGCCCGGTATCACATTCTCAACACTTCCCGATCCGAACACCGGCCGTACCATAAGGCTGCCTTTTACGACATCATTTTGCGACCAGTTTGTCTTGTCAATGGTGATATATATCTTATCTCCGGTGTCATTATCGATGTCCAGTCCAACCAAAGCTTTTCCGGCGACAGGCTGTTCCCATCCGATGAAAAATTTTCCGTCGATCAAAAGCGCAGGACTAAATCTGATCTCCTGAAATTCGTTCATGTCAAGCCGTTCGATACCACGAAAGACCGTTTGAATCACGTCCCCGGGTTTTCCGTTCTCCTCGTCGAAAATATAGAAGTTGATAGTTTGGTTGCTTGTAATGCCGTACGCCGGAAAGTAAATATCGAATCCCAGCAGCGTATCCGGGTCATCGGCTGACGTAGCTTCCTTATCGTATAGCTCCTCGAATTGATACGCGATCCTGCTCCCGGGCTGGATCAATCCTGCGGAGTATTCAGCGATACCGTCGTCGTAGGCGTAATAATCACGCAAATGATAGGTGGTGGACACCGTGTCGTTGACGGTGAGATCGAGTGGCGCGAGTTTGGCTTTGTCGCGATCGTCTTCGTCACCGCTCAGCACAACGACCTTGACCTGTATGTCGACCGAGTCGGCCTCCGGATGGAAATAATTGTTCGTGATGCTCTCTTCGAACAGGCTGTCCGCCTTTACGATGATCCGTTCATACGGTGCCATCTGACCGTTAATTACATTCACCGGCTCGCTGTGACGCGCATTTGGACCTGTTCGCTTTGCTTTCAGCGGAAGAAGCGTGTCTTGTACGACGGTAATACTTCCGTCGTTCAGGTAGTTCGTAAACGCCCCAAGCATGACATAGTTAACGCTGATGAAGTAAGGGTCGCCCGTTATTGGATCGAGCAGGTTACTCATATTCTTAACTGCAAATGCAACAGTCGTGTCACGGTAATTCTCGGGCTTGAAGTGCCAGTAGGGAATCGAGGCGTAATTTCCGAAAGGACTCGAAATCTCCGAGGCAGCTGCCCGTTCAGGGAATGAATCATCGGTTG
>CBHTUB010000462.1:0-4587 GCA_966095595.1 uncultured Chryseosolibacter sp. | reverse complement strand
GTCGATCAGTACGAGCTACCGCTTGTTCTGCCTTCCGACTCCCCTATCTTCTACATCGGACTCGGATTACCGCGCGTCGGTTATAACATGGTGAAGCGGTTGTTGAACGAAGGCTTCTATACCAACATCGGTATTTTCCCCGGCGTTCCCGTGAAGTGTTGCGGTCTCCGACTGGCTATCACAAATGGTCCGAGCAATGAAGATATCAAGAACGTGCTCGAGGCATTTCAATATCATTTCCCGCAAGTGCTGGAAGAAGAAGGTCAGACTGTCGAAGATATCAGCGCGAACTTCAACTTGCCTTTCGAGGCAACGTCGAAGCGCTATACACAGGTTGCTGTTGCGCCGGCCGATGACCTGGACATCCAACTGGAGACCAGCATTGAAAAAATCGACAAGACTTTGTGGAACGATCTGCTCGGTGGAAACGGAACCTTCGACTGGGAGGGTTGTAAATTCCTCGAAGCAACTTATTGCAACAACCCTGAACCGGAAAACAACTGGAATTTCCATTACCTCGTTGTCCGCGATCAGCAGAAAAAACCTGTGCTCGCCACGTTCTTCTCCGAGATCCTCTGCAAGGACGATATGATCGCTCCGGCAGACGTGTCAAAACAGATCGAAGAAGAAAGAAAAAATGATAAGTATTACCTGGCATCGAAGGTCGTGATGATGGGATGTTTGCTGAGTGTCGGAGACCACGTCTATATCGATCGTAAGCATGCGTCGTGGAAAAAGGCAGTCAAGGAAATGCTGCGCGTCATGAACGACATCAGGATGAAATGCGGCGCGACGGCAGTACAATTGCGTGACCTCGATACGCAGGATGCCGAGCTGAGCGAATTCCTGCTCAAAGAAGGCATGATCAAAGTGGAGATGCCCGACGCGCACGTACTTCACAATGCGACCTGGAAAAGCGAAGAAGAGTATATGCATGAGCGCCTGTCGACGAAAGCACGCTGGCACTTCAGAAGGAATATTCTCGACAAGCGTGATCTCTACAACATCACTTTGCTAACGGGCAAAAAGAATGTGGATAGCGAACGCGTCGCATCATGGAGGCAGCTCTATCGAAACGTGAAGAACAAGAGTCTCAACATCAACACGTATGAACTTCCTGAAAGGTATTTTGAAAATATCATCAACCATCCCAACTGGGAAGTAATCGAGTTGCGCCTGAAGCCCGAAGCCGGCGAAAAGGCCGAAGAAAAACCGATCGTTGCCGTTGGATTCTGTTATATCTCGGCGAACAACAACTATTCCATCATGGCGGTCGGAATGGACTATAACTATGTACTGAGTCACAGTTGCTACCGGCAAAGCTTGTATCAGTCGGTTGCCCGGGCTAATAGGTTGAGGTGCGGAAAGCTTTACCTGGGAATGGATGCGTCGATCGAAAAGAGAAAGTTTGGCGTTGAAGTGATTCAGAAGAGCGTGTACATCCAGGCATCGGACAACTTCAATATGGAGATGATGGGATCCGTGTATAGCAACAAGCAGAAGATCACACGTGGTGAGGACCTGAAAATTGCAAACAAAGTCGCGGCTTAAAACCTTCAAAAGAAAAAACCATGGAATTCATAGACAGAAAAGAATATGGGAACATCAGCTTCGGCAAAATTGAAAACGACATCATCTTTTTCAAGTACAAGCCGAGCATCGAGATCGACCTGCAAACAGCACAGGATCTGGTCAGGAGCAGACTTGACTATACAAACCAGGAGTGTGTGTATACTCTGATCGATTTCACGAATGTAAAATCGGTCAGTAAGGAGGCGCGTGATTACATGAATAGCCCCGAGGGAGGATTAAAGGGAATTTTGGGTGGGGCTTTTCTTTCCAATAGTGTGGTCGCCACATTATTCGTGAACCTCTATCTGAAAGTGAGCAATCCATCGATCCCTGCGAAATTTTTTACCAACAGCGGAGATGCGATCAACTGGCTGAAGAAAATAAAATTGAGTCGCTCCTAAATCCAGGGTTATGTTCGAGAATTTTCCATTGATCATGCTTAGCACTTCGGGTGGCGCCGCCGATATCATATTTGTAGAGTTCTCTACAAACCTGCAGGTGGACCTGAAAGCCGCAAGGGAAATCGTCTCTAAACGATTGTCGTTTGCCGGCAATAAAAAGCACTACCTGGTGCTGGACATGTCGAATGTGCGTGCAGTAACTGCAGAGGCAAAAAAATTCCTTCAGGCACCCGAGGGTGGGCTGAAGAATATCCTCGGTGCAGCGCTCATCGCCTCCAATCCCGTATCGGCACTGATCGCAAACATATTTGTGAAAACGCCGAAGGAGTTCGATGCCAAATTCTTCTACAGCAAGGATGATGCTTTCGAATGGGTTTACAAACAAAGACAGAAATCATTGCCCGCATAATCAACTGAACCAGAAACGTTATGGTACGCGCAATTTCCGGTAAAACTGACACGATCGAAGTAAACGCAGAAGTACTCTACAAATTACTCGAGTTTAGCGAGTCGATTATGCAGGGCGACTTCACAAAACGTGTGATCACAGACTTCAGCGACGACGTCATTACGAAAGTCGCAAACAATCTGAACCGTTTTGCGGACAAAATGCAGTTCGATCCCTCAGGCTCCAATATCAACCAGGATGAGACCGTGAACACCTTCATGGAAGTGATCGGGTCGTATACCAATCTGGATTTCAAGCAGAAGCTCAAGATATCGGAGAACGGAACAATATGGGATGCCATTGCAACGGGTATCAATATGCTCGGTGACGAGCTCGAACAGAGTACGGCTTCCCGCCAGGACCTCGAACGTCAGCGCAACCTTCTGGAGGAAGCAAAGAAGCAGGCTGAAGAAGCGAACGTCGCGAAAAGCCGATTCCTTGCCAACATGAGCCACGAGATCAGAACTCCCCTGAACGGTATACTCGGGTTGACACAGATCATGCTGGGCGATACCACGAACGAAGAGCATCGCAGTTACCTCGAGATGATCCACAACTCCGGGAAGAACTTGTCACAATTGATCAACGACATTCTGGACTTCAGCAAAATTGAAAGTGGAAAGCTCGAATTCGAAAATATTCCCTTCAACTTCAGAAAGGCCATCAGCGCCGAAATCGAACGTTACAAATTCCTTGCAACACAGAAAGGACTTGCCTTAACTTGCCATATCGATGAACAGATACCTGCCGATGTAGTGGGCGATCAGGTACGGATCTCGCAAGTAATGACGAACATCATCGGTAACTCTATAAAATTTACAGAGTACGGCGACATCAATGTCGTGTACTCATTACAACAGCACAAAGGTGACTCAGTCGTGATCCGCGGTACGATCCAGGATACCGGGATAGGCATTCCGAAAGACGCTCAGGACAGGATATTCCAGAGCTTCAGCCAGGCGGATAATTCCGTTGCACGCAAGTATGGCGGCACAGGCCTCGGATTGAGTATTGTGAAAAGCCTTGTCGAGCAAATGAACGGAAAGATCGCGTTTGTGAGCCCCGCGGACCCCACTTTGAATCGTGGCTCGCTCTTCACCTTTACCCTTGAGCTTGCGCTGCCATCAACAGCTCCCGTGAGTATCAACGGGGCCAATGGAGCCCGGAAGCTGCAAAAACCGACCCGTGTTCTGATCGTTGACGACAATCACGTTGACCTTTTGGTTGCGAGAAAAATGTCCGAAAAATTCGGTGCTCAGGTTACAACGGCAGACAGCGGAATGGCGGCAATCAATCTGGTGAAGACGAATGACTTCGACCTCGTGCTGATGGACATTCAGATGCCTGAACTCGACGGCCACCAGACAACGGCACAGTTACGCGCATTGCAATTCGGGAAACCGATCATTGCGTTGTCGGCAAGCGCATACAAGGAAGATATTCAAAAGAGCCTTGAGTCGGGTATGAACGGTCACCTTCACAAGCCATTCACGGAAAAGGAATTGTATGAGCTGATCAGCGGCATTGCGGATAAGTAGTCGCCAGGGCGACGAGACCAACGCCGATTATTCAACAGGGTTTAGCGGAATTTCTATGGTGAACATGGTGCCTTTGCCGGGCTCGCTTTCGACAGCGATCTCTCCTTTCAATGCAACGACCGCACGTTTGACGATCGAAAGCCCGAGGCCGGTTCCGCTTATGTTGCCTGTGTTACTCCCGCGACTGAATGGCTGGAATAGTTTTTCGAGGTCGACCTTCTCGATGCCAAGCCCATAGTCTTTCACGGAGACCGAGACGAGGTCGTTGCGTGTCGTCAGCCTTACATCCACTTCACGATGGTTGGGCGAAAACTTGATGGCATTGCTCAGCAGATTGATAAAAATGTTCCTCAGCAGTTTTTGATCCGACGCCAACATGACCGGCTGGTCCGGAAATATCGTATTGATCTGATGCGTGCGGTTTGTGCCTGCTGAAACCTCATCGATGACGTCGCGGAGAAACGCAACAAGGTCCAAAGTCTTCAGATTCGGTTTTAACTTCACCGTCTCATGCCGTTCGATATTCAACACGTCTTCCAGCAGGGCCTTCATGTTGTTGACATGCTGCGTAATAGACTCCAGGTGCCGGCTATGCACCGGCACATCGCGTTTCAGGACGTCGATCGAA
>CBHTUB010000461.1:0-4623 GCA_966095595.1 uncultured Chryseosolibacter sp. | reverse complement strand
AATCACCCTTATGGAAGTTAGGTTTGTGGCCCAGGATCTTTTCCATACCTTTTAACAGGGAGTCATCGCTTTTGGAGAAATCGTCCACGATAACGGTGTCGTAGCCTGCCTGAATCAATTCGACAGCGGTGTGTCCTCCGATGTAGCCCGCGCCGCCGGTAACCAATACTTTTTTCTTTGACATTCTAAAGTTTGAGGAAATATTTTAGCAAGAATACAAAAACAATGCGAATTGAGCATCCGCGGGGGACGTTGTAAATTTTGTGCCAAAGCACGTTTAGGTTGTTCGTGAGTTAAAAAATCAAAACGTATATATTTGCAGGAATTTGAAAGCAACGTACTTTGACCAATCGTCAACCAATGACCAATTATAACAATGTGGACCTGGATTTTGAGAAGCTTTTTTATAGGATCCTCCTGACCATAAAAAGGTTTTTCCTTCTTATCATCATTTGTCTATCGTTGGGCGCCGCGTTGGGCTATCTCTACAGCACCTACACGAAGAAGATCTATGGCAGTAAGATGCTGATTAGCTCCTATATCCTTACTCAATCGTATGCAACAGAACTAGTAGACAACATCAACCTTTTCCTCCAGGAAGGTGACGTCAACCTTATTGAATCCAAGCTGAATATTTCGGGTGATGTCGCAAATAAAATCGTCAGGCTTTCTGTCGAAAGCGGCCTGGAGGATTATCACGCACTCGATGAAAAAGACCGAATCTTCGTCAGTATCCGCGCACAAATGCGTGATCCTGAAGGCTTCAAGGAGCTTGAAAAAGGGATCATATATTATTTTGAGAACAACGAGTACGCGAAAAAACTTTTTGCCGAAAAACAACGTGGATACCATGAGCAACTCCGCATCATGGACAAGCAACTTCAGGACATGGAAGAAATGAAGGCTCAGCTTTTCACAGGAGAGTTTGGTAAAAAAAATGGCTCACTATCCGTTAATATCGGCGACCTCACCAAAGGTATTACTGACCTTGCAGAGAAGAGAAGGTATGTACAACAAGACCTTATGCTCATGGACGGAGTCCAACTTGTTGACGGGTTCACAATCTTTTCAGAGCCCCAATGGCCGCGTCGCCCAACGAGTATCATGCTTGGCCTGGGTCTTGGCATGGCGTTGGCCTTTATGATCATTGTTTCGAAGCTCATCGCCGAACGTATGGCCAAAGGAATAGACAACCTCTAACCTTGAAGATCCTCCAACATCTCAAAAAGGATTTTCAGCTTGAGCTCCGGCGCAAGTCGGTGATCTCCGGTATTGCGCTTTACCTCACCAGCCTGGTGTTCATTTGTTATTTGACCTTCAACCTGAAAATAAACAGGCTGAGCGAAGCCACATGGTCGGCCCTGTTTTGGCTCACACTTTTGTTCTCGGTGGTCAACAGCGTTGCCAAAAGTTTTATCGGTGAAAAAAAAGGGCTCTCCGTCTATCTGTACACCATCGCCAGTCCCAAAGAGATCATCATATCCAGGATCATCTATAACACCATCCTGGCTTTCGCCTTGTCTGCCGCAGCCTATCTGCTGTTTAGCGTATTCATCCTCGACCCGGTTCAGGACCACCTGATCTTTATGGTTACACTTTTTTTGGCTTCGATCGGCTTCTCGGCGGCGTTAACGCTTATATCGTCCATTGCGGCAAAGTCGAACAACAGCAACATTTTAATGGCCGTTCTGAGCTTTCCGATTGTATTAAGTATCCTTTTGATGGCCATCCGCGCAACAAAAAATGCGCTGGATGGGATCGAGCGCACCGCGAGCTATGACGAGCTGCTTAACCTTCTGGCAATAAATTGCATACTGGGCGGGTTGGCGTACCTACTCTTCCCGTATATTTGGCGCAGTTAAAATTTGCCTGACTGAGATGAAGGTTGTTAAGATATCTGCAGTACTGCTGCTGATTTTTGTGCACGTCGGCGGGTTGCTTTTTGATGTGCCCAGGCTGAATATCCTCAACGAAACGATCCGTGCCCTGTATTTCCACGTACCGATGTGGTTCGGCATGGTCACGCTATTCCTTATTTCAGTTTATTATTCCATTTCCTATCTGACAAACCCTTCGTCGGCGACAGATGTCCGTGCAGCACAATACGCCAACGTGGGGACAGCTTTCGGGATTCTCGGCATGCTCACCGGAATGCTTTGGGCAAACTACACCTGGGGCAGCCCCTGGCATGGCGATCCTAAACAAAATGGAGCGGCAATAGCCCTTTTGGTCTACGCCGCGTACTTCGTGCTTCGCGGCTCGATCGACAACCAGGAGCAGCGCGCCCGACTCAGCGCTGTATATAATATTTTCGCGTTTGCCGCGATGATCCCATTGATCTTCATTATCCCCAGATTGTCGGACTCCCTCCATCCCGGAAGCGGCGGCAACCCTGGATTTAACGCCTACGACCTGGATAATCGCATGAGAATGATCTTCTATCCCGCGGTTATCGGATGGATACTGACGGGCGTCTGGATAGCGGACCTCAGGATACGATTAAAACTTGCAGAAGCCCGTATAGAGGATGTGGAAGACAATTGGGGTTCAGAAAATATTGTCCCGGAAACAAGAAACAAATCGTTATGAAGAACCTGATCGGATTATGCTTATTACTGTTGTCGCCACTGGCTTCGTTTGCACAGCAGGTGGAAATGGCCGATGGTTTTCGCGCTGAAGGAAAGATTTATGTCGTGGTTGCCATCGTCCTGATAATTCTCATAGGATTATTCACGTACCTGTTCTTCCTTGACAAAAAGATCACGAAGCTCGAAAAACGCATCGACGAGCAAACCAAATAGCGACGCTTTCGTGTTTTGAAAGTATCCCATGGGAAATGAGTTTTGTATTTAACTTTGTACCGCGATCATGAAAAAATCACATATACTCGTTATTGTCGTAATTGCTGCCGCCATAGCCATTCTTGTCTCCACGGCGGGCGATGCGAGCACATATGTCGGCTTCGGCGAAGCGTATGAAATGGCTCAAACCGGCAATAAGAAGGAAATCCATGTTGTCGGCGCCCTGAAGAAAAACGGAGCCGGGAACGTCATCGGCATTGAAGAGGGCTTCGACAAAGTGTCGTTCTCATTCATCATGATCGATGAGAATGGGAAGGAACAGAAAGTAGAATACAATCAACCTATGCCCCAGGACTTCACGAAATCGGAAAAAGTAGTGGTCATCGGGGGCTATCAGGGCGAAACTTTCAAAGCCAGCAAGATCCTCCTCAAGTGCCCATCCAAATACCAGGAGCAGAACGTGAACGTCTGATCCCCTTAGCTGATAGTCAACCATGATGCATTATTTTGTAGGAGACCTCGGTCATTTTTTCGTCATTACTTCATTCATTGCCGCACTCGCATCGGCATTCTCATACTTTCGCTCTACTTCGGCGACTGATCTGGCAAATTCAAGGGAATGGAAACAGAACGGCGCCATTTCATTTTACAGCCATGCACTGTCTGTACTGGGAATATGCGTCACGCTTTTCGTGATCATCTCCAATCATTACTTCGAATATCATTATGCCTATAGTTACTCGGATAAAAAACTGCCGACACATTACCTGATCTCTACGTTCTGGAATGGCCAGGAAGGCAGTTTTCTGCTTTGGCTGTTCTGGCATGCGATCCTTGGCGTGATATTGATCATCACCAACAAATTCTGGGAAGCGCCCGTGATGACGGTGTTCGCACTTGTTCAGGCGTTTCTCGCTTCGATGATTCTTGGCGTCGTGTTACCAGGCCTTGATTTCCGGATCGGCAGTTCTCCGTTCATTCTTCTCCGGGAGTCCATGCACCAAGCTCCCATATTCAAGACGAATCCGGAATTTGTGCCTTCTGATGGGACCGGATTAAATCCGCTTCTCCAAAATTATTGGATGGTGATCCACCCGCCGACACTCTTCCTGGGTTTTGCCTGCACCGTAATTCCCTTCGCTTATTGCATCGCCGGTCTCTGGATGAAAAAATACCGCGAATGGGTTCGCCCCGCCCTGCCATGGGCATTGTTCGGAGGTGCAGTGCTCGGACTTGGAATTCTGATGGGCGGATACTGGGCGTATGAAACGTTGAACTTTGGAGGATACTGGAATTGGGACCCTGTTGAAAATGCCGTGTATGTTCCCTGGCTTATTCTGGTGGCTGCAATTCACACGATGATCACTTACAAGAACAGCGAGTCGGCGCTCAAAGCGTCCATGATACTCGTGATCGCGGTCTTTGTACTCATTCTCTACTCAACATTCCTGACGCGAAGCGGCATCCTGGGCGATTCTTCCGTTCACTCTTTTACAGACCTGGGACTATCAGGCCAGCTGCTGATCTATCTTCTGTTCTTCTCTTTCCTCTCGATTGTGCTTTGCGCGATCCGCTGGAAGGAGATACCGGCAACAGACAAGGAAGTCTCGACCTATTCGCGTGAGTTTTGGATCTTCGTCGGCGTACTCGTGCTTTGTCTCATGGGCTTCCAGGTCCTGATGCCTACGTCTATCCCTGTATGGAACAAAGTCGTCAGCCTGTTCGGAAAAACCTCCAACATGGCCCCACCGGCTGACCAGATTGGCTATTACACGAAATTTCAATTGTGGTTCGCAGTGGGTGTTGCATTACTGTCCGGGGT
>CBHTUB010000460.1:0-4630 GCA_966095595.1 uncultured Chryseosolibacter sp. | reverse complement strand
CGTTATTGATGTAAAGATCATTGTCATGATTGTCGCCCTCCATATTCCCGGCGTTGCTCACATAGATGTCCAGCAAGCCATCCGCATTCACGTCGACCATGAGCACACCGGTGTCCCAGGGCTTGCGGCCACCGACTCCTGCCTTATCCGTTATATCCTCGAATTTGAAGTTCCCCTTGTTGAGGAAAAGCCGGTTCTTCTGCATGTTGGCAGTAAAGAAGATGTCGGGCAGTCCGTCGTTGTTGACATCGCCAATGGCCACGCCGCCTCCGTTGTAAAAATTCCTGTACTTGAACACGTTGAAGTCTTTGCGATCTTCAACATTGTTCATGAACGAGACGCCTGTCTGTTCCGCAGAAAGCTCCGTGAATAATTTTGGACTGTTCGCAACTGAATCCGCGGTCTGAAGATCTTTCGTACACGAGGCGATCAGCAAAGGGACAAGCAGACCGACTGTGCCTCCGACGCGATCCATTCTTCTCATTAAACTTCTTTTCATTGATATACCTCGCGGCTCCTTACACCGTCAATGTTGCGTCGTCGACGCAACGCATGATTGAGCTACTTTGGGTTTACAGGGTTATATAAAAAATACTTTACAAAAAGAGGGTCGATATGTCACAACGCGATAACACTCACTGCAGTATTATCAGGTTACAAAGAAAAAAGTCTTTGTCAAATACGGAAGTCAATCCATAAAAAAAACTCTCGGCACATCGATGTGCCGGTAAATAAAAAAGGGGGCACGAAGCCCCCTCTTTCCCATGTAATATTTCCTAGTAACCAGGGTTCGGAATGAGACCTGGATTTGACAACAACGCACTTGCCGGGATCGGGAAGAGATCGGTGTGACCATCTCCCTCCGGTTTGAAACCACGTGCGCTCTTGAACACGCCGAAGCGGATCATGTCTGTCCTTCTCACGTATTCCAGATACAACTCACGTCCTCTTTCGTCGAGAATATCCATTTCGCTCAACGATCCGAGCGCCGGTGTATTGTCCCTCATGGCACGAAGCTCGTTGATTTCGGTCAATGCGTCGCCGGTATTTCCCTTACGGAACTTAGCTTCCGCTCTCATCAGGTGAGCGTCCGCAAAACGGAAGATCACTGTACCGGAAGTAAAGGCGCCATTACGCGGCGAGTACTTCAGCAATCGGATACCTGTCTCCTCGTTGTTACCGATCAGGGCAGGCAATTCTTTCGTGAAGATCAGATCACCACCGGCTCTATCAGTAAGCTTTACACGATATCCAACGGGGTCCACATAAAGATCCTTTTTCTCAGGGTCGAGCGTAGCAACTTCTTTACCATCCTGGTCGAGGAATCGCCATCCCCACATGTCACCGAACTGGAAGCCATAGCCAAATCCCCGATTGTCGGCATTCGTCGATGCTTCGGTCTCTGTCCATCCTCTTCTTTCTTCCTGTCCCAGCCCTACATCGTTAGACTCGGATGGGCCTTCAAATTTGTCGTAGAATTCTACGAGCGTTGTAAAGCCATTCCATCCACCGCCATTATTGCCCTGACCTCCCTGGCTGTAGTGAAGGGAGTTCCACATCTTGCTACCGACACCCGTTGAAAGTGCCCAGATCACATCAGTGTTGTCGTATACGGGACCGCTGAAAATGTCGAAGTAGTTGTCGACCAGCGCATAGCCGTCTGCTTCGATGGCATCGACAAGATCGATAACATCCTGCAGATCAGTGCTGCCATAGGCACCATTGTAAACAACTGAATTCAATTTTACTCTCGCGAGTAAAAGTCTTGCAGTCGCTTTCACGGCGCGGGTCTTTTCTGCGGCTAATGGATTACTTGCAGGAAGTCCTTCGATAGCTGCTTCCAGGTCGTCAACAATCATGTTATACGCTTCGGTACGAGTCATCACGGTCGGCGTTACATCCGGTCCGTCTGTCGGATTTCTGAAAGGCACCTGTCCGAATCCATCCATGATGATCCACATGTTGTAGGCGCGCATGAACTTCGCGTGTGCGATTTGTTCTGCACTTGCATTACTAAGCGGATCTATGATCTCCGTAGCCCTCAATACGCCTGCGTTCTTGTTATTCCAGAGGTTCACGATATCCCTGTGAGTAGGTCCCCACTCATGCATATGCAGGGTTCTCCAAACACCGTTATCACCCCAGTCGGTACCGCGTGTCGGAACAAGCTGTTCGTCTGTAGAGACTTCGCTGACCGCGTATAGCTCTTCCTGGGTATCCATCTGACTTGTCAGATTGCTATAGAGGTTGGAAACTGACGTCTCCGGGTTCTCCACACCGTTGAAAACGTCTGATGATCCTTCGGTTATCAGGGAATCGGTCTCCTCAATATCCAGGCTACAGGAGCACATGATCAGTCCCAGCATGATCGCCGGGCCATTCAATCTATTTTTTATCGTTTTGATCATTGTCATTTCAATTAAGAATAAAATTCCTGTTTAGAATGTAGCATTCAGTCCAAATGTGTACGTACGTGGCCTTGGGTACGATACATAATCGATACCCGCTGTCGGCAGTCCATTCAACAGGCCTGTGTCTGCAGGGTTGGAACTCACCTCAGGATCGAGACCACTGTAGTCCGTGATCAGGAACAGGTTCTGAGCATTGAAGTACACCCTCACATTCTTGAGGAACTTCACGCTGCTCACAGGCACATTGTAGCCAAGTGTGAGCGTCTGACAGCGGATAAAATCACCGCTCTCGAGGAATCGCGTCGAAACAGCTGCCTCAGCATTTCCAGCTTCGCCATTGCCCAGGACATCACGCGTAACGTTGCGGGTTGTCTGGATAGAACCTGCCGTAAAGAATGCATTTCTCGTGTTGCTGTAAATGTACTGTCCAAACTGACCTACCATATACATGGAGAAATCCACAGCCTTATAACGCGCAGTCAACGAAAGACCTGCGTTCCAGGTTGGCAACGCTGTTTTTCCTACGAACTTCTGCACGTCACCGATCGGCTGACCGTTTGCGTCAAAGCCCTTGAACTCTCTCAGGAAGTATGAGAACAGAGGCTGTCCTCCTGCCAAACGCTGGGCAAACGCACCAGTCAAACCCTGGCCGTAGATGGTACCTGCGTCAAGAACCCCATTAAAGTCCTTAAGTTCGTTCTTGTTATGAGAAACGTTTCCGCTGATGCTTACAGATGCATCTGAAGTCTCGATCGCCTGATAGTTCAGGGAAAGCTCCCATCCCTTGTTCTGGACAGTTGCATCCAGGTTATCAAAGATCTGCGTTGCGACAGATGGCTGCGCCGCAAATCTCTTCAACAACAGATCCTTGGTATTTTTAACGTAGTAATCCACGCTACCGGTAAGTTTGTCGGTCAGGATCCCGAAGTCAACACCTAAACTGAATTGAGTTGTAGACTCCCACTTCAGGCCCGGGTTTACAGATCCAAAAGGTTGTGTTGTAGGAACCTGGATCTGTTTGTTGTTGCCGACGCTCGCATCGGTAAAACGCTCCCTTCTGATGAATTCGCCATATCCCAATCCGTCCTGGTTACCCACGACACCGTAGCCCAGTCTTAACTTCAATGTGCTGAACGTTTCAGGAACAAAGTCCTCCTGGTCCATCTTCCATGCGGCAGCCGCAGAAGGGAAGATACCGTACTGGTTGTCACCACCGAATTTAGAAGAGCCATCGGCTCTCAAAGTCGCTGTGAACAGGTACTTTTCAGATATTGTTACGTTTGCCCTGCCAAAGTAAGATTGGAGGTAGTCAGTCTGATCATAGAAGTTCGCGGCCATTGATCCTACAGCAAAACCTGCGGGACGTTCGAAATAGCTTTGCTCAAGAGTTCCTTCGCCAAAATCAACACCGCTCACAAAGCCACCTGAGCTCTGTTCGCCGTCTCTCAGATCCTCGGAAACGCCCCAGTTGTTATAGTCGCCATAAAGCGCTCCGGCAGCAGCATCACCCGCATCGAAGGCGCTTTGCAGGTCGGACTCCATATTGTCGAAGCTTGTATAGTCGCTAAATCCACGGCCGACAGCCCAGTGGTAGTTATTACGGAAGCTCTGCACTGAATATCCACCAACCACATCCAGGACAACGTTACCCATTGTCTTGTCATAGTTCAATGTAAGCTCGAGCAGGTTGCTGGTAGTCCTGTTTTCATTGAGCTGACCGATACCCGATCCCGATACGCCATCGCCAACGTTGTTGACATTGCCGCTCAGCAAGGTAACACGCTCGCCCTTGGACCAGTCTAAACCATAAGTGGCTTTAGCGGTCAATTCTTCCGTGATCTTGTAGTCGGCAGAAAGGTTTGTGATGATCCTGTTTGTCTCTCCTTCGCTGCGGAAATTTTCAAGCATGTTCGCAGGGTTTCTCTGGCCGGGAGGGTTGAATGTAGGGTCAGCAGGCCAGGTTGGGTTGGCCATGTAGGCTGCACCCAAAAGGTCACCTGTAGATCCGGCATTCGCGCTGATCGGAGGATCTTCGCGCTTAACGTTGGAAACTGTTGCCGACAGGTCTACGTTCAGCTTGTTGTCAAGGAAGGATTTGCTGGCGTTCACTTTTCCTGTCAATCTCTTCTGGTACGAATGCTCTAAGATACCCTGCTGGTTTTCATAACCCAGGGATGCACGCACCGATGACGTTCCGAAAGCTCTCGAAAACGAGAGGT
>CBHTUB010000459.1:0-4678 GCA_966095595.1 uncultured Chryseosolibacter sp. | reverse complement strand
TGTTGCTCCAATCGAACATCTATTACACATTGTTCAAGCTAAAGAAGTAGGATTATGAGATATCAATTACTCGTGGCATGGGTGCTCGCAGCGGCGGGAGCTTATGCGCAGGTGCCTGGTTTTATGGGCAAACGATTCAGTTTATTTCTCGAGGCCAATCCAACACCGGCGTTGCTGGTTCAAAACGCAAACAATGAAACAGTTGTCGGAGGTGGATCACGTGCGCACAAGGAGAATCTCTTTGCCTATACTTTCCGTCCCCAGGGCACCATCGAATATCTCGTGCACAGGGACGTAAGCCTTGGAGTTTCCTACAGCAGGATCAGCGTTGGAACTGTTCGCGGAATCCTCACCTCTCCTACCGACAGTGAATTTACGGCCGACTACGATGTGATCAAAGGTCAGGCGCTCGGGTTGCATGTGAAGCTATACAAGTTCAACGAATCGAACTCGATAGCACCGATCGGATTTTATAAGACCCTTTCGGTATATCTCACCCAGACCAATTCATACGAGAACAGGAAATCAAAGACGAAGCTATTCGAAAAGGAGTTCATATACCCGGTCGCATCTCTGGGCGTCGGTCGCCAATCGATGATAGCAAAAGGTCTCATTCTGAAAACCGGCGTAGAGTTCGGGTGGGCGTTTGTTCCATTTAATTTCTTTAAGGAGTCCGAGGACGAATGGACGATGCAGGAGTACGCAGGCTATAATGTACATCAAAGTTTATTCGGCCACTATTTATTCAATGTTAACGTAGCGATCGGCTATATGATATTTTGATTTCCATGAAAAACCTGTTTTTCGTTTCCCTCCTGTTTTCATTCTTCCTGAGCTCATGCCTGGAAGAACAAACCAATCCACTTGTCAATGGCGCCACCTGTGCGGACGGAATAAAGAATCAGAATGAAGAAGGGATCGATTGTGGCGGTATTTGCGCCATGTGCCAGGAGCCCGGGGAGCCCGTTGAGGTTGTGGTGCCGTGCAAAGCTTCCCTGACCGATAACCTGATAACCCTGGATCAGTGGTATGACCTTTCCCTGAGCAGCGTCGATTATTATTGTTCTGAAGAAGTGGATTTTTTTGAGATCGCCGTGTGGAAGGATAACATGGAATTTACGATCGAGATCTATGAGACCACGTTGCCAACGGTCGATACAAAATACCCGCTGGTTCACTGGTGGGATGCACAACCAGGATATGCGAGCATCAAGCTTATAAATTTTTACACCTACAATGCCAACACCGGAGAACTTTACCTTTCATACGACAATGGCGAATGGGTAGTGGAAGTCTGCTCCGTAGAGCTATACGGCTCCGAACATACCTATGAACTGTCCGGCAGGATCCTATGCAACTGGTAACGAATAACCATTGACTATTGACTATTGACCATCGCCCATTGACCATCCGCCCTACTCAACCCTCAGACTCTTCACCGGATTGGCAATTGCACTTTTGATCACCTGATGTGCCACCGTGCACAGGGATATGAACAACGTGAAGCCCAGCGCCAGAATAAACGTCAGGCCAGTGATCGACACCTGGAATTTGAACTCCTGCAACCAATTATGCATCAGCCACCAGCCAAGCGGTCCGGCGATGAGTGAAGCAATGAATATAAGCTGAACAAACTCCCGGCCGAACAATGTCGCGATATGTATAACGCTTCCTCCGAGAACTTTCCGGATGCCGACTTCCCTGGTTTTTTGTGCCGCCATGAATGAAACGAGTCCGTACAGTCCAAGGCTACCGATAAAGATGGCGATCATGGAAAATACCTGGATGCTTTTTAAAATGGTTTGATCGGCTTCGTAGAAATCCGCGATATGGTCGTCGAGGAACTCGTATTCGAAAAGCCCATCGGGGTGTTGCGACAGCCAGATCTTTTCTATCGATGCCATGGTTGACTGAATGTCCGTCAGGTCGATTTTAACTGCGTAGCTCGAGTAGTTTTCGCTTTGTGTTGTTACCAGTATTGCGCTGATATCTTCATGAAACGATTTGTCGTGGAAATCCTTCAGCACGCCCACCACGGGCGCTACGATGTCTCCACCATCGGCCTGGATGACCCTCCCCAGTATTTCCTGCGGTGAGCTCAGGCCGAGCTTCTTCACCAACGTCTCGTTTACCAGTATCTCACGCGCCGTATCGGAGGGTGTAAGGTTGCGGCCTGCTACCAGATCCAGCTTGAAAGTAGACAGGTAGTCGGCGTCGGCCAGTTTCATACTTGTCCTGAAGTTGACTTCCTCATCGCTTTCAAACCGGATCATGTTGCCCCAGCTGATGTTCGACGCAGGCGCTGCCATGCATAATGAAACACTTTCTACCCCCGGCAATCGCAATATCTCGTTTTTAATGACAGCCGACTTCGTTCCAGTCGTATCGATACCCATATTGATCATCACAACCGCTTCCTTTTCGAAGCCAAGGTCTGCCTGTTGTGTAAAGCGCATCTGGTCCATGATCACGATCATTCCTATGATCAGTATTTGAGAGATCACGAACTGCCCTACGATGAGCACACGTCTCATATTGAATCCCCCCGCACGATGACGGGACAGTTTTCCTTTCAGGGCAGCAACAGGCTGGAATCCGGACAAAACAATCGCCGGATAAAATCCCGCCAGGATGGTAGTAGCCACGACTAGTGCGAGGCTGAACAGAAGGGTGTTTCTGTCTGTGATGAAGTTGAGAGGAATATCGATGTTCAGCAGCTCATTGGCGGCCGGTGCGATCATCACGGCCAATCCCACCGCAACCACTATGGCAAGCGTTGCAATTAGGGCCGTCTCGGCAAGGAACTGCCAGAAGAGTTGCGATTTAAAACTACCAAGTACCTTGCGTACGCCAACTTCCCTGGATCGCCGGAGTGACTGCGCAGTAGCGAGGTTGACGAAATTTACGCAAGCAGTAACGATGAGGAATATCCCGATGACCGCCATGGTCCATAGCTTACCCCTTTCCATGGTGCCCTGATACTGCGCATTGAAATGAATATCGGACAGCGGTTGCAATTTGTAATGATGCACATTCTTGCTGTTGGGCCGGAATTTCTTTACGTACAATTGCAGCACCTCTTCCACTTCCGTTGGAGCAACACCGGGCTTGAGCAAAACATAACAATACATGCCATCGGATATACCGTTCCATCCGGCCGTCTCATCAGACATCCATGTGTCGTAAGACCTCAGGCTGACGTACGACACGAATATCTCACAGCGGATGTCCGTGTTATCGGGAAGATCTTTCAATATACCATTGATTGTAAAGGCAACTTTGTTATCCAGCCAGAGCGTCTCACCGATAGGGTCTTTGTCTCCAAAATATTTTCGCGCCATACGTTCTGTCATGATCGCCGTGTTGGGATCGACAAGAACTCTTGCGGCGTTACCACGGACCAGGGGAAAGTTGAACAACTGAAGGAATTCCGGTTCTGCGAATGAAAGGCCTTCCGGCTCGCGAAATCTGGCGGTCTCGTTTTCTTTGGGTATGGAGATCAAGGCACCGTTCACGTTAAATACGCGCGCGACCTTCTCGGCAAGGGTATAGTCGTTCCTGAAATGCCAGCCCAGTGGCGAAGGGACAGCATCGTCGTAGGCAATCACGTCACGATGCTTTTCCGTAACCACCCGATACAGCCTGTCACTGTTTGCATGAAAATTATCGAAGCTCAGGTGGTGCATGAGCAGTGAAAAGATGAGTATGCCGCACGTCATGCCAATGCCCAATCCGGCTATGTTGAGGACCGCGTAACTTTTATTGCGGACCAGGTTTCTCCACCCGATCTTGAAATAATTTCTGATCATACTGTAGTTGTTGAGGTTTTGATAGTTTATGTTTCTAATGATACCGGGACGGAAAAGCAACACTACATCAATGACGAACCGTATATCGGCGTTGCGCTTGCTGGTGCCCTTCAACCTTCGCTCGTAGACCTCCATCAAATCGCCTTCGATGTAGTCGAGCATGGCGGGGTGGCAATACCACCTGAACAACCGGAGAAAAAATCGGGGTGGACAAGCCTTTATATTTCTGTTCATAAGTTATCCTGCGAGGTTAATTTGAAAAACCGTTTTAGGAATAGCCTTCCAGAGTTCCTCACGTGTTGTTTTGGTATACAGCATTGCCTTCTTGCCGAGCGCTGTTATTTCGAAGTAGCGCTTGGGTCGCCCCGCACGGTCCTCCGTCGATTCGCCTGCAAAGGATTTCAAATAACCCTTGTCCTCGAGCCTCTTGAGCGCCGTGTGCAAGGAGCCCATGCTCACGGTCCGCGACAATCTGGACTCGATCTCATCTTTGATGGCGACACTGTAAGCCTCATTATTGAGTATGCCGATAACAAGAATGACGACCTCCTCGAACTCCCCCAGCTGGTATTTTTTCATTTTCGAATTACATTTTATCTAAATGTAGGAATATTGACCTGATAATATTCTCTAAATGTAGAAATAACAACCGTGCCAGAGTGAAAAAGCCCAATTGACTGGCCTTTTTGGATCATCGACATGAAATCATGTTCACTTTTGAACATGGGATGTTCGCTGATGCCATAGTCAATGATTCCTCAGGCATCCCGACCAAATAGGGATCGAACGCTCACCTCCGTGAGTACCGGCCTTCATCCATCATCATTATTCACCGGTCCCGGGGATATAAAAACAACCTTTCTCCCCTA
>CBHTUB010000458.1:0-4682 GCA_966095595.1 uncultured Chryseosolibacter sp. | reverse complement strand
AAGATGGATTGATCGATAATGATCTTATTCCATTTTCGAAGATGGATCCGGAATTATTGGATAGGCACAAGAAACACTGGATTGTTCCGTTACGACGGAAAAACCTTTGTTAACTTTTCGAAGGAGATTGAATAATTATTTACCAACCAGAACGATCAGACCTACTCCAACACCCGTAATCTAAAATCCGTTTTGCGGCGCCCCTCGCGATATTAATTCCGGTTCATTTGTGGACGGGCCTATCAATTGCAATTCCTTATTTCCTGAATTCTAACAGATACCGACGAATTCTCAGGGTAATTGTAAGTCAATAAGTCTTCACGAGGAATGCCGGCGATCTGGTTTTGCGTGTCGATATTTGCTACCCTGGATTGAATCTCTTAAACCTACTCTGTGAAAACAAGTCCGGGAATACGGCAATACCCGGAACTGTGGATGGCAATTCGCTCTCAAATCCCGATGACACGAACTCTTCTTTGTTGAAAAAGCATAGCAACTGAAATATCAATTATCTTTAAACTGAAACACATCACACCGTGAAAAATTCCCACTTCCTTGCATTGGCGTTAATCGTTCTATTCTCTTCTGCACTTCATTCGTGTCAGCGTGCCTCAGACGCCGAGGTACAAAGCGAAGGAACTCCTACAGACACAGCAATGGCCAATGAAACTGCAACTCCCCAGCCGACCGAAATCGCCTCGCAAAATGCAACGGAGGAGCAACCGGCTACCGGTGAATTTCATGGCGTGATCGTCGATAACAGGGAGGGGTATGATCACATCGTTGTCATCGATGGCGCCCAGCTTCTGGAGGATTCAGTCGTGAACAGCAAGACACTGAAACATCTCAACCTTGGTTTATTTGTCGATGTTACGATGATCAGCAGCACGCGAGAGGTCCTGCCAGGCGAGCGATCCAACTGTGCCGATTATGGGTATTGGTGGTACCGCGTTCGCACTGCTGAAGGCGATGAGGGATGGGTGTATGGCAATGATCTTCTTGAACGCTTTGATGTCGACGCCATTAAGGGCGCTGATTTTCCGATACCGGGAAGCAATGCCTTCTTTCTGGGTGCTGCAAGAGACCTGAGCATTGGTGCCTCGAATAGTGATGGTCTGACAGGCTGCGATCAGTACTATTACATTTTCTTCTACAGGGAAGGAGCTGCTTACGGACAATTCATTGAATCGCCCTCCGAATCGATCAGTAGCTTTGGAATAGAAGACGCCGATGGCCTTATCCGATTCCTATACTCCTCCGAAGCCGGTGACGTAATGATTGAATCTTACGAACACGATGAAATGCAGAGGACCTATCCATTTTTTAACCTCGCTCAAAACGGACAAGATCACACGGACTATTCAAAGCTGATATTTGAATATGACATGCAGAATAATCGGTTTACCGTATTGGAAATTTTTAAGCGCGATGGAGAACAGGGCACTGATTAAGTAGCACGCCAAATCGCCAGCGCCAGGCAACTTTTACTCTACCCGTCAAAATTGGTTCACAAGGGATTGTAGCCTATCCCGCGCGACGGAAAGGCGAGCTCAGCATCATCAGGCAGTACACTCATTCAACATTTTCTATGTAAACAAAAACCCCGAGAAATAATCCCGGGGTTTGACGATTCGAGAAGAGTCCTTGCCGCCAAGTCGACAACTGATAACAGAATGTCGAATTGCGAAAAGCGTTACTTTATCCGGAACGTCTTCACCGTATACTGCTTGTTGTCCACGATCGTTTTGACGATGTAAAGACCACTCTCATTAATTTCTTTCTCGTATTTCAGATCATGTGTTCCCGCAGGCAACCGACCAGCATGTAATATGGCGACCATACTGCCCCTGGAATCCATTAGCGAGCAATGGACCTCAGAGTCTTTCGATAGATGAACCTTTACAGCGAATTTATCATCGAAGGGATTGGGAAAGACCTGCACATCTCCGACCGGATCTTCTTCAGACAAAGTTGTAGCTTCAGTAGCGCTTCTCGCGCCGGCATTACCGGTCCACATCGAACCGAGGCGATGCAGACTCAGCGAAACAATGTCAATGCTTGCGTTCGACGTCTTTAGGGTTAGTGGCCAGTTTCCGGCCTTGGGTGTCAAGACGCGTGGATAATAGAATTCACCACCATTGGCAAACACCTCCCAGCTACCGCGATCATAGAACGCGCGGATATGCACTTCGCCGTTGACGGGACTCAGACTTCTCCACTGTCCGCCATCGGTGTCCGAGCCAACGCCGATCTTATTCTGGCTTTTGTTGTACGCGACCCAAAACTCGCCCAATCTGAATTCCACCAATGACCGTGACTGCGGTTTGAACACGATCTCCATTTCTACGCCTTCACCTGAAAGACCGTTCATAAGGTTGACACCGGTGTTCAAGGTCTGGCTACTCCAGGTATTTGTGCTCGTCCGCAGATTAGCAACCTCTGCCACAGGATTGATATGCAGCTTCGGTACTCCGGCAATCGTTTTTAGTGTCAAGACATTTGGAAGGTTCATGTATCTGTTGAAAGGCATTCCGGGATATTCAGTTCTTCCGTTACTGATCATGATCCTTCGACCATCGGGAGTGTTATTGAATGTGAGCGCTGCTGCCATGTCCCATTGTTGCCTGCCATACCAAAAGGGACCATATTCCTGGGTGAACGTGCTGCCATTGAAAGTCCCTACGATATATTCACGATAACCCGCGAAAAAAACCATTTCAGATTGGACGTGTTGCCATCCACGGGCAGCGGGAACAGGTCAGGTACTTCGGTGGTGCCGGTGATATTGACCTTCGATTTAAAAACCCAATCCTTCAGGTTGGTGGAGTTGAAGATGTGGTAGCCATCGTTATCCACATACAACAGCATGACCCACACGTTGCCTGGCGCATACCAGAACACCGTCGGGTCATGGTTGGAGCCGGCGACATTCGGCACAACCGGATTGCCCTCGTAATATTTGAATGTACGTCCCATGTCCGTGCTGTAAGCCAGCGATTGGGCAAAATAGTTGGGTTTGGACATGCGTGGGTTATCTGCCCATCCCGCAGCCGACGTATAGATGTTAACCATAGCTCCCGCGCCGAAGCCGGCAGTGTTGTTCGCATCGACTACCGAAGAGCCATTCCATGCCTCACCTCCATAGGTTTCGGTAATTGGATCCTGTAGTTCAGTCCAGTGTACGAGGTCCGTGCTGACGGCATGTCCGTGAGTCATGTTGTCCCAGGCCCAGCCAACAGGATTGTGCTGATAACCCATATGATATTCGCCACTCTTATAGACGAGATCGTTTGGATCACTCAGAAAGCCGCGCCTGGTGGTATAGTGATAAATCGGACGGAGCGTTTCATTATAGATCGGTGTAGTAGTCGTGATTGCGTCGCTCTGTACGAAAAAATTTTGCAGCTCCGTCGAGGTCGCGAGTTTCGAATCCAGGCGCACCACCAGTTCCTTGCCATTGTATGGTGTGAGATCTATGAACGCCCAGAAATCCGGTGTCGTGCTCAGCTCTACGTTCATCTCCCGAACCACCAAGCCTTCCTGCACCAGTTCGACCAGACGTTTGGTTGCGCCAGTCTTAACTGGTAGCAGCAAGTATTTCTTGCTGGCAACAAAGGCGCCAGAGATAGAAGCATTGGTTGCAACGATCTGATCCAGGTTAAGGTGTCGCCAGCCTCGGTCAGGATTAGGCCCGGCGTTATCGACGATCTGGATCTGAGCGGTTTTGTTCAGAAAGCTGCCTACGTTCCATTGGAGCCAGTCCAACTGTTCGCGATCACCCATACCCACTGCTGTGCGGACAACGACACCGTTGACGAGTAGATTGATAGATGTTTGCGGACGCCAGTTGCCGGCACCTATGAGGAACCTGATGTATTGGCGTGTGATGGTAAACGACGGCGATGTGAGTGTGCCAACATTGTCGTCACTGGTCAGCTTCGTGTACACGAGACCGCTGCCCTGGTAGCCAGTCACGCCAGTCGGACTTTTTTTTGGGCCCGTGCCGAAACAGGTTCCCGTTGCGGTCCATGATCCGCCTGTTGGCAGCCATACATAGGTGTTCTGTTCAAAGTCGGCATACTGGATGTCCTGACCGTGTGCGGGCGCGGCGTATAAACCAGCCGCGAGGAGCAAAACCGCGAGACTCAAATTACGATAGAGTCGCCGTTTTAAGGGTAAATAGTTTTTCATTAGGTAGATAGTTTAGATAGGATGAAGTACCCCAATGCGTCAGGAAAGACGTTTTGCATCTGTACCAATGATTTTCAAAATCACATCAATCGGGAAGTAGTCACGGAAAGGACGAAAACGATTGCAAAATAAATGCGTCACCGAAACCGTTTGTGCTGATGACAAACGACTAGACATATCATTGACGCTGATTGCTCTTTTAAAATTGAATCAACCCTTCGAATATTGATTCATTTTACCCTGGATGTCAGGGGCTGGAATCTGGTGGGATGTACACTCAAGACCGGTAGTTCCAAAAATGAAGTCGAAACATCAGAGCCCTCTGTCGGGTACATGGGGTAACAATCATTTATACGACCTTAATTCCTGGAGAGTCACTCGCCACGGGGCTTACGTCTTTGTTATGAGAATTCATTTATCGCCAAATACGGAAACATCCAAAATTGATTAGTTTGCCAGCCTGGCTTTGACAATAGCTATTCCTGGAATCC
>CBHTUB010000457.1:0-4708 GCA_966095595.1 uncultured Chryseosolibacter sp. | reverse complement strand
GTAAGGGCTTCCGTCGATCGTATTGAGTCGATGATAGTATTCGGATGTAAGGGCAACACTTTTGGTCAATTTAAACCTTCCTCCAAATCCAAGCGCGATCTGGTCGTTGTCCTCGATGGTCTGGTATGCGCCATTCTTGTGGATGTAGGTCGGAGAAAATTGCAACGACAGCCGCGGAGAAAATTTCCGGGCTATCAAAAGCTGAGACACATACGCAAGGCGATCGACGTTCTCGAATCCTTCAGGGTTGTTCTTTGGCGAAGTACGATACGCAGCGCCTCCAAGGGCCGTGATCGTAACGGGGACGTTGCTCGCTCCGCTTCTTTGCCTCAGCACCTTTATCTTAGCATAACCATCCATCGTTTTGTCCACAGAATTCCGCCCAATGCTCACGCTGACGTTGTCGGTAATGCCGTAATCGAGACCCAGCCTGACGAACGCCTGATCCAGACCAAACATCTCATAAAGACCACCATTGACTTCCCCAAACCTATGGGCGAAAATGAATTCGAGCGTGCCTTCATTTTTTGTCTCGATCGTATGGCCATTGACCAGCCTCGTTCCCTTGAAGGTTTGGAATGCATAATCGGTTTCCTCTGCCTGTGATTGCTCGAGTTCCTTCATCAGATCGTCCTGACCATACAGGTCAAGGGTGAAAAGCGCAAACAGACAGCCGATAATGAGTTGTTTTGTCATATGGGTTTGTATATAAAATCTACCGTTACCTCGATATCTTCAGCTATGTTCTGCCAGACGATCGTAGGTATTTTAATATTATAATCTTTCAACTTAACCACGAATTTCGACTTCATCAAAAGCTTGTTATCCGAAAATTCGATGGTGCCTGGAATATCGATGTCCTTCGTCACCCCG
The DNA here is from genome assembly GCA_966095595.1 of uncultured Chryseosolibacter sp. Classification (GTDB taxonomy): domain Bacteria; phylum Bacteroidota; class Bacteroidia; order Cytophagales; family Cyclobacteriaceae; genus Chryseosolibacter. The sequence continues at coordinate 3,835 of CBHTUB010000457.1, read as the reverse complement.
TGAATACTGAGCTTTCCTACGGCATTCACTTTCTGAACACCTGCCTGGCCAGGTTTGAAACCGTTGATCTTTCCCTGAAATGTAGCTTTGGGAAATTTTTCCGATTCCATATACTTTTCATTGAAGTGCTCGCGCATAAGCGCCTTGGGGAAGACAAAGTCCCTGATCTTTACAATGTAAACGATCTCCGTGGTCCCCGCGTTGAACATACTGCCGATGACATTGTTGGCAGCTTCGATATCCTCGACCGGGGCATCTGAGAAAAACCTGATCTCACCTTTTTCGATCGAATATTTCTGACCCAGGCACGGGTAGATCGCAAGCATGGTTGCTATTGTGATCAGAGCAAGTTTTTTCACCATCCTATTGTGGTTTATATTCAAACTCTATTTTCACTTCTACCTGCTCTGCGACGTTTTGCCAGAGTATCTGGGGGATTTCAATTTTATAGTCTGCGAGGCGAACCGGGAATGATGCCTTGATAATATAGTTCTGGTCCTTCCTTTCGATCGTTCCTGCTACGTCCACGTCACGTGTAACACCATGTATCGTTAATTTTCCCTGGGCACGGGATTTCTGTGATTCAAGCTGAGGGTTGAACTCTGTTACTTTGCCCTGGAACATGGCTTTGGGGTACTTATCCGACTCCATGTACTTCTCATTGAAATGTTCCTGCATAAGCTTCTTCGCGAACTGGAACTCCCGGATCGGTACCGAGAAAACGATCTCGGCTGTCGACGGATTAAAGATGCTTGCTCCCTTTTTATTCTCTGCGGTTATGTTCTCCAATGTTGCCTCCGAAAAAAAGGAAATGGACGATCGGGAACTGACAAATTTCTGCGCATAGGAAGAACTGGTCAGTACGAGCGTAACTGCGGTTATCAGCCAATGTTTCATAATCAATTATCAGTTGGAGCTCCCTGGTCTGCCCAGCAGGATATCTTTTGTATCTCCCCGATAGGCAACGTCGTGCCGTTTTTCGGCATGTGGTCGGGATCGGTTGCGGGAAGTGCCACGCGCCTTTTTGCCTCATCAGCGTTCGCCTGAAATTTGGCCGGGTCGCGCCAATCCAGGTCTGGTCCCATTGAACCGTTGTGACATGCCCCTATTGCACATCTTCCGGTCACGATAGGCTTGATGTCATCGTTGTAGCTGATCTCATTTTCACAATCGCCGATAACTACGACTTCTCCAAGGTCATGACTTACGCATGATGTGATGAGAAAGGCCGAGGCAATGCAGAGCCCCGCGGATACGAGAAATTTACTTGTCATACCGACAAGTTAAAGAATGACCTTTTAACATGAAAGATGTTTTCACAACCGTAAATGGCTGCGGAGCGAAAACATTTCCCGGACGGGATAAACGCAAGCTGAGCCGGGATAAAGGGCTTCCGAAAAGTATAGAAATTAAGCTCAGAAAAGCGCCAGCCAACAGGCCTGAAACTGAAAATCCCCCGATGTCCTTGACTCCGGGGGATTAATCATTGTCTATAGTTGGCTTTAATCTTGAATCAAAGATATGGTCGGCCCGCTGATCCTCCATGCCACTATCGCTTACCGGTAAAATGCGCGGATGAATTGCAATAATGGCGGTTAAACCGTCAGGTGAATGAACCCAGAAGGTCAACTGAAACGCCTGAAATGAAAAATCCCCCTAAGTTCTCGACAAAGGGGGATTTTCATGTCTATAGTTGGCTTTAATCTGATTCAAATTTACAAGAATATCTTTTCAAAGCAACAGTCCCGGAAAGTAAATTATGGAGCTTTTATGGTGTCACTTTTTGTCGTATCGGTATCATTAAAGCGCTTTTCAAGGCGTTCTTTCAGCTGAGGTTTCGATCCCGGAAATGTTGTTCGCCGTGAGATATCGTAGCTCGCGTATAATAACGCCAGCATAAATATTGCAGCAACGATCAAAAAGATTTTCTTTCCTCCCGACATCAGATATACTGGATTATCTTATCAGCCAATGCCACGTTATCTGAAAGAAGCTCGTAGAACTGGTCCTTGTTGAATCTGATGATCACGGAATCGCTGGACGCGATGAGCAGATTGGTGTTTACAAAAGTGGGCAATCCCAGCATCTCTCCGATAAATTGTCCCGTGACAAAATTGCTGTGGAACTCGCCTTTCTGGAAAAACTGGATGGTTCCGCTGACCACTACAAAAAAACTGTTATTGAAACGTTCATCCAGTACCATTCTTTCACCATTGCGCAAATGCATCTCTTCGGATATATCGGCCAGATAGCTGAGCGTAATCCCGCCCACGGTCGAAAATATCGGTAGCTTCAGGAAGAACAGCACCGTTTCGAACCGTGACATTTTTCTGCCATAGAGGATCACATCGTCGAGCTGCCTTCTCACACCCTCGCCGAGTCGTTTTACGTTGCCGTGATACTCATTCGGGCTTATCTCGTAAAGCGCCTTTGCAGACATTTCCCGGATAAGCGTATCAGGATTGAACAATTGCGCGATCAGGTCAAGCTTGAACTCGGACAGGCGAAGCAGCGAGATCTGATTGATCACGCAGGTCTTTGTCCACCTGTTCGATTGTGTAAAATCGCGGTTGATGATGAACTTGAGAACCAGCCTGGAATCGAGCTTCACCCGCGGATAAAAGTCTTCGAGCTTGTTGATCCTTTCAATGTCCGTCAGATCGTCGAGGATCGGGATCACCCGTTGCTTGATCTGGTCGGTGAGGAATACATCCAATAGCTCTACTGCATACGTTATACCATCAGCCGTTCCGCTCTCGATATTTTCCTTTACGAGCTGTATCGACTTTGTATCATAGAGCATGGCCAGCAACATGTAGATGTGCTCGATATCGTTCCTGATCTCCCAGCGAAGCGCTGCCTTTATAGGCCGTGCAAACGCTTCATCGGAGATCTCCTGGATAGCACTGAGATTCCATCTGATGTCCGCGATGTCGGCTTCAATTGCGTATTTGATACGTGTGATCTGTGATATACCCGCCTTGAACCCGGCTTCACCCAGGGCGAGCAGTACCTGTGACACGACAACTTTGTTCGGGTAGTCGATTTTATTCCACAGCAGTTCTTTCACCCTCTGCCCTCCTATCCGTCCCATCACAAGGATGATCTTCAACATCACCTGGGTATTTTGTCCGCTGCGATAGAACGCCGCCTCGAGCGCAGGCAATGTATCTGTGCCGATCTGAACAAGCGCATTGAGCGCCTGATTGCTAAACGCCGGATTGGCCAGATTCTCGATCAGGATATTGATGACCTCTGGTGTCGCACGTTTGATGGAAGTCTTGATAGCAGTATTACGCACCTTCGGTTCGAGATCCAGGAGCAATTCCATCAGGAACGCATTGCCCTCTTCCTTGCCCGTATGAAGCAGAAGCTCCGCGGCATAGTGCCTGTCGTTCGGATCGGACGATCGGCATAGCTTCTGAATACGGCTACGGGTGATATCACCGTCATTCTCCAGAATGCTTTGCAAGTCGAACTTTGACAAGACGCTTTTTCCGTCAGAAACCCTGTGCTGATCGATCTTGATCACGTACCTGTCGGAAACAGACAAACCCTTCAGCTCGTTGATCTTTTCCTGCGCATAATGGCGTGTAGCCTCGTCGTCATTTTTGATCAGCGCATTGATCCATTGCGTAATGTTCGACGCATTGATCTTCTCCAGGAGCTTGTAGGAGAACACTGCCTTGCCTGAATTTTTCTCATAGAGCAGGCTCTCGAGCTTCGAGGTAATCTGACTGTACCCCCGGTCGAGCTTCTCCTGCTTGGTGTCATTCACGGCCTCCAGCTTTTGCCTGATCTTGCTCCGGTACCCGTTGTAGAGCTTGTATCCTAC
>CBHTUB010000456.1:0-4746 GCA_966095595.1 uncultured Chryseosolibacter sp. | reverse complement strand
AACTGGGCGCTGCAGGAAGGCTATTTTCTCCATCCTCAGCTGAATCCCAATCCCGTGAATTGCCAATGGAAGATGAAAAAGAAATACTACGATCAGGGACAGACAGAGGCCCAGGTCGAAGCATTTTATCAAAGCTGGCGAAATAACTTCATCACAAAAGCCGACATCGACTACATCGCTTCGCTGGGTTTCAACGCGATACGTCTACCCATGCACTACGAGACCTTCCTTTCCACGTCACAGCGCGCATGGCGAAACAGCGTGATCCGCAATATCGGTTATCATGACACCTACAAGGCCAATCTGCAAAATGCACTCAACAATAATCAGCTGTTCAACGATCCCAATCTCGAAGGATACCGGATGATCGACAATCTGCTGAGCTGGTGTGCCTCGAATGGGCTGTATGTGATCCTCGATCTCCACGCTGCTCCGGGGGGACAGGGCGCTGACCAGAACATCTCGGATCTGTTCTATGCCAACGACCTGTGGAATCAACAAGTGTTCCGGGATGTAACGGTAAGGCTGTGGGAAAGGATCTCCGCCCGATATAAGGCTGAGCCCAGAATTGCATTCTATGATCTTATCAATGAACCGAACCAGGTGCCCAACAATCAGGTGATCCATGATCTGTTCCAGCGACTCATCACTGCCATCCGCAATCAGGGGGATAATCACATTCTCATGATCGAGGGAAATGGCTGGGGCAACAATTATGATTACATGGAGCCTTACACTTTTTCACCGAACTGGGGTCTGGTTTACAACGCACACCGTTACTGGATCAACGCGTCGGATGACTGGGTTCGCGACGGCAACCCGAACCAGATCAACCGCATGATCAACCTGATCGAGTTCAGGGCAAGACATAATGTACCGGTATTTGTAGGAGAAACCGGTGAAAACACTGCTGCGTGGCTCAGCCAGAACATCGCCTGGCTTGAAGAGTACGGCATCGGATGGGCACACTGGACTTACAAACGACACGATGTGAATGAGAACGCAGCGATCATGCGGATCGGTGGCGCCTATCCCTATGACGGTGCTTCGGTGATGAGCCAGGTACTCGAGCAGATCAAATACGTGAACAACATCAAGAACACCAACACGATCCCCGCTGTCACGAGCAAAAACCCGGCGCCCTGGACAACGGGTTGCTACAACGGTGGAGCACCCGGCCCTCAACCTCCCACCGGGACCACCATCACGCTGAGAGGCCCGAATAACTTATATGTCACGTCAAACAACGGCACATCTCCGATGTGGTGCAACAGCTCGAACGGGTCTGGAACGTGGGAGAAATTCCTTGTCGTCGGTGTGGGTAACAATAAAGTTGCCTTGAAGAGCATGAACAAGTATGTGTCATCCGAGAACGGTGCCGCGTCCGGGATCACCTGCAACCGTACGGCTATTGGCGGTTGGGAGGTATTTACATGGGAACAGGTCGGATCGACGCAGGTCGGTTTAAAAGGTAACAACAACATGTACATCTCATCGGAGAACGGAGCTTCGGTGATGAAATGCAACAGAACAACACGCCAGGGCTGGGAAACATTTACCTATGCCCAAACCACCGCGGGAAGAATGGCAACCGATGGTCAGGAAGAAGTCTTCGCAGAAGAACACGTTCAACTTTCTGATCAGGAATTCGGTGTCTTCCCCAATCCTTCGAAAGGCCAGGTGACCATTACGGTAGACAAACCATCAAACGTACATATTCTGGATTTGAAGGGCCGCAAACTGGTCGATGCTTTTGTTGAGAAAAGTATCTTGCTCACCATCCAGCCGGGACTATACATCGTAAACCTGACCCGCGGAAAATTCTCTCAAACCAAAAAGATTGTTGTGGAATAAAGCTCATCGCGTTAATCGTGGAAAGGCCAGTTTAATACTGGCCTTTTTTTTGCCAGTCTGGTGGTGGCCTGTTTACCAGTTACGGAAATCTTGATCATGAGCTCGCAAAGTGATTAACACTATATTTTTCATACGCCCCGGACAGATGCGGCCCGGAAATAATCCAATAGAATTGTTATCTTGGATACATTAATCTTTAACATCACTAGCCATTATGTTTAAAAATCCCTTCTCTTTTGATGGGCGTATTCGCAGGTTGGAATATGGCCTTTCATTCATTATTTATCTTGTTGTCTATTTTTCCATCATTGGTGTCGTCGGAGCTTCAGGCTCTGAGATCAGTATGGTTGCTTTCCTTTTGTTTATTCCGCTGATCTGGTTCCTCTGGGCCCAGGGAGCAAAACGATGCCATGACATCGGGAGAAGTGGATGGTTTCAGATCATACCCCTCTTTCCGCTGGTGATGATATTTCAGGATGGCACTCCAGGTCGCAACGAATATGGTTTCAATGCCAAGGGCGTTCCCGGTCCTGATGGAATGATGAACGAAACAGAAACCGAGACACTGGATGGACACCTTGTAAAGTAAACACCGGGACATCTCATCGAACCACCGAGGGAATCATTTCATAAATCATGCAATAAAAAAAGACAGGTTGATGACCTGTCTTTTTATTCTATTGGGCAACAGAAGTTGCGCTGCATTTAGTTTCGTTACCTACCGTTGGAGTCGGCGATCTTCACGAACTTTGCACTCTCCATTCCTTCATGGGTTTTTACGACCACGACGTAGGTCTGGGGTGGCAGACCTGAAACGTCAACAGAGAATGTTCTCTTGCCTTTGTCAACGTGCCCCTGAAATATTCTTGTGAGGTCCTGACCTGTAATGCTACAGACATAGATGTGCGCCATCGTCGCCGTGCCGAAATTGACATGTACATCTGCCTTGCGTGTCGTTGGATTAGGTGAAACTGTAACGTAGTGGATAGGATCGTACGGCGCCGGGCCTTCGGTACCGGTAATTACCGGCGCTGGAGGCGGAAGTTTTTTCTTTTTCGTGTATTTGTAAATGAGCTCCCCTGTCAGATAGGCCACGCTATCGTTGACCTTTTGGAATCTATTATAGGTAGATCCCACAGTGGCCTCACTCCAGGTACTTCCACCGTCTTTTGTTTGAAACAAGTGTTCCCTACCGCCCGTCCACCCGTGGAGAGAATCGAGAAATCCTACAGCCTGAATATAATAGTAGTCAGGATGGACCTGGATCATTTCCCAGGTTTGTCCCTTGTCTTTCGACTTGATCATACGCGTGTCCCCTGTCCACGTCTCTATCGACCCAAAGAAATGTTGTCCATCCGGCGATTGTATTTTCCATATCCGGTCACCCACATGCTGGGTCCGAAATTTTTCTTCCCACGTTACTCCCCCATCGGCAGTATACAGCACAACTCCACCGTCTTGCTCAGTTACCGTACCGGTGACAAATCCATGATCGGCATCGAAGAAATAAGCATCGATCAACGAAATAGCATGCCCGGACATGTCGATGTGAGTCCATGTCTCGCCACGGTCCACGGACTTCACCACATAGGCGGGTTCAAACCAGGCTCCAACCCCATAGATCGTATTAAAGTCGGCTTTTGCCAGCCCGCAAACGCCTGGTGGTTGAGGTGAAATGGTGGGAGCGATATCAGTCCACGTGGTTCCGCCATCTGTTGTCTTGAAAAACGTGCCGTCGAGGCCACCACAAAAACCTACGGTATGATCAAGGAACTCGATCGATCTCAGATAATGATTATAATGCGCCTGGAGTGTCCAACTGGTGCCGCCGTTGACGGTCTTATAGATGTTACCATTGCCTCCACCTGCCGCCCATCCGGTATTGGCATTTATGAAATAGATGTCGTCGTACCGCGCACTGGAGCCAAGACTTCTCAACGTGGTCCACCTTTCAACGAACTCCTGAGAAAATGTTTGATGGGTAAACGCCAGTAAAAGCAGCGTAGCGAGGGAATAGCGAATCATAGTAGAAATAGTACTTTTTAAGCAAGATAAAGAAATTCCTTCTTATCCATTGTAACCTATTTGGTCAATATCATCGACTCACCTCTTCGATTTCTGACATCGCATTATTGGTGGCATTCAGTGCGACTGCCCTGATCTCTTTCGACCTTTCAATATTGCCCGTTGAAATTGAGATGGGATCTTTATCTCACAAGGGGATACTAAAAGCAATTCAGCCCCGTTTTCATAAAAATCCTCTATGTCCCGCAAAAAAACATACGTCATCATCGGGATTGTCATTATGCTGGCGCTCATGGCCAATCTGGGCTTCAAATTCTATGGCAAAATGCAATCCCTGGAATCAGAACGCGAATGGTACGTATCCCAACTCGTGTACAATTTTTCAGCCACCATCAACACCGTAACATTTTTGAATGGGCATGCCGGGCCGGGTCGTCTATCGTGCACCCTGAACGATGGCATTATCCGCGCCGGAATTGAAGACAGTCTGGCACGACATCTGAAACACTTCACGACGTTAAGATTCAATGAATCGAAAGATGATGACACGGTGATCTTTGTCCTGCCCGGCGCCGAGCGTTGGCGGACAAACGACAAGATAGTTGTCAACACAGTGACGGATGAATTCAAGATATTGCGTGACAATGCACCGATCTACCAGGACAAAGTGAGCAACCTGCTCGAAGGCCGACTGATGAAGACACATTGATCGTAGCCGATGGTTCACGCATAGTGGTTCATGGGCATGGTCAAAAGGTAGAATGAAGCGGTTAATTGTTAAAAAAATCGGAATTTGAAAACCGCCTGATATCCTCCGGTGGTTAAAATATTGAATTTTCACTCCACGTGGTCTGATCCGAATGAAAT
>CBHTUB010000455.1:0-4747 GCA_966095595.1 uncultured Chryseosolibacter sp. | reverse complement strand
CGAAGTCATACTTACTTTCTTTCTCATGCTTGTTATTATCAACGTAGCAACGGGCTCAAAAGAGCAAGGCATGTTTGCGGGACTTGCAATTGGAAGCACCGTACTGCTTGAAGCAATGTTCGCGGGTCCGATATGCGGTGCTTCGATGAATCCCATTCGATCGATCTCCCCTGCCGCGGTCTCCGGGCACATGGAGCATTTATGGATCTACATCACGGCTCCGATCGCAGGGGCATCGCTTGCGATTCCGGTATGGAAACTCATAAAGCCTGAAACCGATGCAGCATGAATATGATGTCATAGTAATTGGAGGCGGGCAAAGCGGCCTGGCAACCGGATATTATCTCAGGCGTTCCGGTTTGTCTTTTATCATTCTCGATAATCAAAAAGAAGCTGGCGGTGCGTGGCTTCATACATGGAGATCCCTGCGGCTCTTCTCTCCTGCGCAATGGAGCTCGCTGCCGGGAACGATGATGACCGGAAATGGCGACTACTATCCCACCCGGGATGTAGCAATTGAATACTTGAGGTCTTATGAGACGAAGTACCGTTTGCCGGTAAAGCGGCCGGTCGATGTATTCAATGTGCTGAAAGTTGGCAACGAATTTCACGTGAACACTTCCGAAGGCCTGCTCATTTCAAAAGCTGTCGTTAGTGCAACAGGATCGTTCAACAACCCATTTATTCCGAAATTTAAAGGCGCCGACATTTTTAAGGGTCAGGTCCTGCATTCCAGTCAATATGAATCTCCCGCACAATTTGAGAACAAACGAGTTGCAGTGATAGGTGAAGGGAACTCCGGCGCACAAATTCTTGCCGAGGTCTCAAAGGTGACGGAAACGATCTGGATCACGCTAAAGGAGCCGAGATTTCTACCTGATCACATCGATGGAAGATTCCTGTTCGATGCTGCAACCCAAATGTACGAGGCACAAAGGGCAGGCAAGCAGTACAAGCCACCGTCACTTGGAGACATCGTGATGGTTGACGCTGTAATAGAAGCCCGTGAAAGGAAAGCGTTGAATAGCGTCAGGCCGTTCGATCACTTTTCAGAGGACTCGCTTATTTGGGCGGATGGTCATCAGGAAAAGATCGACGTGGTGATCTATTGCACCGGTTTTAAACCAGCTTTGTCGCACTTAGATGGTTTGGACGTCATCGATAAAGACGGCAAGGCGGAGACAAATGGAACCCGATCAAAAAAAATCGAAGGTCTCTGGTTCATTGGCTATGGTAACTGGACTGGTTTTGCTTCGGCGACGTTGATCGGTGTTGGCAGAAGCGCAAAGACAACCGTAGAAGAGATAATCGAATACCTGTCGAAGAAAAAAGAAACCGTCAAATCATGAATGCTTCTGTAAGGGAATTTAAACCGGATGACTGGAATGAAGTTCGGCATATTTACGAGCAGGGCCTTCTTACTCGAAACGCAACGTTCGAAACGCAAGTGCCGGAATATGGCGAGTGGATAAAGAAATTTCATCCTCATTTGCTCTGGGTCGCAATGAGCGATCAAAAAGTTATTGGTTGGGCGGGCCTGCAACCGGTGTCTACCCGAAAAGTGTATGAAGGCGTGGTTGAAGTTACAATCTACATTCATCATGCTTCCGCAGGAAAGGGAATCGGAACGGCCCTGATGGAGCACCTGATCTCCGAAAGCGAAAAAGCCGGAATATGGACCCTTTACTCTTCAATATTTCCTGAGAACACGGCCAGCATCCGGCTGCATCTCAACAACGGATTCCGGGAGATAGGATACAGGGAAAAAATAGCACAATTGGACGGAGAATGGAGGAATACAGTTCTATTTGAAAGAAGAAGTAAAAAAGTTGGCATTTAGACGTGTCTTTTTTGTGCCCTCTCCGTCATTAAACAGTAAAGTAAGATTATGACACAAGTAGCCTTAAACTGGAATAATGTACAAACCGAGCTCAAGGGATTCGTCTATAAACGGGTAAAGGATAAGGACCTCACCGAGGATATCGTCCACGATGTCTTCTTGAAAGTTCAGGCTAAGATCCATCAGGTAAAGGAATCGGACAAGCTATTTGGATGGATCTACCAGATCACGAGAAATACGATCATCGATCACTACAGAAAGAATTCGAAAAGCATCAATCCGAAAGACATTGATTGGGAATCGAGTCCTCCCAACTTCAATGACTGCGTCTCCAACGCAATACAGGAGCTCATTCCAACGCTCGACGACAAGTATCGCATTCCGTTGGAGATGACAGAGCTTCAAAACATGTCGCAGCTCGAAGTTGCCGAAAAACTCGGACTCAACTATACAACAGCAAAAGCTAGGGTACAAAGGGCCAGGCAAATTTTGAAGGACAAGCTTGAAGAGATCCTGATCATCAAGACCGATGGATATGGGAACGTGATCCTGTGTAAGGACCGCGGGCCTTGTTGCTAATTTTATTCTTGTCTTTTTTTTGACTTCGCGTCTTTAGTGAAATACTTAAGACATGAAAAAGTCACAACTAATCCTTCTTCTCTCTTTGGTCGCACTGACCAGTCTTGCGCAAAAACACAAGCTGGCAGATGTCAGTGACCACTACAAAACCCTGCAGCAATTCAGTCACACGCCAAACCCTTCGCGGGCATGGATGGATACCATCAACTATCCCCCCGCTGAATACGGCAGCTCCATTGTCTACCTGCTGGTAAAGCCACACTACCTCTCCGACAGCCAGGCGAAGAGCCTGAGCGAAAGTGTCAGGTTTCCTGCGAACAGCTCAGATCAGGTAAGAAAGGAACTTGACTACATGCTCGAACTACAGGAAAAGCGTACACCCGGCCAAGTGGCGCGCGTCGGGTTTCTGGGTGACATTGGCTATTGGCCGTCGATAAACATGGTGCCTTCCCACGAATTGTATGACCAGAATTTAAAAGACCTTTTCTTCGAAGGCCGTGAGGTTGTTGGGGAAAATGTAAATGCAAAGAACTTCCCTAAAACTTCCCGGTTGCTCCAGGGTATCATGCAGGACATGCGGGTAATGGAGTTCACAATTAAGTACAAGCTGCTTCGGCCTCGTCCCTATCACCTGGAGCCTAAACTTCAGCCGCTCATGAAAATCAATTCTCCTTCGTTCGCAAGTGGCCACACGCTTTGGGCGTTTATACAAGCTTTCACCTGGGGTGAATTGGTGCCCGAAAAACAAAAGGAATTCATTGCGCTGGCAGAGGAGATCAGAAGGTCCCGCGAGATCATGGGGATCCATTTTCCCAGTGATAATGAAGCATCAAGACAAGTCGCTTACAAGATGATGCAGTACTACTTTAAAAACGAAATATTCCTGAAAGACTACAATGAAGCGGTAGCAGAATGGAAAGCCCTTTCAGCAAAAAGATAAAGCAGTTATGCCAATTGTCCACGTCGATAAAAAAGTAGTGAGGGTGATCTCCATCCTCACTTATTCGGTCCTGCTATTCAGCGTGGCCACCAAACTATTCTGCATTCCCTACATCAGCGAAAAATTTCACATACTTGGGATCTCCGAATATTGCCGGGTCTTGGGTATTGTCGAATTGATCGCGATTTCTATATTCATTTACCGGCGAACAATTGGGTTCGGTTTGATGTTGCTATGCGGCTATTTTGGAGGCGCCATCGCTATGGATATTCAATCACCCAATTATCTTTATCAGCCACTGGTCGTCATGACCTTTGTGCTCATTACCGCTGCGATCCGTAAACCGTCATTGTTCCATGAAGATCTGACCATCCTGCAGAGAGAGTGATGCGCAACGTTATCTTCAAAGAATAAAGGGTGCTGTCGTTGACCGAAGGCACCCTTTATTGTCTACTTGTCGCAGCAAGCTGACCCATCTGCATGTTGAGCACAACACGCTCCGTCATTATCCTCAGGTTTTTCCGAAGGAGTGCAGCAAACGGAAGCATTATTTTTCGGCGTGCAACAGGATGAGACCGTTGGTTCCTGGTTCTTCTTTTCGATACTCATTTTGCTTTTGGTTAATACCGGAATTTTTGTTTTTGTTTCCATCGTTTTAAGTGTTTTCACCTTTAAAGACGGAAGCCGATAAGATTGATGCAGTAAATGAGTTGATTTATTCTATTCTGTTGCGCACGGATTGCAGGATCCCGCGCAACCCCCTTTTCCCTGCGCTTCTATAACATTACCCAGCTTGTCTGTTTCAATATGGCAGCAATTATAAAAGAGTTGCTTCAGCCTTTCGCGTCCACGTTGAACTTTCGACCTCATCGACGGATAGGGAATCCCGTATTTCCCGGCCAGGTCCTTTTGCTTAACGCCATTTATTTCCGACTCGATGATGATGTTGCGGTATTCTTCAGGAAGCAGGCTGATCATACTGTTCATACACTGATCCAATCCTTTGGTAGGATCCGGGTCCTCAGCTTCAGAGATGTCTTCATCGAGCTCGCCGGTAACAGCGACCTTCTTTTTCGTAGCATTCACCCGGTAATAGTCAATGATCGCATTACGTGTGATCGTAAATATCCAGTTCTTCAGCTTTACGTCTTCTTCAAGTTTGTCGATGTTGGATGAGACCTTGATGAAAACATTTTGCAAGATATCCTCTGCGTCTTCCCGGGACCTGACTTTGCTCTTCACGTAACCCAGAAGCTCGGAACGAAATTGCTTATATATATCTGCTACTTCCATATTTGAAAAAGTTTAGAGGTCTTTCCCACGCTCCCAAGGTGAACAAAGAGCAGAACGATGAGTACAAAGATACTAATGAGAAGTACGGTATTCAG
>CBHTUB010000454.1:0-4765 GCA_966095595.1 uncultured Chryseosolibacter sp. | reverse complement strand
CGGTGCAGGGGTGTGTCCTCGTAAAGCCTGATCTTTATGTTACCATACGGCGTTTCCATCACAACTTCCGTCTCCGGATTTTCCTTTCCGTATTGCGTGAGTACTTCCTTGAGGTTTTCCTGAGTGACGGTAATGGTCTCCTTTGGCTTTTCACAGGAGAACAACAGGACAACAGCAATGGTGAAGAGTAGTTTGTACATAGAATCGCTTTCGGTAAATCTCTGAATTCCGCCGAACAAAAAAAACGGAGCAGACACCCCGTTTTTTCATTTTATTTTCACCCCAGTCACGCGCCCAAACACCGAACCCGGAACGCTACAACCCGGCATCGTCCTGCACATTCCCGTCAACATCGGTTTGTTTTCTCAAACGCTCGTTGGCAAGGGTATCGTCTTTCTTCTTGTCTGGTTCCTTTAGAATGTCTTCCATCGGAATTTTGTCTTCCAGTTCGTCCTGGATCCTGTCCGGAGTGATGTCGGTTTTGTTCAATGGATTCTGCGGCGATATCGGATCGGGAATATTTCTTCTTGAATTTCTCATAGCTCCTCCTTTTTCAGGATGACTTGCAAAAAATCCATGCCCCTCAGCTAGTCGAGCAGCCTTACTTCGAATTCGCGGCCACGTTTGCCTGCGCATATATGCTTGTCTGAGGACTCCGCATATTCGTGCGTGAAGGCGGCGCCGAAATAGAGAATAAAGGAGCAATAGAAGATGAAAAGAAGCAGCAATGCAAAGGATGCCGACGCTCCGAATATCGTTGCCATACGCGCATGCACCAGCACTTTCCCGAGAGCGAATTTTCCGATGTTGTATAATATGGCTGTCAGGAATCCGCCGTTAAAGGCAACTTCCCAATCGACTTTCGCTTCCGGCAGATATTTAAAAATTATCGAGAACCAGATCGTAACGACGATCACCGAGAACACCAGGTTCAGGAATTTCACGATCATGATCCCAAAGGCTGGCATGACAATCTGAAGATAATCCAGCGAGATCGCCAGCAGCGAGTCGATGCTCACGGAGATGAACACCAGCACCGCTGTAACGAGAATAATAAGTGTTTGCATGCCCCGTTCCCTGAATTGATGACGGACCTTTGTGAAGGCTTTTTTGATGCGCCACATTTTTTGAATGTTGAGTTTCACAACACCGAGCAACGTGGTAGAAATAAAGACGAAGAACAAAAGAGCGGCAGCATTCACATACCACGAGCTTTCAAACTTCATAAAATTCGACACGATCCTGTGAATTTCGTTGGCCGCCTCGATGCCGATCGTGGCAGCAATCTGGCTAAACAGCGCATTGGACAGCCGTTCCGACGAAAAGTACAGTCCGAACAGGCTCATCAGCAGCAAGAGGATCGGAGAAATGGAAAAAGTGGTAAAAAAAGCAGTCGAAGATGACATGATCAGCGGGTCGCTGCTTCGCATCAGCTCGAATGAATCGGCACATAGTCTCCAGAATTTCTTCATACATGCGCTTTTAGACCACTGGAAAGAAAATTATGCCGCAGGACGCTCAGTTTTTCCAAATGTTTCATGGTTCGCCGCGAAAATACTAACTTCATGAAAACGCCAACCATGAAACTGACCGGAGTTATTTTGTTTCTTTTCATTTTGCAGGATGCCATTCCTTACAAACCTGCTGATCACTTCTCCATCAAGCTGGACTATCAGTTCAAGGTAAAGCCGGCAGATAATTCCAAAGACTACGAAGCCGTCGTCAAGCCAGTAAACACTTCGCCGCTTCCATTCCTGAATGTGAATGTCGAGATGCTGAAACTCACGGATGAAGAAGTCAAGGTAAGGGTCTCGAATAACAAGGATAATGCGCTCTACGTCAAGAAAGTCTCTGCCGGGACTGTGCTTCAGGTGCCATTCGGATACACCGACGACGTCAAGGACGATATTTCACCCAACACGTATACCCTTACATTTCTGACAAAGGAAAAAAAGGATTTGAGCCGCATCGTCTTCTTTATCGATGCCAATGGAACTTTCTTTGTGAATGGCGAAAAGCAGGGAAAATTCTAGTTGTTAACAAATGTTAAAAATTACACCACCGGAATAGACGTTTGGGTGATTCCCCGTAAACTTGCGGGTCAATTAATTTACATGAGACGTTATCTTTTTCTGGTTGTTGCGCTTTTAATGCTTATTCCCATTACCTGGGGACAGTCGTCATCCGCGCAGCCCAACAGTGCTGAAATCAAGCAAAAGATCAAAAAACTGAATTTTCTCGGATCGGTCCTTTATATGGCGGCGCATCCGGACGATGAGAATACCAGGATCATCACTTCCTTGGCCCGCGGAAGGCTTGCCACCACCGGATATCTATCCCTCACCAGGGGTGACGGCGGGCAGAACCTGATCGGTGCCGAGTTGAGGGACGAGTTGGGCGTGATCCGGACGCAAGAGCTTCTGGCAGCGCGTCGCATCGACGGCGGCGAGCAGTATTTCACACGGGCAAATGACTTTGGCTTCTCGAAGTCTGCGGCGGAGACTTTTTCAATATGGGGCAAGGAAAATATTCTTTCCGATGTTCTGAAGGTTTTTCGCGAATATCAACCCGACGTGATTATCACGAGATTCCCGCCCGATGAGCGTGCAGGTCATGGTCATCACACGGCATCGGCCATGCTGGCGCAGGAAGCGTTTGATATCACCTACAATGATGCTGGTGCCAGTTGGAAGCCGACGAGAGTCTATATAAACACGGGGCGGTGGTGGAATAAGGACATCAATGAGAACACACCTGGCGTCGTGACTCTCGACGTAGGTGGATACAATCCCCTTCTGGGCAAGTCGTATGCAGAGATATCGGCGCTCAGCAGCAGTCAGCATAAGAGTCAGGGATGGGGAACGATGAGCAATCGTGGCTATCAGCCGGAGTTCCTCGAGCTGGCAAAGGGTGAGCGCGCGCAGAAAGACATCTTCGAAGGAGTGAACACGACATGGACCAGAGTTGGGGGAGGTGATAAGATCCAGCCTGTCGTGACACAGCTCATTGCACAGTATAATGAAGATGCGCCTTCGGAGAGCCTGGGACTACTTTTTAAATTGCGCTCGGCACTTTTGGGGTTACCCGCATCTGTGTGGAAGGACCGGAAATTGCGCGAGACGAATCAACTCATTCTCGATTGCGCGGGTTTGTTTGTAGAAGCCACCTCGGATGCCTATCACGCAAACCCCGCCGATACAGTTAGGGTTTCTTTCGAAATGGTGAACAGATCAGGACGTCCGGTTTCACTCGAATCCATTAAATCCAATAACCTCCGTTGGGACACTACTGCAAATTTTTCATTGGAGAACAATATCAAAAAACTGATCAGGACCTCGGTGCTGTTGCGTGAAGATGTGCAGTATTCTGAGCCATATTGGCTGAGTGCAGCGCATCCGGCAGGCATCTTTACGGTTGGGGATCCTTCGATGATCGGAAAACCTGAGAATAGCCCGCCCGTTACCTTTACATTCACTTTCAAGATCGACGGAGAGCAACTTCAGGTTGAACGCCCGGTGATTTACAAATGGGTGGATCCCGTGAAAGGGGAGATGAGCAGACGAGTTGAAATTGTCCCACCTGTATTTGTCAACGTGTCCGAGCGAGTGCTGGTCTTCAATAGTTCAAATGCAAAATCGGTCAATGTTGTGTTGAAATTTTCCGGCGATGACAGGCAAAAGGGCACAGTCAGGCTCAAATTGCCTGCGGGCTGGCGCGCTACTCCCGAGTTGTCAGAATTCGAATTTAGCGAGAGAGGTCAGGAGTTGAACAGAACGTTTACCATTACACCACCTCAAAATGAATCTACGGGTATCGTAACGGCTGTGGCAGAGATCGGAGGCAAGCTATACACAGAAGCCGTTCAATACATCGAATATGACCATATTCCGGTTCAAACCTTATTGCCGGAAGCATCGATAAAAGTTGTGCGGCTTGATCTGAAAAAATCAGGCGACCTGATAGGTTATGTGAAAGGTGCGGGTGATGCGGTCCCGACTGCCCTGAGAAACATGGGTTATCAGGTGTGGGAAATGACCAATGACGAAATTACCCTGAACAATCTCAAAAAGTGTGACGCGGTTGTTCTTGGCATTCGTGCGGTGAATACCAATACGAGGATCCGGTATTTTATGGCCGATCTCCTGGAGTATGTCAACAGTGGAGGAACCGTGGTGATGCAATACAACACGAGTCACGATCTTGAAGCGGAAACTTTTTCGCCCTTCGAACTCAAGCTGGGCCGTGACCGCGTAACACAGGAGGATGCCGAAGTCCGTTTCCTGAAACCAGAGCATGTAGTGTTGAACTCGCCGAACAAGATCACCGTTTCCGATTTCAATGGATGGGTGCAGGAACGCGGCCTCTATTTTCCCAACCAGTGGGATCCGAAATTCGATGCCGTTCTCTCGATGAACGATCAGGGGGAAAAACCACGGGATGGTAGCCTTCTCGTTGCAAAGTCAGGTTCCGGATATTTCGTTTACACCGGTCTTTCATTCTTTCGTGAGCTGCCCGAGGGTGTACCGGGAGCATACAGGTTATTTGCAAACCTGGTTTCTCTTGGGAACGATATTGCCGTCCATAACGAAAAGCCAAAAACAAAAAATAAAGCCCGTTAATCGTCACAATGAGTAACGACAATCCTCCGCTCTTCCGCACCTGGCGAAACTGGTATACCTTCGTGCTCGTCGTGCTGATCGTTCAGATCGTCATGTATTATTGGCTCACCCGGGCTTTTTCATGAACTATCTCGATTGGATCGTTC
>CBHTUB010000453.1:0-4825 GCA_966095595.1 uncultured Chryseosolibacter sp. | reverse complement strand
TTCGGCATTTACCCATGAAAAATCATTTTACAAAAAATCGGTACCCTATGTCTCGCTGGCGAAGTTGACACGAAACGTTCCCGGCGACAAGATCGATGAAGCCGGTGTCCACCCGAGCTTTGAAGTTGCCCAGGCGCGTCCGTCTTCGTTCGAGCCCAAGGTTGGCGGCATGGATTTCCTTTCCGACAGCAGCCTGCTGGTTTGCACGTGGGACTCGGTCGGACCGCTCTATCGTCTCGAAGGTGTTACCAGAAACAACCCGGAGGCGATCAAGGTCACTCGAATTGCATCGGGTCTCGCGGAACCGCTGGGTGTGAAAGTTGTCAATGACACGATCTACGTTCTGCAAAAACAGGAGCTGACACGACTGATCGACAACGATCAGGATGGCATCATAGACGAATATCAAACCGTGTGCGACGGATGGAAAGTTTCAGCAAATTTCCACGAGTTTGCGTTTGGACTTGCCTACAAGGATGGTTACTTCTATGCGACGCTGGCAACAGCCATCAACCCGGGGGGCGCAAGTACCAACCCTCAGATCCCCGACAGGGGAAAAGTACTGAAGATCTCGAAGAAGGACGGTTCGTTCGAGTTCATCGCCAGTGGCCTTCGTACACCCAACGGCATCAATTTCGGTGTCGATGGTGAGCTGTTTGTCGCCGACAACCAGGGCGATTGGCTTCCTTCGAGCAAGATCCTTCACATCACGAAAGGTTCATGGTATGGATCGCGTTCTGTTGATTTCGATGGAACGGCTTCACTTCAGGAGAAGTTACCGGTGGTCTGGTTGCCGCAGGATGAAATAGGCAATTCACCAAGCCAGCCCATCGCTCTGGACCTTGGGCCGTACAAAGGTCAGCAGCTTCACGGAGAAGTAACGCATGGAGGCTTGAAGCGCGTGTTCATGGAAAAGGTTAACGGTGACTACCAGGGCGCAGTCTTTAGGTTCACCCAGGGCCTTGAAGGCGGTGTCAATCGCGTTGTGTGGGGACCGGATAATGCGCTCTACGTCGGCATGATCGGTAACCCGGGCAACTGGGCTCACGCGGGAGGCAAATGGTTTGGTCTTCAGAAGCTCCGGTGGACGGGAAATCCTGCGTTCGAAATGCTCGCGGTTCGCGCGAAGTCAAACGGCATGGAGATCGAAATGACCGAACCGATCGCGGAAGGTTATGGAAACTCAATCGCCGACTACGAGGTTAAGCAGTGGTACTACAAGCCGACCTCAAGCTATGGAGGGCCGAAGCTCGACGAGAAATTTTTGAAGATCAAATCGCTTAACATCTCGGACGATCGCAGAAAAGTTTTCCTCGAGCTCGACGGAATGGAACCCAACCACGTGGTCTATATCCGCCTTAGGGGAATTTTCATGAGCTCGGAAAACAGAAACCTCTGGGCAACCGAAGCCTGGTATACCCTGAACCAGATCCCTGCAAACACACCAGGCTTTAAGAGCCCTGTAAAAGAGCCCATAGCGAACACCTTGAGCGAAGCCGAAGTAAGAGACGGATGGAAATTGTTGTTCGACGGCAAAACGACAAAAGGTTGGAGAACATACAACAAAAAACAGGTGGGCAGTGCATGGAAGGTAAAAGATGGCGTGCTGTACCTGGATGCCTCGAATAAAAAAGATTGGCAAACCGATTCAGGTGGAGATATCATCACGGAACAGGAATTCGAAAATTATGATTTGTCCCTCGAATGGAAGATCCAGAAGTGTGGTAATAGCGGTATAATCTTCAACGTCATTGAAAGTGAGAAGAATAAGTATGTGTGGGAGACCGGGCCAGAGATGCAGATACTCGACAACATCTGTCATCCCGATGGAAGGATAGAGAAGCACCGCGTTGGAGACCTGTACGATCTTATCGAATCAAAATATGTGGCAGCCAATCCGGCAGGAGAATGGAACAGGGCACGGATCGTCGCCAATAAAGGCAAATACCAATTTTTCCTGAATGGCTATAAGCTTCTGGAAGCCGACATGACCTCGCAGGAATGGAAGCAGCTCATCAGCAGCAGCAAATTTAAAGATATGCCTGACTTCGGAAAATCGACGAAAGGCCATATCGCTTTGCAGGATCACGGTGACCAGGTTTCGTTTAGAAATGTAAAGATCAAAGAGTTAAAATAACGTAAAGGCATTGTGTCGTACGAAAGGCGTATGAAGATTTTCAGAGTTGTCGTTTGTATTGTGTTGGTGGCATTTTTCGCTGCCTCGTGTAAAAGGGAAAAGGCCAGGATCCTTGTCTTCTCAAAAACCACGGGGTGGCGACATGAATCCATACCGGGCGGTAAGCTCGCGCTGATTGAGCTCGGCCAAAAGAATGAATTTGAGGTAGACACCACGGAAGACGCATCCGCTTTTACCGAATCCAATCTGAAACGTTATGGAGCGATCGTTTTCCTGAACACGACGCAGAACGTGCTCGACCCCGTTCAGCAAAGTGTGTTCAAGAGATACATAGAGGCAGGCGGTGGATTTGTAG
This sequence comes from uncultured Chryseosolibacter sp., assembly GCA_966095595.1. Taxonomy (GTDB): domain Bacteria; phylum Bacteroidota; class Bacteroidia; order Cytophagales; family Cyclobacteriaceae; genus Chryseosolibacter. The sequence goes on along the minus strand of CBHTUB010000453.1, from coordinate 2,333 downwards.
GGATACATTCGGCTGCAGATACCGAGTACGAATGGCCTTGGTACGGAAAACTGGTGGGAGCGTATTTCAAGGGGCACCCTCACATACAGGAAGCAAAGCTGATCCAACACCAGAAGTTCGGCGCGCTTACCTTACCCGAGACCTGGATCAGAACCGACGAATGGTACAACTTCAAGAACATATCCGATGATATCAGTGTCATCTATACGATTGACGAAAGCTCCTACAAAGGCGGCGAGAACGGCCCAAACCATCCGATCGCCTGGTTTCATGAATTCGCCGGCGGCCGAGCCTTCTATACAGCACTGGGTCACACAAAGGAATCGTATACAGATTCCCTGTTTCTCGATCACCTGCTGCAGGGCATACGTTATGCAATCGGTGATGATGTAAAGCTCGATTACAGCAAGGCAAAGAGCCGGATCGTCCCGGAAGAAAATCGTTTTACCAAGACCGTGCTGGACTTCAACCTCTTCGAGCCGACAGAAATGGCCGTGCTTCCCGACGGACGGATACTGTTTGCCGAACGACGGGGAAACATAAAACTGTACACGCCCTCGGACGGAAAAGTGAATGTTGTCAACACGATCAACGTCTGGAGCAAGGAAGAGGACGGCGTGATCGGACTTACCGCTGATCCGGATTTCAAACAAAACAATTGGATCTATCTTTTTTATTCACATCCTACGCGATCGTCGAATATCGTGTCACGGTTTGTTTTCCGGGATGGCAAGCTCGACATGAGCTCCGAAAAGGAACTGATCGAAGTCCCCGTTCAGAGGGAGACTTGCTGTCATACCGGGGGATCTCTGGCCTTCGGCCCCGGTGGAAATCTGTTTATCTCAACGGGAGACAATACGAGTCCATTCGAGTCGAATGGTTATAGCCCTTCGGATGAGAGACCGGGACGCGCGCCGTTCGACGCTCAGAAATCGTCATCGAATACCAACGATCTCCGTGGAAAGATCCTGAGGATCCATCCGGAAGCCGATGGCACTTATACAATTCCCGAAGGAAATCTTTTCAAAAAAGGCGAGCCGAACACCAGCCCCGAGATCTATGTCATGGGCTGCCGCAATCCGTATCGTATTTCCGTCGATGAGAGGACCGGATACTTGTATTGGGGAGAAGTCGGACCCGACGCTGGCGAAAACGATTCCCTGCGCGGGCCGAGAGGATATGACGAAGTGAATCAGGCGAAAGCTGCCGGATTTTTCGGATGGCCTTATTTCGTCGGAAAAAATTACACTTATGCGCGATATGATTTCGCGACACAAAAGCCGCAAGCATGGTGGGACCCGAACAAACCCGTGAACCTTTCACCCAACAATACGGGTAAGCAGGATCTGCCGCCTGCTATGCCTGCCTATATCTGGTATCCATACGCAAAGTCGGAGGAATTTCCGATGGTGAAGGACGGAGGAAGGAATGCCATGGCCGGACCGTTCTTCTATAGCGGGAAGTATAAAGAATCTCCGGAAGCATTTCCGGATTACTTCGATGGAAAGTTGCTCATCTACGACTGGATGAGGAACTGGATGTTCATGGTAAGTCAGGATGATGAGGGTGGTATCTATGACATCGAGCCCTTCATGCCGGGCACCAAATTCAACAACATCATCGACATGCAATATGGACCCGACGGAAAACTGTATTTGCTTGAGTACGGTACTGTCTGGTTCCAGCAAAACATCGACGCACGTCTCATCAGGATCGATTACAATGGCGGCAACCGTGCACCGGTGGCAATGTTGTCGGTTGACAAGTTAAAGGGCGCAACTCCGTTGACCGTCAATTTTTCCGGTGAAGGATCGAACGACCCTGACGGGGATGCGCTCAGCTACGAGTTACGTATCGCGGACACCGTCTATCGTTCCGATAATGGCAAGTTCAGGGTGACGCTGACAAAGCCAGGTGTTTACGACGCGAATTTCTTCGCTACCGATATTAACGGCACGTCTTCATCTGCAAAGGTGCAGGTGATTGCCGGCAACGAGCCGCCGGAGATCGATATCACAGTGAAGGGTAATCAAAAGTATTATTTCCCCGAAACGGCAGTCGAATATGTTGTCGAGGTCTCCGACAAGGAGGACGGAAGTATCTCACAGGGAAACATCAGTGGAGCCGATGTACGGGTGTCGTTCGATTTTGTAAAGGGTTACGACATGACGGGCGCCGCGAAAGGGCATCAGCGGGCAGTAGCCGGGCACTCGGGAAAACAGCTGATGGACAAAAGTGATTGCAAATCCTGCCACATCGTTGACCAGCGATCGGCAGGGCCCTCATACAGGGAGATTGCCGGAAAATATAAATCGAAGCCGGGCGCCATCGAT
>CBHTUB010000452.1:0-4844 GCA_966095595.1 uncultured Chryseosolibacter sp. | reverse complement strand
TTTACGAGCGGCTCTTCCGGCATGAACGGAGCCTACACGCTTGTGATCCGCAAGTCGTATTGTCCAAGTCCGGCATCCGATCCCGTTTATCTTTTCTTCAACAACTCCGCGCCTCAGAACATGACGCTGAACACCGCCGCATTCGGCCTGAAGGCAACGGCGAACTCGTCGACGGTATTCCTAACATGGAACGACATCATGGAAAATGAGCTTGGATATGAGATCTGGCGACGAAAACAAGGCAGCCCGTCATTTGTGTTCGTTTCGAAAACTCCACGCGACGCCATCTCTTTCCTCGACACCGGATTGCAACCGTCGAGCACCTACGAGTACAAAATTCGCGCGATCAGCAAGACAGGGCGATCGAACTATGTTCCTTCCGATAACATCAATACGAACTTTCTTGTGACCACGCTGGGTGATACCGTTGATCCGCTCCCGCCACAGAATCTCAAAGTCACGTACAACACCGTCAGCTCCGTGACGATCCAGTGGGACGCCGCGCAGGACGATAACGGCGTCAGGGAATACATCATCCACTACGGTTCATCACAAGTAACGGTCCCTGCAGGACCGTTGAGCTATACGATAGAAAATCTGAGTGCGAACACAAACTACACGATCACGATACAGGCCGTTGACTATGCAGGGCACGTGTCTGAGCCTTCGAATCAGGTTATCGCAACCACATTCGTCAGCGGTTTGTACTACAAGCACAGCACGGGTGTGTGGGCAGACCTGGACGACACAACGATGGTCGCCACATTCCAACACCCGGAATTCACCGGATGGGTGCCCAATTTCACGCTGACACCACGAACGCAGGAAGATTTTTTCAATTTCGAATTCAATGGATATGTCAATTTGAAAGGAACAGGCATTTACCTGTTCCGCATCACGTCCGACGACGGCAGCAGGCTCATTCTCGACGACAGTGTGGTGATCGACAATGATGGCAAACACGGAAACAGAAGATTGACAAGCGATAGCCTTTTTCTAAGCGCCGGGCTACACACCATACGCGTCCAGTATTTCGACTACGAAGGAAACCAAAACCTTGTCGTTCAGTATAGCGGTCCGGGAATTGCCGATGGATCGAGTTTTATTAACATTCCTGACGCGGCATTGAAAAGTGGCGAGTATACGCCGTCCATCCCTCCCGCAGCTCCTTCCAACCTGGTGGCCAACGCATCGGGTATGCATAAGGTGAATCTAAGCTGGACGGCATCCCAGGATCCCGTTCAATATTACGAGGTCTATCGGTCGGATGACGGCACGTCGTTCCGGAAGATTGCCAACAGTGTCGATACAACGTTTATCGATTCGATTCAAGTAAGACCTGCGCAAACGTACTCCTATAAGATCACTGCTGTAAGTCAAAACGGGACATCCGCATACAGTAACGTATCTTCAACCACTACGGAAGCAGACCAGATCCCTCCCGGTGTGCCGACCAACGTTCAAGTCCTCAGTAAAAGTCCTTCATCGATTGCCCTTTCATGGAATGCCTCAACGGATAATGATGCTGTGGCGGCTTACGAAGTCTATGTAAATGGAACACTTGCAGGAACCTCGACGACAAACTCATACACGATAACCGGTTTAAGCAGTAACGTTTACACAATTACGATCAAGGCAACCGACAATAATGGCAACACATCAGCTGCTTCTGCAGAAATCCAGGTTGACAACACCATTCCCGGTCTTTACTATTCACTTTCCGCAGGCGATCTGACCAGCTTGTCCACGTGGAAAAAGACCTCGGAAGGAACGGGGCCATCTCCGGCAAATTTCACAGACCCCGGACAGACCTTCGTGATCGCCAACCGAAGCGAAGCCAGCGTCAATACCGCCTGGAGCATTTCGACCGATTCGAAGATTGTGGTCGGTGAAGGCGTCACGCTCACCATCAACTCGTCCTGTAGTTGCCCTATAGAGCTTAAGGACAACGCGACACTCAACTTGCAGAATGCAAATGTCCCAACCCTGAAAACGATATCCGAAACGTCGACGATCAACTTTGCCGATGCTGCATCGATCCCGGCAAAGACCTATGGCAACGTGATACTCACGGGAACCGGAACAAAAACCTTTCTTGCCGACTCTACCATCATCTACGGAAACCTGGTCATGAATGACAACCTGACCCTGAGCGGCCCCGATAGTGAGACGACACTTGTCGTTGGAGGAAACGTGATCATGAACGAAACGGCATCACCAGTTCCGGAACAAAGCGTTCACTTGCTGTTTACGTCGAATTCGCTTCACACCGTGCAGTTGTCCGGCAACCTGGCGCTATCGAAGATCACAGCCCAGGAAAACGCTACTGTGAAAATCAATAGCAGTAACCCGATTGCGCTTACGTTAGGCAATCCCTCTGGCGGTGGCCTGAGATTGCTGAATGGGGCGCTGGTCGACATTGGCAACATCGATCTGCATATCGTGAAGTCAGGAACCATCAACCCGCTGAATTCTACCGGGCGCCTGGCCTTCGACAACAACGTCTTCTCCGTCAGCACAAATACCAACACCGACATGCACGTGTATACCGACGCCGAACGCCACGCCACACAAAGATTTATCTTAAACGCAACGGGGAATGGAAAGCTGGCGCTTGAAGGCGCATTCCAGGTTTCCGGATCGGTGGACATCGAATATGGCAACCTGAAAGCTAATGGCCATCTGGAATTGCTTGCGACTTCCGACCAAACTGCGATCGTCAAACCGATACAGAATGGAATGATCGAAGGTATCGTCTCGGTTCAGCAGTACTATCCACCTGCAGGGTTGAATGTTGTTCGGGATATCACTTCTCCCGTACAGGGAGTTAAGGTGGAGAAATTGCAACAGATGTTTCCGATCACGGGGTCCTTCCTGGGTGCGTCACCGGGGTCTGCCGATCCTTCGATGTTCAAGTCGGGAGGCACATGGAAAACGCTGGTCCCGTTTCCGGCGGTGGGTTCCTCCAATCAGGAAGTCCTTCAGCCGGGCAGAGGGTATGTAACAAATCTCCTGACCGCCAACGACACGTCCGCGCTCACCATTACATTCAACGGATCTATTATTCAGGGAGAATTCTCATTTCCGCTGCTCTCCGGAAACGGAAGCCCCGATCAGGGTTGGAATCTCGTGGGCAATCCGTACGTCTCCGATCTTCGCCTTGACAACAACGTTATACGAACAGGCCTGAGCAACATCATAGCGATCCCTGAGACAAAGTTTATCAACCAAACTGCTGTAACGCGTTACCAATACTTTGACCTGACGATGCAACAACCTGTGATCCGCACGGGACAATCGTTCTGGATCCAGGCTGTTTCTGGCTCTCCACTCATGAAGATCAACGAGAGCAACAAGACATTGGAAAGTGAGACTACGGGAACAGCACAATGGGTGACTGTCAGGTTGAGCAATGCGGAGCTGTCCGACGAGACTTATCTGAGCTTTTCTGAATCCGGATCCGACGCCTATGAAGCGCTTGTTGACGCTCCCAAATTTGAAAATTCAGGCGTGTTCAGTTTATCAACCAGTCTGGATGGTATTCAATACGCCGTGAACAATTTGCGTAAGGATGAATGCACAAGATCCATTCAGCTGGCGATAAAGAACGTTGACCCAGGCGACTATACGCTGTCGTTCGGGAATATCACGGCGGCCGGACTACATGCCATTCGGCTCGCCGACCGGTTGACAGGGGACCAGATCGAGCTTGCGGATCACACGTCCTACAGCTTTCAGGTCACGAACGAGGCATCAACCTACGACAATCGTTTTGAATTGATCATTGTCCCCGTTGCCATTCCTGATCCTGTTATCAGCATGGGCGAATTTTGCCATGGCGAGGACGCCTTGATCAACATCACCGATGATATCGGCAACCGTAGCTATACCGTGGTCAATTCAGCAGGTGAAACGATCAGCGAGACAACATCTGCCTCCGGAACGATAGAGCTGACAATCGATCAAAACAAACTGGTGACCGGTGAGAACGTGGTATCGCTCATCAGTGCTACAAGTGGATGCCCAGGTACCGTGTCAACACCGCTGAGGATCACCTATCCTGACATCATTACCTTAAGTTCGGCACATGAAACGCTCGCGATCTGCTCCGGCAGTAATGCACCATTGATCGTTGCGGCGAACCAGCCAACGAGTGAGTTCACCTGGATGAATGCACAGCTTGAAGTCATCCAAACAACAAACACTCCGGGATACGTCGTTGATGCTCCCGGCACGGATCAGACCATTTACGTTACTTCCCAGACGTCGGCCCATTGCAAGTCCGATACGCTGGCAATCAAAATTCTGGTAACGCCCGGCCCGCAGCCACTCGTTACATTATCGAACGATACACTGACCGTCGACGTCGCGGGCGCATACGAATGGTATAAAGATGGTCTGCCCTATGCAGAAACAGATAAACCGTATCTCGTACTTACAGATCCCGGCACCTATTCCGTCGCCGTGACAACGGATGTTTGTCTCGCCGGCTCAAACGCGATTGATTTTGATCCCAACGTGACCGCCGTCGATCCGGAAAGAAGCGACGACCCCCGATTCGATATTTATCCAATACCATCCGACGGGCACAGCCTCCGCGTCGCCTTCTCATCACCGCATTCAGGAAGCGTTCATGTGGAGGTCATCGATATGATCGGTCAGAAACTGTATTCGAACGATCTTCAGTTCGCGGGAAATTCCCAGACGATAGCGTTCGGAAAACCCCTGACACGCGGCGTTTATCTGGTGGTCGTGAACGATGGAAAGCACAAAGCCGTGAGACGGTTTAGTGTTTCCTATTAGTGAAGTCAACGGCGAGCTGACACCCATTCTGTGCGGGATTC
>CBHTUB010000451.1:0-4853 GCA_966095595.1 uncultured Chryseosolibacter sp. | reverse complement strand
CGAAACCGGCGCCACGGTCCAGCAGGCTCAGCCTGTGGGAAGCGAATGTAGCATCGGTGCTAAATCCATATGAGCCATAGCCATACAATAACGTCGGGTTGCTCCCGTCTTTTTTAAGTCCTTTTTTGTAGACCAGCGAAACGGGAATTCTCGTGCCATCCATCGCTGTAGCCCAGAGCCTTTCAGTTTGATAGTCTTCAGGATTGTAACCGCCAACCACTTCCTGCCGCTTCAACAACTTTTTCTCCCTCGTTTTCATGTTGTAGTCGTACGTCGAGTTGGGGGTGGTCAGCGACGAGTAGCCATAGCGTATTAAATCGGTGTCATAATCGAAATTCGCGGCAGGGGAAACTGAGTAGGCGGGCTCGCCGAAGTCCAGGTAATGTTTTTTACCGGTAGCCTGATCGATGATCCTCATGTGGGTGTTGGCCTCCGCGCGTTCGGTCAGAACCAGGTAGTCATTGAAGACCTCCACACCCGCCAGGAGCGTATCGGCCCGGTGGGGAATTTTTTCTTTCCAGTTTGCTTTACCTGTTCGCGTCTCGGGCGTCTCCATCAATCGGAAGTTTTGAGCATCGAGATTCGTTCGTACATAGAACCTGTCCCTGAAATGATAGATCGAATACTCTACACCCCGTTCGCGCGGCGTGAATAAAGTGAATTTTCCTTCCGGGTTATCAGCATTCAGGATTTGATATGAGTCCGTGAGCGTGCTGCTGGACCAGATGATGAGATACTTGTCTGATTTCGATTTATAAATTCCCGTATAAAAGGTGTCGTCGTTTTCCTTGTACACCATCACGTCTCTGGAAGGATCGGTATTCAGCTTGTGGCGGAAGATCCTGTCGGACCTCAATGTCGCTGAATCTTTCTTTGTATAAAAAAATGTCCGGTTATCATTTGCCCACGTCGCATCGCCTTCCGTGTTGGGCACCGGCGTGTCGATGATCTCGCCGGTTGTAAGGTCCTTGATATAGATCGTATAACGTCTGCGGCTCACGGTGTCCATACCGTAGGCGAGGAGCTTGTTGTCTTCACTGACGGAAAGATCCTGAACCTGACAATACGAGTGACCTCTCGCGAGGTCGTTCACGTTGAGGATGACCTCTTCCTTCGCATTGAGGTCTCCCTTCTTTCTGCAATAGATCGGGTACTCCTGTCCCTCTTCGTAGCGCTGATAGTACCAGTAGCCGTTGTCACGATACGGGACCGACTCATCCGTCTGTCTGATCCTGCCGATGATCTCATTGTATAACTTCTCCTGGAAAGCCTCGGTGTGTTTGAGTTTGGCTTTCAGGTAATCGTTCTCAGCATTAAGATAGTTCAGCACCTTTTGTGTTTGATCATCTTTCTTTTCGGCATTCTTCTGGGCATCGCTGAGCTTCATCCAGTAGTAATTGTCGATTCGTGTATTGCCATGGGCAACGAGCTCTTTGGGAATTTTTTCGGCTACGGGTGGCTGGACGGCAACTGAAGCTTCTTCCTTTTTGGTTGTCGAGCAGCTCAGTGCGATGAGGCAAGGCAAGAGGTACGAAGGCAGGCATTTGGATTTCATAGAAGGCGATTAGTCAGTCGTGAAAAAATATCCTGAATATCGACAAAAACAACGGCCCTTACATGGATGGAAAAAGCTGAGGCGAGTTCGCGTATATGATCCATGATTATCGTACCTTTTGGCGAGTTTTGGTTAGTTTTGCAGATCAAGTAAATGGCACAGAATACGTATAAGTCAAATACCTTCAAGAAGCCTGAGAAAGAGAAGAGGGGCAAGTCATCAAAGACAAAGTTTAATTTTGAATTTCTTAAGGATCCGAGACTGAAACTTGCCGGGGGAATCTTCCTCATGATCTCGGGAGTTTACCTTTTTCTTGCGCTTTTATCTTACCTCTTCACCGGAAATGCCGATCAGAGCGTGATTCAGGCATTCTCTGAATCCACATTGATGGAATCCGGGCGTGAGGCGGAAAACTGGCTCGGGCTGTACGGTGCGATCGTCTCGCACTATTTCATTTTACAATGGTTCGGTATTGCCGCTTTCTTTATTCCTCCCATTCTGTTAGTCATCGGTTTAAAAATGGTTTTCGACCGGCAGCTGCTGAGAATTTTTCAGTTCACCATATTTGCTCTCTTCTCGGGTTTGTGGCTTTGCCTGCTTCTCGGTTACATGACGCTCAAGAATGACGGCGTAAGCGAGTGGAGTTTCCTCGGCGGCGGACTTGGATTCCATCTCGCCCAGGTGAGCGATGGCATGTTCGGCTGGGGCACTTTCCTGATTCTGATCTTCACGCTTTTCGTATTCATCGTTTTCTTTTTCAATATCACTTCCATTCCGGCGTTTAAAGTTGCCGATCCCAAGCCCATGGGGCTCGATGCGATCATGCCAGACGAGGCTTCCGCCGATGATGTGAAGTTTACGGCCACCTATACAGATGACAAGGACAACTGGCCCGACATAAAAAAAGACGAGATCATTCCCGAGCCGGTGCTTGTCAGGCAGCCTGAGCCTGAAGTTCCCCTGAAAGGGACCGAAGTAAAGCTCGAAATTGAAAAGCCTGAGCCGAAGAAAGAGATCAAGACAGCCGAGCCAACTTTTATCATCGAAGAACCTGTAGACACCGATCAGCTTGCCGAGCAGCTTGTCGAAGAACAGGGTGCATACGATCCGACCCTTGATCTCAGCTCGTACAAGTTTCCAACCCTGGAGCTTCTGAACGAGTACGATGCGGGTAAGGCAGGCGTGAGCCAGGAGGAGTTAAATCAGAATAAGGACAAGATCGTCGCCACACTGGTCAACTTCAAGATCGGTATCCAGAGCATCAAGGCTACCATCGGACCAACTGTAACACTATACGAGATCGTGCCGGACGCCGGGATCAAGATCTCCCGCATCAAGAACCTCGAGGATGACATTGCATTGAGTCTCGCCGCCCTCGGTATTCGTATCATCGCGCCGATCCCGGGGAAAGGCACTATCGGTATCGAAGTGCCGAACAAGAACCGTGAAATGGTCAGTGCGAAGTCAATGCTCGGCTCGCCGGGATTCCAGAAATCCGACAAGGAGCTTCCGATCGCTCTTGGAAAGACCATCTCGAATGAAGCGCTGGTGATCGACCTGGCGAAGATGCCGCATTTACTCGTAGCGGGTGCCACGGGTCAGGGTAAGTCGGTGGGATTGAATGTGATCCTGACATCGCTTTTGTACAAACGACACCCGTCGCAGCTCAAGTTTGTGCTTGTCGATCCGAAGAAAGTGGAGATGTCCATCTATTCGAAGATCGAGCGGCACTTCCTGGCAAAGCTTCCGAACAGTGAAGAGGCGATCATCACCGATACGCGCAAGGTCGTTCATACGCTGAATTCCCTTTGTATCGAGATGGAGAATCGCTACGAGATATTGAAAGATGCCGGCGCGCGTAATCTAAAGGAGTACAATACAAAATTCATCGCGAGGAAGCTTAACCCGAAGGAAGGGCATCGGTTCCTCCCCTATATCGTCCTTGTGATCGATGAGCTTGCCGATCTCATGATGACGGCGGGCAAGGAAGTGGAAACGCCGATTGCGCGCCTTGCGCAGCTGGCCCGTGCGATCGGGATCCATCTTGTAGTTGCTACACAAAGACCTTCGGTGAACGTTATCACCGGTGTGATCAAGGCCAACTTTCCGGCCCGACTTTCATTCCGGGTGACTTCCAAGGTTGACTCGCGCACCATCCTGGATACCGGCGGAGCCGACCAGCTTGTGGGCCAGGGCGATATGCTGCTCTCGTCCGGGTCAGACATCATTCGTCTGCAGTGTCCCTTTGTGGATACGCCGGAGATCGAAAAAATCGTTGAATTCATTGGAGGTCAGCGTGGTTACGATACGGCCTATATGCTTCCGGAATACGAGGGTGAAGACGAGGGCGGCGCGGCTGCCGTCGACCTTTCCGATCGTGATGCCCTGTTTGAAGAAGCGGCGAAATTGATCGTAGCCCATCAGCAAGGTAGTACGTCACTGATCCAGCGCAAGCTGAAGCTGGGTTATAACAGGGCCGGAAGACTGATCGACCAGCTCGAAGCGGCGGGCATTGTAGGGCCATTTGAGGGCAGCAAAGCCCGGGAAGTCCTGATCAAGGACGAAATAAGTTTGGAACAATTATTGAACGTTCTTCGCGAAAAACACAGTCAATCGTAAATTCGCACCCAATAAAAGCACGCTGAATGAAAAAGATTATCCTTGCTGCAGTTCTGTTAATGTTTGTAAAAATCACGTTTGCTCAATACGACCCAAAGGCCCTCGAGATCCTGGATGCCATGAGCAAAAAATATAAGGGAATACCTGCTTTCGAAGCCAATATCTCCTATACACTGACAAACGAAACTGAGCAGATCAATGAGGAGTTCAAGGGAAAGATCACCGTAAAGGGTAACAAGTTCAAGCTGGTCCTGCCGGAACAGGAAGTGATCAACAATGGCACAACCCTCTGGACCTACCTCCCTGAAGCCAAAGAAGTCAACATCGACAACTACGATCCGAACTCTGATGACCTGAACCCGTCAAAATTTTATGAGATCTATAAAAAAGGTTATAAATACCTGTATCTGGAAGATAAAACCGAAAACGGTGTGCTATGTGAAATAGTGGACCTGGTTCCGGAAAAGAAGGATGCCCAATATTTCAAGGTGAGAATGAACATCGTGAAGAAGGACAAGAGCATCCAGAGCTGGACAATGTTCGACAAGGGCGGAAACCGCTACAAGTACACCATTACCAAGTTTACCCCGAATTCTGCGGTAAGCGATGCGTTATTTACATTCGATCCTAAAAAATATCCTGACGTTGAGGTCGTTGATCTAAGATAAGGTTTTACAGG
>CBHTUB010000450.1:0-4854 GCA_966095595.1 uncultured Chryseosolibacter sp. | reverse complement strand
CGAGGTACCATTAAAGCAACTATCTTTTTATGTGTTGCGCTGGCAATCTTTTGTTCAGTCGCGCGCACCCAATCGAGACTGTCCATGGAAACAACAACAAAACAAGTCACTTGCAAGTTAACGACGCCCGAGCTTCAGCAGAGAAAGGCGACCGTGATTTCGGAGCTAAAAGCACTGGTCTTATCGCGCGAAGCGCTGAACAATGGGTATGCGTATACCTTTCCCGGTTCAGATGAGGTCCTTGACAAGCTGAATACATTCATCAAAACGGAGAGAATGTGCTGTGACTTTTTCACGTTTCAATTGTTGGTAGAAGAAAACCGGGCAATTCTGACTATTACGGGGCCAGAGGCAAGTAAAGGGTTTTTAAAGAATGAGATCGATTTATAATTCTGCATCTCATTGCGTGACAGAACGGTTAAGCTTTGGATACCTAATGACAAAATTTGCCCCTGCATATTAAGTGTATGTAGCTGATCTTTAGAGAATTAATTTCTTCGATTAATGAGGGCGTTGAGAATTTGACCGGAAGATCAGCCAGATAGGAACCGGCACTCCCGAAGGAACACGATTTTGAATAAAAAAAACCTGTCACGGACAGCGACAGGTTTAGCCTTTTGTACCTAAGGCCGGAATCCCCGCCTGACCGGCAAAGCAGAGACAAGTTGGAACGAAATGTTTTTTTTGAACTCCTAACTCTGGATTGAAGTGAAGACTAGTCAGTCGGGCAGGGAACCGGCACTCCCTATGATTTCCTTTAGATAACGTTTTCCCGCTGCGCTCTTGAGATATTTCTCACGCGACCTTGCAGCTGATGTGCCACTAACTTGTTCGGAATAGATGAGGGACCAAGGCATGTGGCCAGACGTAAATTTGGATTTACCCGAATTATGTTCATGAACCCTTCTATCAAGGTCCCTGGTCATCCCGACGTACAACTTTCTGGATAAAATGCTTTGTAAAACGTAAACGCACCACATAAAAAAGCCACCGACAGTGGGAGGGTTTAGTCTTTGACCTCAGATCCGAATCCCGCCTGACCGGTTAAGTTGAGACAATTTATAACAAAATCTCTTTCTGAACTCTCACTGGATTGAAGTCAAGACTAGTCAGTCGGGCAGGGAACCGGCACTCCCGGAGGAACACGATTTTGAATAAAAAAACCTGTCACGGACAGCGACAGGCTTTTGCCATTTGTACCTAAGGCCGGAATCCCCGCCTGACCAGAAAAGCAGAGACAAGTTGGAACGAAATGTTTTTTTTGAACTCCTAACTTTGGATTGAGTGAAGACTTGTCAGTCGGGCAGGGAACCGGCACTCCCGAAGGAACACGATTTTGAATAAAAAAACCTGTCACGGACAGCGACAGGCTTTTGCCTTTTGTACCTAAGGCCGGAATCGAACCGGCACTCCCGAAGGAACACGATTTTGAGTCGTGCGCGTCTACCAGTTCCGCCACTCAGGCTTCTTGTTGCAGACATTATTTTGCAACCTTTGCGCGCTTGCCTGCCGGAGGAACGTAGGCAGGTCTACCAGTTCCGCCACTCAGGCTTCTTGTCTTCGCCAGTGCTTGAATTGCTAGTCTTTCGGGGTCGCAATCCAAGCTCTGGGAAGGAGGGTGCAAATATGAGCAAACTTTGAATTCTATACAAACCCGGCTGGTCCTTTCCTCATTGATCGACAAAATTTAACCCGCTATCTTCACCCTTGCAGCTGCTGAACTTTCGTCGGCAAATATTTTGTTGACACAAGCGTTATATCAAAGACCTCGACGTCACACAATGAAAACCAATATTTTTCCCCTCATAGCACTGGCATTTTTTGCCCTGTTCAGCTGTAGTGAGGATGAGCCAAAATCAAATAGCCCCACGCAGGTCGACAATTGCATGAACTCGAAATCCAACCTGAGTGGTCAGGTGATCGAAGGCCAGTATATTGTCGCAGTCGAGGAAACCGTGCCCGCACTGGGGCGTGCCTCCACAACGATCAATCCCGCTGCCATGTCATCCATACTTCGCGCCAATGGCATTTCGGACAGTACTATTGTCCGGTCGTTTGCCGGGGAACGCTCCTATCATGTTGTAAAAATGAAATCGCAGGATGCCTACAAGTTAAAAAACGACGCGCGCATCCGTCATATCGAGCCTGACAGGATCATTTCAGCGTGTGGTTGTTTCACCGTTGTTGACCCCAAGTCGGTGACGTGGAATATCGACAAGGTAGGTTACAGCGATGGATCCGGCAAAACAGCCTGGATCCTCGATACCGGGATTGATACGGATCATCCTGACCTCAATGTTGACAAAACACGCAGTAAGTCGTTTATGGACAATCATCCGTCATTTGAAGATGACAATGGACACGGTACGCATATCGCCGGCATCATTGGCGCACTTAACAATAATATTGGCGTCCTGGGTGTCGCTTCTGGCGCCACGGTGGTCGGTCTGAAAGTACTGGATGAAAATGGGGATGGAACGTTATCGGGCCTTCTGTCTGCGCTTTCGTACGTAAAAAGTTACGCAAAAGGTGGAGACGTTGTCAATATCAGCATAGCGTTCCCGGAAGTGTCTGCGATCCTCGAGAATGAGATAAAGTCCATTGCCAGCAGGGGCATTTATTTCAGTCTGGCGGCGGGCAATGAATCTGCCGACGCCGGTTCATACAGCCCCGCGCGCACATCGGGCACCAACATCTACACCGTGTCCGCGATCGACAGCCTGGGCACCTTTGCAAGCTTTTCCAACTATGGAAATAATGTGGTCGACTACGCTGCACCTGGTGTACGTATTCTCTCAACGTATAAAGATGGAAAGTATGCAATTTTGACCGGGACCTCTATGGCCGCGCCACACGTTGCCGGGATACTTTTGATCAACAATGGCAAAGTCAATTCTTCCGGAAACGCGGTGAGCGATCCGGATGGCGTGGGCGATGCGATCGCTCACTACTGATCAGGATCCCGTGTCTGGCAACTCGTTGGTCAGACGGATCTCTCCCGCTTTCAATGCCTCGTGTTTCAGGATCTTTGATCCCTTGTATTCTGTTACGATGGCTTTTTCATCGTAACCTCCGACGGAACGAACTTCTTCAATCAACCGGTCGGCTTCCTCTTTGGGCATAATGATGTACAGCGGCCGTTCTCCACGGTGCTCCGATTCGTAGGTGCGCAGACGGTCGTCAACTTGCGGCAATAATCTTTTCTCCATAATGTGAAAAATCAACACATGATGCTGCCTACGCTAAATTTATTCCTGCGATTTTTCAGGCGAGAATGGCTTCACGAAAGGAGCCGCTTTGCCTTTTCCCGGCTAATTCGTGGTGTAACACCGTTGGCCTGATCACAACCGGGATGCGGTTTTCATAAAGGATATGTTTGATATCGTTTTCCCAATCCGCAGCCAGAAATCTGTATACAATCCTGCCGGGCTCGTGTTGCGCGCTTTCCACAGGACCCCGATCGATCGAGAATTGATTCAACGCTATGTGAATGTTGTTTCGATCATTTAACAAATAGGCTTCCCAAAGCTTTATCTCAATAATCTCCTGAGAATCGGAAATTATTCCAACTGGAGTTCCGGCGATGAATTGCATAGGCGTTTGATATGGGTGACAGATCACCAACAGTAAAAAAAGTATGCCGGTGGTGTGGTCGAGGGGCAATAAGTCAATGGTCATAGTCAATGGTCAATAGTCAATGGTCAATGGTCAATAGTCAATGGTCAATGGTCAATAGTCAATGGTCAATAAGTCAATGATCAATGGTCGATGGTTGTTGGTCTACAGTCTGATTGTTATTGGGTAATGGTGTTTGATGTGCAACTGCAGTACGTGGCGGAGTCATTGTCAGGGGGATTTGATCAGACCCTGTGAATGAGTATGGTAGAAACTATCAATTTACTATCCGATGCATCGCAGAATAAAGCCGCTTGAATTTTTCCGCATCAAACACTCTTACTTCTATCTCCGGTCATTCGCCACCACTCTGCACTCCCAATGACCAGTGACTAGTGACTAACCCACCACCAACCATGGCACTAGATTTTATTGCTGGTCATTGAAATAACAAATCACTTAAACATTTTATGAAACCCAGTGTTGTACTTTTCGCTCTCCTCCTGACGTTCGCGTTGAGCTGCAAGGATAAAGAGAAGATAATTGAAGTTGTTGATGAAAGGCCGGAGGACATCTTCCACATAGAGCTCTGTCCGACATTGAATCAAAGCGTAATGAGCATGTTCACGGAGTCGGATAATAATCGTGAGAAATATCCACAGTTGTTCTCCGCAAGTACCCAGCAGCAGATCGTGCTGACAAAAGAATCAGACGTGTATGTAAGCTACGTAACTGAAGGCGCATCAGTACCCAGTACGTTGGGATATTTTACGTATCAGGAAGGTAATGCGCCAACCTCTGCGGACGGGATCGACAAAAAGATCGCATTTCCCCACGTATCGAGCAGCGTACTTTCCACCGGTGACAGCCGCTGGATCGGAAAATATCCTGCTGGTACCGTCGTCGCGTTCTTTCTCGTCATCGAAGGATACAGTAACAACACCGTTAACTGGAGCAAGCCTACGTTTTATACCAATAATGAATTCAATCCGGGACAAGTCAGGCAACATGTTCTGTTCCGTGAAAAGCAGTGCAATAATATCGTGATGGGATTTGAGGACAAGGCAGTGGGAACTCCGAATGCTGACGATGATTTCAACGATATCATCTTTTGAAAGCACGCCTGGTCCGAGAATTTCCTGACGGCCAACACGGCGATTTAACTTCATACGACCAACGTCAGATAAATCATAACGTTCTGGTGAGAAGAATAAATTCTTGAATAGTGTATCTGCTGCT
>CBHTUB010000449.1:0-4876 GCA_966095595.1 uncultured Chryseosolibacter sp. | reverse complement strand
GATGGCGCCACCCATCAGGTCCTTGAAGACATCGGCATGATGAAAATGTTGCCGGGAATGACCGTGATCAATCCGTGTGACTACAACCAGACGAAAGCCGCTACGATGGCAATTGCGGAATACGAAGGGCCCGTTTATCTGCGGTTTGGCCGACCGGTTGTTCCGGTATTTACAGATGAGGACCAGACTTTCGAGATAGGAAAGGCGTGGAAGGTACGCGACGGAAAAGACGTGTCGGTCTTTGCAACAGGTCATCTCGTATGGGAAGCCATACAGGCGGCCGAGGCCCTTGCCGGAATGGGCATTGACGCAGAAGTGATCAACATCCACACGATCAAGCCGCTGGATGTCGAAGCCATCATGAAGTCAGTGTCGAAAACGAGATGTGTGGTGTCGGCAGAGGAACATAACCGTATAGGAGGACTTGGAGACAGCATTGCCCAGGTATTGATAAGATCTACTCCTGTACCCATGGAGTATGTGGCCGTCGATGATTCCTTCGGGGAAAGTGGAAAACCTGCGGAGCTGATGAAGAAATACGGGCTGGATTCGGACCACATTGTCAGCGCAGTGCAGAAGGTGATGGAGCGGAAGGCGAGAAGGAACATACTATGACGAAACGGAAAGCATTTCTATTCGACCTTAACGGAACGATGGTCGACGATATGGATTTTCACTTGCAGGTATGGTATGACGTTATTGTCAACGACCTGGGCGCAAAAATGTCCCTTCCACAAGTGAAATCACATATGTACGGGAAAAGTCAGGAGCTCCTGGTGCGGATCTTCGGAACGGAGCGATTCACGCCCCGGCAACTCGACGAGATCTCATTAGCCAAGGAAGTAAGATATCGATATGCCTATAGACCTCACCTGGATCTTCTGCCAGGCCTTTTTGCTTTTCTCGAAGCGTCGAATGACGCAAATATTGGAATGGCAATCGGCTCGGCGGCAATTCCTGCCAACATCGATTTTGTTGTGGACACACTGAAGGTCCGTCATTACTTCCCTGTCATCGTGAGCGCCGACGATGTGATGCACAGCAAGCCCCATCCCGAGACGTATATCAAGTGTGCTGAATTACTTGGTGTTTCACCCGAAGAGTGTGTCGTGTTCGAGGACGTGCCGAAGGGTGTCGAAGCGGCCTGGAATGCAGGCATGAAATCCGTTGTTGTGACCACCACGCATGGCCGCAAGGAATTTGATTCTTTCGACAATATCATCGCTTTTATCGACGATTACTCGCAATTGGCCCCGGCAGACCTTTTTTCGCGCCAGATATGCGCTTGATTCATTAACAACAAAAAGATAAATGTCTTATATACACTTAAAAAATAAGTGTATATTTGACGGTAAACCTTTAGATCCATGAAAAGCGATCAGTTTGTAATTGGAGTGGATTACGGCACAGATTCGGTTCGTGCGATTATCGTCAATGCACAAACCGGACAAGAGGTCAGCGCTGCCGTCTTCAAGTATCCGCGCTGGCGTGATGGATTATATTGCGACCCGGTAAACAACCAGTTTCGCCAGCATCCGCTGGATTACATCGAGGGACTGGAGTACACCATCAAAAAATGTCTTGCCGATGCCGGCGACGCGGTTCGCAGGAACATCAAGGGCATAAGCGTAGACACGACGGGTTCGACACCGATAGCAGTAGATCAGAAGGGAACGCCATTGGCAATGACGCCCGGATTTGAGAATAATCCGAATGCCATGTTTGTGCTTTGGAAAGATCATACCGCAGTGAAAGAGGCATCGGAGATCAACGAGCATGCTGCGCAATTCGACGTCAATTATCTTCAATATGTCGGAGGAATATATTCTTCCGAATGGTTCTGGGCAAAGCTCCTTCACATTTTGCGCAAAGACAGCTCCGTCCGCAACGCATGCCACTCATGGGTGGAGCATTGTGACTGGATACCTTACGTTCTTACCGGAGGCAATGACATCAGGACATTAAAGCGCGGCGTGTGTTCCGCGGGGCATAAGGCACTTTGGGCAAAAGAATTCGGAGGCTTGCCGCCTGACGAATTTTTCTCGTCACTCGATCCGTTGTTGAAAGGCTTTACAGCAAAATTATTCAAGGATACCTATACATCGGATCAGGCTGCAGGCACATTGTCTGCGGAGTGGGCTCAGCGCCTTGGCCTGTCGACTGAGGTCGTGGTGGGGGTCGGTGCATTCGACTGCCACATGGGCGCTGTGGGTGGACAAATCGAACCTTATTACCTCAGCAAGGTAATGGGCACCTCGACGTGCGATATGATGGTGATCCCACGTGGGGAGATGGGCGACAAGCTGGTTCGTGGTATCTGCGGCCAGGTCGACGGTTCAATTATACCCGGTATGATCGGCCTCGAAGCAGGTCAGTCTGCGTTCGGAGATACCTACGCATGGTACAAAAACCTGTTAGCATGGCCGTTGGATTTGATATCGAAGTCGGAGCTGATCACCGCGGATGTTGCGGCAAGGTTGAAGGATGAGATCAGCGACAAGATCATAAGCGCACTAAGTGTGGAGGCAGGCAAGATCAGTCCTGCCGGGGATGACGAATTGGCCGTGGATTGGCTCAACGGAAGGCGGACTCCCGATGCGAATCAATTGCTGAAGGGAGCGCTTACGGGCCTCAGCCTCGGCAGTGATGCACCACGTTTGTTCAAGACGTGGGTAGAGGCGACCTGCTTCGGTGCAAAAGCAATTGTAGACCGTATTAATGATGAAGGCGTTCCTGTCAAAGGCCTCATTGGTTTGGGAGGTGTTGCCAGGAAATCGCCTTACATCATGCAGGTGATGGCCAACGTGATGAACAGGTCGATCAGGATCCACAAGTCGGAGCAGACCTGCGCGCTGGGCGCCGCCATGTTCGCCGCCACCGCTGCGGGGATCTATCCGAAAGTTGAGACAGCAATGGAAGTAATGGGGCAGGGATTCGACATGGAGTTCAAGCCCGACCCTAAAGTTGTCAATGTATACAACACGCGATATGCAAAGTATCGTCAGCTGGGATCGATGGTGGCAGCCGGAGTTTCAGAAAGATCTGCCGAGCCGGTTATAACGCAGTAAACAATGAAAGCAATAGAAGTAGTGGAGACGAGCAAGACGAGATACGATGCGATAAGGGTTGCCGCCTATGAGGCGAATATGCAACTGCCAAAGCTTGGTCTTGTTTTGTTCACCTTTGGCAACGTTAGCGCGGCAGATCACGCTCAGGGTGTTTTTGCCATCAAGCCGAGTGGTGTTCCGTATGAGCAACTTTCTCCGGAGAAAATGGTGATTGTCGATTTTGATGGCAATACAGTCGAAGGCAAGTTGAAGCCTTCATCCGATACGAAGACACATGCTGTTCTATACAAGCACTGGCCGAAGATTGGAGGGATCGTGCACACACATTCCACATATGCCACCGCGTGGGCCCAGACGCAGCTGGATATCCCGATCTTTGGAACGACACACGCCGATCACCTTACGGTAGATGTTCCATGCGCGCCACCGATGAATGACGAGATGATCAAGGGCAACTACGAATATGAAACTGGTTTCCAGATCATGAATTGCCTGAAGGATAAGAAGCTCAGCTACGAGGAGGTGGAGATGATCCTGGTGGGAAACCACGCGCCATTTACATGGGGAAAGACCTGTGAGAAAGCAGTGTACAACAGCGCTGTACTGGAGTCGATTGCCCAGATGGCCTATCTCACGCGACAGATCAATCCCGATGCCTCCCGCCTCAAGGACTCGCTCATCAAAAAGCATTTTGAAAGAAAGCACGGCCCGGATTCATATTACGGACAATAAGCGCGATCGATGAAAAGACTGCTGATACTTTCGTTATTTTTTCTTTCCACCGTGATCGGCTATTCACAGAAGAAGGATTATCCGATAACTTCGGTACCCTTCACGAGTGTGAAGCTGAACGACAAATTTTGGCTTCCCCGTATCAAAACAAATCATAACGTAACGATCCCCGCATCTTTCGAGCGCTGCGAAAACACCGGACGTGTTAAAAATTTCGAGATGGCGGCAGCGAGAAGCGGGAAGTTCTGCACCGTATTTCCGTTCGATGATACAGACATTTACAAAACGATAGAAGGTGCGTCGTTCTCCCTCAGTTTAAATCCGGATAAAAAGCTGGAAACCTACATCGACTCGCTGATTGTCAAAATAGGTAAAGCACAGGAGCCTGACGGATATCTCTATACAGCACGCACCATCGATCCTGCAAACCCGCATGGTTGGGCAGGAAAAGAGCGTTGGGAGAAGGAACGTGAGGCGAGCCACGAGCTATACAACTCAGGGCATTTATACGAAGCAGCTGCCGCTCACTTCCAGGCTACCGGCAAGCGTTCGTTGTTGGATATCGCGCTGAAAAATGCCGACCTCGTTTGCTCGGTGTTCGGACCGGACAAGCTTCACGTAGCGCCTGGCCATGAAGTTGTGGAAATGGGATTGGTGAAGCTTTATCGGCTTACCGGGAAGAAAGAGTATTTACAGACTGCAAAGTTCTTTATCGACGAGCGCGGCCACCACAATGGCTACGACTCGACAAACCGGGATCCGTTCAGGAACGGCGCCTACTGGCAGGACCATCAGCCCCTTGTAGAACAAAGAGAAGCGATAGGGCATGCCGTAAGGGCAGTTTATTTATATGCTGCTGTCGCGGATGTTGCTGCACTTACGGGTGACAAACAATTTCTGGTGGCGATCGATTCGATATGGGAGAACATGGTTGGAAAGAAATTCTACGTGCAGGGAGGCATTGGCGCGTCAGGACATGGTGAACGTTTCGGTGACAACTATGAGCTGCCGAACGCTACCGCCTATAATGAAACCTGTGCTGCGATCGGAAATGTCTATTGGAACCAGCGCATGTT
>CBHTUB010000448.1:0-4889 GCA_966095595.1 uncultured Chryseosolibacter sp. | reverse complement strand
CACGATTGTCTTCGAGACAAAGGTTTGCTTCTTGTAATATTCATTTACAGACGAGTAGTCTGAGACAGTCTTCAATTGCTTAAGCACTGCCAGTACTCCGGCAACGTCTTTTGCCTGAGCTGAATTGTAAAGGACCTTGGCAAGCGAAGCTGGATCGAACAGGATTGACAGGCCTCCCTGAGAATTGGCTATGATCTTATTGAACAAAGCTTCATCAACCACTTCGGAGAAACCACCCATCCTCAATGCATTCGCTGTCTCGGGACCGAATTGACCATCGATTAAAATTGCTCCCACGGTTTTAGCCAACGCGCGCTGGAGTGCTTTAACACGCTCACCACGGCTTCCGCGTCTCAATGGGAAGTTGTCATTCCTTAACGTGGTGGAAGAGATCAGATTAGTCAGGCTTGAGCTACCGTATGAAGCAGGTAAGGCATTGTTGATTACAATAGTATCGTTGTCTGACGTGGCTGAAGGATCCTGTGATGGCTGTTTTCTTCGCTTCATCCTTTCGTAAACCAGAAATCCGCCGCCGCCTAATGCAGCCAGTGCCAGCGCATAAATAAAAACTCTCGCCGGTTTCAGTCCCTTTTTGGGTTGAGGTTTCCGTTTTCTTCCTGCACCGGATCTTTTATTCTTATGGCCTTTCATACGTCCCTTCGATTGCCTGCCCGCCTTTTTTGCCATTATTGTTAATTCTTTGCGTTTACTATTCTTATCAGCTCGTTATACTCGCCGCTGCTCAGTTCACCTTCAAGATCAGCGTTCAGACTTTTGCTATACAGGTTGAAGTATTCCCGCTGTACCTTCGAGTACATGCTCTTCGTTGGAATGGCCAGAAATACCTGCTTGACTACATCCCAGTTTGTACCCCATCCGAAGTAGTTGTCGTTTTCAAAGGCCATTTTTAATTGCTTGGCAAACGTCGCCGGATCTCCTTCATCGAGACTTCTTTTTTCGGATAAATTCGCTCGTGTCTTTTTATAGAAATGGCGCGCAAGAAAAAATAATCCCGTTGCCGTGCCTATTCCAAGTGTAGAATAGAGTACAACTGTTTTGAGGTTCTGTAGTTTCTTTGCGTCCATTTCCATTGCTGACTCCTTTGCCTGTTAACCTTACAGACCCAGTGCTTTCTTCGCGAGCGCTGTTTTCCCCGGATCGTTCTTGACCACGTCCGCGAGCTTCGCTATCTCGCGTGCCCTTAGTTTCTGCATCAATGTGGACGCCGCTGAGAGTTTTACCTCAGCCTCACCTTGCGTCTGCGCTTCAATCGTTACTTCGAAACTGTACCTATTCATATTATGATTGCTGTTTAATATTCACATGATTTAGTATAAGGCTGATCTTGCTCTTGTCATCAGCGAGTGTCTGGAGGATGAGTAGCACATTGTCAAATTCCTCTTTGGTAAACTGTGCTTTTAGCTGATCTACAAACTGGATGGCAGCCCGATCGTCTACACTGATTGGTGATGTCTGTGTTGAATGATCAGCTTTTGCTTTGAAGCTTACCTGAAATTCTCGTAAGGCTTCGTTTTCATTCTCAGATTCACTTTGTTCCAGAAGTCCGGCTAAAGCCTCACCTCCGGGAATGGCTGACATAAGCTTCGGATTACGCTTGACAAAACTTTCAACCAGACTTGAGCCTATGTCGCCTAAAAAGCCATTGAGCGGTGACTGTCTTGCCTCCAGTCTGATATTCTGTTTTTCGATTTCATCAATCTCTTTTTCGAGTTCGGCTACCAGATGCTTCAATTCCTTGTTCTCGTCCTGCAGTGCTTTGAACTCTATTTCCTGGAGTTTATGTTTCACCTGTTCGTTGACCATGTTCTGGACATCAACACCGCTCAGTGCCTCCTCCTTCGGTTTTTCCTTCGGCAGATCTCCGAAATAGAATATCCGTTTTTCGTTGTTGTTGCTCGTTCCCTGATATAGCAGTACTTCAATGGCCTGTGTATCGGCTGTTACAAAGTTTTCGAACATGGAGAACATTTCCGGATCGCTTGTTCGCCTCACAGCCTTAAAGCCGTCAACCAGAATTTCAAAATCTATTGGCTGTTCTTTCTGGCGATATAGCCTGAGATACTGAATGAGGTTATCAATTTTTCTCTGTTCGTATTTTTCTTTATTCGGTAGTGCCATAAGTTATTTCTTTGCCCGCCATAGTTTTACTCGAAGGCGGGTTAGTTCACAATGATTATCTGAATGAATTTTATTTTCCGTTTCTCAGTCCCCGGGTTGCTGATCCTGATTTCGCCCCGGTGGACGTGAACGTTCTCTGCCAAAGGATCATCGGTCGAGTCGTACATCCCGTAGTCAGAGTCCACCACAAGCCCGGGTGGATCGTCCACAATGAAGAATAGTTCATTGTATGCAGGTATCTCGACGGTGTTACCCGCATCGAGCGTCAGGTCACGATGACGCAGGTGATACTTTGAAAAACCCAATTGCCTTACCCGCTGCGGCGCGTATTGAAGTATGAACTGTTCCGTCATAGAAGGATTTCATTGGTCTCCTGTGAACCTGTAGCGTCGTATGGTCCCATCGCTGCCTGATCATCTCTGTCTCTCACCTCTTCCAGTTCCTCTGCAAGCTCATACTCCACATACACCCTGACCACAAAGTCTTTATCAAAAGTTTCTCCCTTGAACCAAGCGTTGATCACTGTTGTATCCCCCTCGATGAATACTTCTCTCATTTTTGGAACGTCACCCGTGACCCATGACTTATCACTGTCAAACTGGGTGTCTTCAACATTCAACAACGTTTCATCCGATGGTGAAATCCCGTCGAGACTGACCTGCGCGACGTAGAATACATCGCTTTTGCTGTTCGCCTGAAAGCTTATTGTGCCGAGTCTCATTTTTCCGATGCCGTGACAAGTATCCTCGTTACTTTTATTGCGTTTGACGGAATCCGCACGTCGAAAGGCCTGAACCGTTCAAGCTTGTTTACTTCAAAGCTGGTGATGACTACCTTACGCTTGATTTTCGTGATGATCATTGTATGGTTTGTTATTTCATTTCACATAGCAGCGCAACGATCACCTTGTATGGTGCGAACGGAGCGTTTGGATTCCCGGTGTCTTTGTACAAAATCTTCAACTCTCCATTCCCGGCCACCACTCCATTGCCCAACGATTTGTACTTGTCATCCGGAGGTACTGCCATTCCGCTCATGAACATTTTGCTTTCAAAGTCCTCGGGAAAAAGTTCGTCACCACTCAGCTCGATCCTCTGGGAGCCTCTGTAGAACAAGAGGTTTGGCCTGTCTGAGCTGAGCGCGATACCCCGCACGACCCTCACGTTCTTATCCAGGTCAAACTTCTTGTTCACAGGCTCGCCCTCGGCCTCAACTAGAAAGGTGTAGATCTTATCCACTAATCGCTTTTCCATAGCTGTTAAGGAATAGTAGCGGTTCCTTCGAGACCCACGTAGATCACTGAGTTAGGGTCAAGGCCCTTGATCGTTCCCAGTTCGATCTCAAACTCGATTTCGACGTCGTCGTGGATCAGCCGTGGGTTTGCCAGCTTGTAATAGCTCAGAGGCACCATATTGAATTGCGTGGTAACAAACTTCCTGTTGGATGTATCGCTCACGAGCTGCTTCTTATTTGCTTTCAGCTTGAATTCTCCGTTGGCAATCGCACCAACGTCCTCGATGCTCTGGAATTTTGTTGTTTTGATGTCATCGATGTCGAGCGATGCCGCCACACCATGCAGGAGATAGATCCCGCTTACAAGCAGTGCCATGTTCTTGGGAAGCTTCGCATTGCTAATGTTTCTCAGGTTTACCTCCTTCACATCCTGGCTCTCGAACATCTTGATTGTTTTCGCACCCTTGATTGGCTTGATCGTGTAGATCAGATGATCGGCCAGTCGAAGTTTTCCTGCAAGCAATTGTTCTTTGATGTGCTTGGGCAGCTCGACGAAAAATTTTTCAAACTCAGCGCGTGATCCCTGCGAAGGAATGTGGCGCTTCGTGATCTTGCTCATCGCTTTAGCCCTTGCTACCGGATTCAGCCCGTTGAGATACCCTAACAACTCGGTATCCATCTCTCCATTCAAACCGAGCAACTCTGTCGGATTTGTATACTCACTCTCTATGAGTTGTCCTAATGCGCCTAATGCACCTGCCATATTGATTATTGTTTAACTGTTTTGTTTTTGTTCACCCGTGCTTTCAGACAAGGTGGTTCCATTCAGACTTAAATGCCTGTTAAAATTTTCTTTGTCTGATTACTAGAATTAGAATTCCCTGTCGACTTCCATCTCGCTCAGCCCTGCAGTTCCCTTATTCATCTCTGCGATCTGCTCCTGTATTCTGTCGATAGCGGACATATCCAGTTCCTTTGAATTGCTGTGAGGATTTATAAAGTAGGTGACCTGCTCATCCTGCCCTCCTCCCAGCCCCGCAGTGGTTTCTGCAGATGTTGCTGACTTAGGCAGGTATAACTTCTCAGAGAAGTTTTTAAAGAAGGTACCCACGCGATCCTTTGCCCCCTGCACCACCTGTTTCATATCGAACCCATTAACACCGGACACTTGTGCGGGTTGAGTCGGATTCTGAAACCCATTGCTCAATGTGAGGCCCAATCCCGCTGCGATCAGGTAAGGATTTTTTTTATGAAACCCGATCAGTGTTACCGGTACACCTGCAATCAGCGAGTGCTTGCCCAGTGCGGCACCGGCACCACCTGCGGCAATTGCTGCGAGCAGAACCAGACCACCCTTTGTTACAGTTTGCGCTATGGGATGTTCCATCACTCCTGACACGCCGGCTAGTGGTCCTTTGGAGCGGCGCTCGCCTTTCTTCTTCTTACTCTTGTATTTTTTCCTGGCTCCCATGTTATAATAGAATTTGACGTTTTAGTTTTATTGACTTTTGCTTTTT
>CBHTUB010000447.1:0-4894 GCA_966095595.1 uncultured Chryseosolibacter sp. | reverse complement strand
TACACGGCTGAAACAGGCAAAGATCCTCAGGTTTTCCAGGCTACGCTCTTGATAGCCGTTGGCGTGTTTATAGTGGTTTTATTTGAAAAGATTGCGGCTAGAATTAAAACAAAAATCTGAACATGGAAAAAGTATTTGGTCTCATAGGACAAACTGTTAGTCATTCCTTCTCTAAGAATTATTTCGATGAGAAATTTTTTCGCGAAGGGCTAAGAGATCACCACTACGAGCTGTTCCCGCTGGGCAGCATCAAAGAGATCGAAAAACTCATTACGGAAACAAAAGGCCTGACCGGTCTCAACGTTACACTTCCCTACAAGGAACAGGTGATACAATACCTCGACGAGGTAGATCCCGTAGCTAAAAAGATCGGCGCCGTCAACGTGATCAAATTCAACAAGGACGGAAAACGCAAGGGCTACAACACCGATTCGGACGCATTCTTCGAGACGCTCGAAAAATGGCTTCCGAAGGATAAAAAATTCAAAGCACTTGTTTTGGGGAGCGGCGGTTCTTCAAAAGCAGTGCACGAAGCGCTCACCAAGCTCAAGATCGAGCATAAAATTGTTTCGCGCGAAGGATCGAAAGGCGACCTTACCTACGAAGACGTCAACAAAAAACTGATGTCCGAGTCGTTGCTGATCATCAACACTACTCCGCTCGGCATGCACCCCAACACGAACAACATGCCTCCGATCGACTATGAACTGATCGGCCCTGAGCATTACGTCTACGACCTGATCTACAATCCCGCACGCACCCTATTCCTCCAAAAGGCGGAAATGCGCGGCGCAACCATCAAAAATGGTCTTGAAATGCTGCACGTGCAGGCCGAGAAAAGCTGGCAGATCTGGAATAACTGATTGAAAAGTTGCGGGGTACGAGCCGCAAGCTACGAGGATTGGGGTAGTTGATTAACGTTCCGCGTTCAAGGTTTCCGGTTTCAGGTTTCTCAGGTCCGTAAAAATGCCTGAAGCGTGAAGCGTGCAGCTTGAAGCCTTATCCGCTTCGATGCATTCCACGCCCGAAAACTTTTTAAATTGACATCCAACTATTCTTGCTGACACACTGTTGTCAGTTAACGATAAGTTATTTGAACAAACAAGTTTAGATGGATTTTATCTTAACCAGCGAATACGTACCCACAGGTGACCAACCGGCTGCTATTGCGCAGCTCGTTGCAGGCATTAACAATGGCGAACCTCACCAGACCCTGCTTGGTGTAACAGGATCGGGAAAGACTTTTACGATGGCGAATGTCATCGCGCAGACCAACCGGCCGACGCTCGTGCTGAGCCACAACAAGACGTTGGCTGCTCAGTTGTACGGAGAGTTCAAGAACTTCTTTCCGAATAATGCTGTCGAGTATTTTATCTCCTACTACGATTATTATCAACCCGAAGCGTTCATTCCTTCGTCCAACCTGTATATCGAAAAGGACCTGTCGATCAATGAAGAAATTGAAAAGCTGCGACTGAGTGCGACGTCAGCACTGCTCACCGGCAGGCGGGACGTGATCGTCGTCGCTTCCGTTTCCTGCATTTATGGTATCGGTAACCCCGACGAATTTGGGAAAAACGTCATCAAGCTCAAGGTTGGAGAAGTGATTGCCCGCAACAGGTTTCTGTTCGCCCTTGTCGATATTCTCTATAGCCGTACGGAAGCGGAATTCAAGCGCGGCAATTTCAGGGTAAAGGGAGATACGGTAGACGTGTTCCTGGCGTACGCTGACTATGCCGTCAGAGTATACTTCTGGGGAGACGAGATCGAGTCCATCCAGCGCATTGACCCGCACACGGGCAAAAAGATCTCCGATGAAACGGTCGTAACAATATTTCCGGCCAACCTTTTCGTCACCGGAAAAGACTCATTACACCAGGCGATCCGGGAGATCCAGAGCGACCTTGTAACACAGACAGCCATGTTTGAAAGCGAGCTCAGGTTACTCGAGGCAAAACGACTGAAGGAGCGTACGGAATTCGACCTGGAAATGATGCGTGAGCTTGGATATTGCTCGGGCATCGAGAACTATTCGCGATACTTTGACCGAAGGTCTCCGGGCGCGCGACCATTCTGCCTCCTCGATTATTTTCCTGACGACTATTTGATGATCATTGACGAGAGCCATGTTACGGTTCCACAGGTCAGGGCGATGTGGGGTGGCGATCGTTCGCGAAAGGTCAATCTCGTCGACTTCGGGTTCAGGCTTCCATCGGCGCTTGACAATCGACCGCTAACCTTCAACGAGTTCGAGGCGATGATGGGCCAAACCATTTATGTCAGCGCTACGCCAAGTGAATATGAGCTGAGAAAATCCGAAGGTGTGGTTGTCGAGCAGTTGATACGTCCTACCGGACTTCTTGATCCGGAGATCGACGTCAGGCCGAGCAAGAACCAGATCGACGATCTTCTCGAAGAAATTGACGAGCGTGTAAAAAAGAAAGAACGCGTGCTGGTGACCACCCTCACCAAACGTATGGCAGAAGAATTGACAAAATTCATGGAGCGGGCCGGCGTAAAATGCAGATACATTCACAGTGAAGTGGACACCCTGGAGCGTGTGGAAATTTTACGCGAGCTCCGGCTCGGTGTGTACGACGTTCTGGTCGGCGTAAACCTGCTGAGGGAAGGACTCGACCTTCCCGAGGTTTCACTCGTAGCAATTCTCGATGCCGACAAGGAGGGTTTTTTGCGGAATCAACGCTCTCTGGTACAGACCATCGGGCGGGCGGCGCGAAACGTCAACGGTCGTGTGATCATGTATGCCGATACTATCACCGAATCCATGGCGGTGGCGATTGAAGAGACGAACAGGCGCAGAAAAATACAGCAGGACTATAACCTGAAGCACGGCATCACTCCAAAAACGGTCATCAAGTCCAAAGAGGCCATTCTCAGCCAAACGAAAGTTGCCGACTCCAAAAAGCTCAACAAACGATACTACGTCGAAGACGAGGAAGCTACACTTGCAGCAGATCCCGTGGTAGCCTACCTGTCAAAGGACGAACTCAACAAAATGGCGGAGCGCACGCGCAAGGCCATGGAGAAGGCGGCAAAAGAGCTCGAATTCATGGAAGCCGCGAAACTTCGCGATGAATACCTGGCGATCCAAAAGCTTCTGGAATCAAAAACATAGCGAGACCTACAAGTTGGCATTGAATTAGCCTTTTACGTATCTAGCGGCGGCTAGATCATGCGAATCGTACTTCTTTCCTTACTGACTGTATTTCCGGCGATCATTTTTGCGCAGCGGACACCCGGCGAAGTTCTGCTGTCTTCCCACATGGATCTTATCAAGTCGGATAACAGCGGATACTTTGAAGGCGTTCAGATCGGCCTCGAGGGAAACTATTTTTTTCACAGTAAGTTTTCAGGTTCTGCAGGACTAGAGATCTGGTCGCGGGATGGACTCAGTGGCATGTTGGGCGCAAGATGGTATCCGACACCTGACGCTTTCCTGCGCGTGAGGGGACTGGCAGGGGTGAACGATGTGTCAATTGGCGGAGGGTTCGCCAAGCCCATCGGAGAATTGATCTCCATCGAAGCGATGACGGATTTCTACTTTGATGGCACATTTTCCATCCGAGCGGGTTTTGCCTTCCTTATTGAAAAAAAATAGAGGCCCCGTTACCAGGGCCTCCTGAAAATCAAATGTCGATTCTTTCTATTTTTTCGCTGCTGCGAGTCTCTTGTTGACCTCATTCCAGTTAACCACATTCCAGAAGGCTGCGATGTAGTCAGGTCTGCGGTTTTGGTAGTGGAGATAGTAAGCATGCTCCCACACGTCAAGGCCAAGGATCGGAGTGCCCTTTACCTCGGCAACATCCATCAACGGATTGTCCTGGTTCGGTGTAGAAGTGATCTGCAGTTTTCCGCTGCCATCTACGATCAGCCATGCCCAGCCAGAGCCGAATCGGCCGGCTGCCGCAGCCGCAAACTTTGTCTTGAATTCATCAAACGACCCGAATGCGGCGTTGATAGCATCCGCTACGGCACCGGTTGGTGCACCACCGGTGTTGGGACCAAGAATTGTCCAGAACAAGCTGTGGTTATAGTGACCGCCACCATTGTTGCGAACGGCTACAGGATACTTGGATATATTCTTACAAATATCTTCAATGCTTGATTTTTCGCCGTCAGTTCCGGCAATTGCATTATTCAAATTAGTAACGTATGCGTTGTGGTGCTTGCCGTGGTGAATCTCCATCGTGCGTGCATCGATATGCGGCTCCAGTGCATTAAAAGCATAGGGAAGTGCAGGAAGTGTAAATGCCATACTGAATGATTTATGAGTTGAACATTGGATTTCGAGAGTGCCAAATATACAACCTGTTCATTCAGGACAAAATTCACGAACCGGCAGATTTTCTTTGCCGTACCGGCTCTCAGTCGCGCAATTGCTGAAAAAAAGTGTGGATCAGCGCCTTTGCCTCTTCGGCTTTGACCCCTTTTACCACTTCGGTTTTAGGATGTAGCAACGGTGTACTGACAAGGGAATACCCGCGTTGCAAGTCAGAAGCGCCATATACAAGTTTTTCGAGCTGTACCCAGTGAAGCGCTCCCGCGCACATCACGCAAGGTTCCAGGGTGACATACAGTGTGCATTCAGACAGATATTTCGAGCCCAGATGGTTTGCTGCCGCGGTGACAGCCAGCATCTCCGCATGCGCCGTTGCATCCGTAAGCTTCTCTGTTTGATTGTGGGCCCGTGCGATGATCCTGTTCCTGCAAACTACAACTGCTCCGACAGGGACCTCACTGATCTCCAGCGCCTTCGCGGCTTCCTTCAAAGCCTCGCGCATAAAGTATTCGTCGGTGTAAAGCTCGATCATTATTTTACCTTGATTGATTTCATCATCTTTTCGGCAGTCTGCTCCCATTCCTGTCTTTGTTT
>CBHTUB010000446.1:0-4897 GCA_966095595.1 uncultured Chryseosolibacter sp. | reverse complement strand
CTTTTACCCTCGAGTTGAATACATCGATCGTGCTCCTTCCAAAAGTGCCGATGAAAAAGAGACTGGCCGATCCGCGCGTCGGATACTTCTCGGAACAATACATGGATTACAACACAAATCCGCAGGGAGTCAAAGAGGTGAGCTACATCAAAAGATGGCGACTCGAGCCCAGACCGGAGGATGTGATCCGTTACACATCAGGGGAGCTGGTGGAGCCGGCAAAGCCTATTGTTTATTATATCGATCCTGCTACGCCTAAGAAATGGATCCCATACCTTAAGCAGGGAGTCGAAGATTGGCAGGTAGCCTTTGAGAAGGCCGGATTTAAAAATGCCATCATCGCGAAGGAAGCGCCGGACTCGGAGGAGTCGTGGAGCCTTGAAGATTCACGGCACTCGGCGATCGTTTATAAGCCTTCGTCCCATGCTAACGCCGCAGGGCCTGTGGTGACCGATCCCCGGAGCGGCGAGATATTGGAAAGTCACATCAACTGGTATCACAACCTGATGTCTATACTACGCGACTGGTATTTTGTGCAGTGCGCGCCGAATGATAAGCGTGCGCAGAAAATGACCTTTGACGATGAGTTGATGGGACAACTGATCCGGTCTGTCGCCGCGCATGAAGTAGGTCATACGCTGGGCCTTACGCACAACTACGGTGCGAGTTCGACCATCCCGGTAGAGAAGCTTCGTGACAGGGAATGGGTAGAGGTCAATGGATTGACGCCTTCGATCATGGACTACGCCAGATTCAACTACGTTGCACAGCCGGAAGACAGTGTAGGCGAGCGCGGCCTGATCTCCCGGATAGGCGCTTATGACATGTGGGCGATCGAGTGGGGCTATCGGTGGTACCCGCAGTTGAAGACTCCTGAAGAAGAAAAACCGGTGCTCAACAAATGGATCGTTGAGAAGATGGCGGATCGCGCGTTGTGGTATGGCTCCGAGTTTTCCAGCGACGATCCGAGAACACAGACGGAAGATCTCGGTGACAATGCGATGAAGGCGGGGGACTATGGCATCCGAAACCTGCGCCGTGTCATGGGAGGCATTTTGCAATGGACGCAACAGCCGAACGAGGGTTATGTAAACCTTGCGCAGTTGTACCAGGCTGTCACCAGTCAGTACGAATACTATATCGGACATGTGCTCACCAACATTGGCGGCATTTATGAGACGCCCAAAACCTCCGATCAGGCGGGAGCTGTTTACAACATCGTTCCGGCAGCCATGCAACGCGATGCGATGACATTCCTTGACAGGAATGTGTTCAAAACGCCGAAATGGTTACTGGATACAGCAGTGCTGAGCAGGATAGGAGAGTCTCCAACCCAGATCGTGAGCCAGGTGCAGGCAACAGTGTTGAATCACCTGTTAAGCCCGACCACGCTGAGCCGGCTCGCCGTTAGCGAAGCCATGTATGCGGAAAAGTCTTATCAGCTGGTACAATACTTTGGTGACCTCGACAAGTTCATGTGGACGGAGCTGCCATCCGGTGCACCGATCGATATTTACAGAAGGAACCTTCAGCGCGCCTACATCGATAAGATAACGGACCTTGCGGCAAAACCGGGGCGCGATTACCGAGACGTCGGTCCGATCCTTCAGGTGAAATTGAACGAGGTCGACGGACAGATCTCCAAAGCCCTGCAAAAGACGAAAGATCCGATGACGATCTATCACCTCAAGTTTATCCGCGATAAGATCCGCGATGTGAGAACAAAGTAAGTTTTTTCGGTTTACAGTTTAGCCGGTTGTTTACGCAGCCGGCTTTTTTTTTGCTGGCCTTTTCTTTGTTACTTACCGGTATGATGGTCAGAAATTGTTGTATTATGATTTATGCCGTGATCCTGATGGCAGCACAGTGCAATGGTCAGGCAGAGGTTACGAAGATAGAGTTTACGTCGCTCACGCGCGGATACCAGAAGCAGATCTTTATTGACAAGGATAGTTTGATCATGCTTGTAGACGGGCGTCAGGAGGATAACAAGATGGTTAAGCGCAAGATATCCCCTGATGTGTGGGAGGGACTGACCAGCGAGCTGAAGAATATCGATGTCAGGAAGATGGGAGCATACAAGTCTCCCGGAAACCGGCGCGCATTCGACGGCGCGAAACATTCGACCATCAAAGTTACATTATCAGATGGCGCAGAGGCTTCGCACACTTTTGATGACCTCGAGCCACATAAGGACCTGAAGCAGCTTTTAAAATTGATCCTGAAGGCGGAGAACGAGCAATGAATGGGCTGTTGGCTGTTTGCCATTAGTAGCGTCCTGAATACGTTGAAGACTTCATGCCCCGCCAAATGCCAAATGCCAATGGCCAAAAGCCAAAAGCCAAAAGCATTTTCCACTACAAGTCGATATGATAAACATCCGTTTCATTTCTTCCGATGTTGCGGACCTCAAATCCTCCCGGTTGTGGAATCTCTTCAATGAGATCGAAATGCGTGCATGATTTGGGCAACCCCTCGAATACGAGGAGGAAAGAATAAACCTGCCCGTCGGGTATTCTTGTCCAGACCGGAGCGATGCTGATGTTTTCGGCGTGAATGAGTTTGGCGCGGGCCGAGCTGCCTTTGTCGATCAGGTAAGTCGTGCTCCAGATCCTGATCAGCATGTCGCGGTAAACGTTGTTGAAGTAACAGTGGACGTAGATGTACGAGTCTTCGAGCGTTGATGGCGATATTGCCGAAAGGACTTCGATATCAACCGATGGACGTACCTTTACGGGCGGCTCTTCTATACTACCAGCTTTTAGCACCGACATAATGGCTATTCAAACAGACCACAAAGGTACATCAATCCGTAATTATTTATTGCCTTCCATCGTCTTAAATAGCCATGGCAGCTCCGCCATCGTTTGAATTGTGAAGAAAAATCCAGGGTAAACGGCAGACTTGTTAGGACTTATCGTGGAAAGTTCTACCTTTGTATAGATGAACACACTCAACCCCAATTCCATAATTGTGATGCGAACCAAACAGTTTGCTGCATCGGATGTTGCCCGGGACTATGGTGTGTTTTGAACGATATGTTTCATCTAAACCTAACCATAAAGAAACCCGGGCCACTAACCCGGGTTTTTTGTTTGATGAAAATTGAAGAAGAATGTCACACGCTATAAACGATATAAACGGACTTACCAACAACATAATCTCACTGTATGCAACGGTGGATCGCTGGTGTGATATTGTCGACGAAATGCGCGACAGCCGATTGCGGCACACACTCCATGAATTCCTCCTCGAAAATAGATTTACCTTGATATCGCTCATAGATGGCCGGGATGTCGGGATCCAGGACAAGATCAGCTATGCTTCCAGGTTGCATGAGCTGGAGATAAAGGACATCCGAAGTGAGCTTCGGGATCTGCTGTTCGAATACCTCTGTTACCTCGACGAGATCGGGGCGGATGGTCGGGGTTCTTCAGAAGACTGTCTCGCAACACTTCAGCTGCTCATTGTTTCCAGCCGGAAGAAAATGAGCTCCGTCCAGGAAGTATAGTGCATCATCGATAAATAACGGCCATCATTCGTTGGGCTTGCGCTTTTTTGATAAATTCAATTAGCTTAACGCAAGTCAATAAAGCTATGAGACAACGAATCTTTCTATGGCTGTGTGTATTTCTGACGCCGGCGATCATGTCATTCGAAGGAACAGATAATACTGTCGTATGTCAGATCAACCAGCCCGTCGTCGCTGTGGAACAGGCATCGTGGTCATCGCAGGTTGGCGATTTCCTCTTCGATCTGCTCGATACTTCCGGGTGGCCACCGCGGTGGCAATGTGGTGAATGGTCATCGTTTCATGGCTGGCTATACATCATTTCGGATCTGATCATCTGGTTCTCCTACTTCATGATCCCCATCACGCTCGGATATTTCGTCTACAGGAAGAAGACCGAGCAGCTGCCGTTCAGATCGATCATTCTGCTTTTTATCGTTTTTATATTGGGGTGCGGACTTACCCACCTTGTCGACGCAGCAATATTCTGGTGGCCCGCGTACCGCCTCAGCGCACTCATCCGTTTTCTCACCGCCACGGTTTCCCTGGCCACGGTATTCGCACTTGTCAAAATAACGCCGAAGGTGATAGAGTTCAAAAGTCCGTCGGTGCTCGAAAACCTGGTAGATCAGAGAACAAAGGAATTGAGAGACCTTAACCTTCAGCTTCAGCGGGAGATCCATCAGCGGATACAGGCCGAGCAGAAGCTCACAGGTTTGTATCAGGAACTGGCAGAAAAAAATAAAGGGCTCGAGGAGATCAACCGCGAGCTCATCAAACGCGAGCACGATCTGATCAGGAGTGAGCAGCGTGAGAAAGAGCTGAATCAGGGCCTCGAAAAGCAGGTGCAACACCGCACGGCAGAGCTCCAGGTGGCCAACCGCGAGCTCGAAGCGTTTACCTATTCCGTGTCCCACGATCTCAGGGCGCCGTTGCGGGCCATCGATGGGTATGCAAAAATTCTGCAAGAAGATTTCAATCCGAGACTTGACGATCACGGACGTCACCTCATCAGGGTGATCACCAAGAACGCCAAGTTCATGGGGCAGCTCATCGACGACCTGCTCGAGTTCTCCAGAACCTCACGGCTCTCGCCGAATAAGACAACGTTCAGGACTTATGAGGAGGTGAAACGGATCGTTGACGAGATGATGCTCAACGAAACAGGACGTTCGGTAAACGTCGAGATCGGTGAGCTGCATAATAGCCAGGGCGACCACGCCATGTTGCGACAGATCTGGACCAACCTCGTGTCGAACGCATTAAAGTATACCAGAAAAACGCCGGACACCCATATCGTGATCGGTAGCGAAAAGAAGGATGGAGAGGTCCTTTATTTTATCAGGGACAATGGCGCCGGCTTCGAGATGAAGTACTATCATAAGC